>NZ_DUOE01000206.1 GCF_012838985.1 Corynebacterium sp. | reverse complement strand
GGTGCGTTCGCGGCCCAGGGTGAGGAAGAGGATCGGGCCGATGAGGTTGGCGACGATGACGACCGCCGCCCAGCCCCAGCGTCCCAGGCCCTTGCTGAGCCGGTCGGTGGGGGTGCGCAGGAGCACGGTGAGGGCGACCACAAGCAGCGTCACCTGTGCGACGGCCAGGGTGATGGCGGCGTAGATCATGGGGCGCCCTTTCCGCTAGTTGTGCTACTGATACTAGCACAACTGCGCAGCTGCGCACTCCTCCCGCGTAAACTGACCCGAATGATCGTCACCACCATCGCCCGTGAACTCAAGGTGCGCGAGGACCAGATCCGCGCCGTGCTCGACCTGCTCTCCGAGGGCAACACCGTCCCGTTCATCGCCCGCTACCGCAAGGAGGCCACCGGCGGACTCGACGACACCCAGCTGCGCACCATCGAGGAGCGCGCCACCTATCTGCGTGAACTCGAGGACCGTAAGCAGACGATCCTCGAGGCAATCGAGGAGCAGGGCAAACTCACCGAGGACCTGCGCGCACTCATCCAGGCGTGCGAGACGAAGGCCCGCCTCGAGGACCTCTACCTGCCCTTCAGGAAGCGCCGCCGGACGAAGGCGGACATCGCCCGGGACGCGGGGCTCGAGGCACTCACCGACGCGCTTGTCGACACCCCCGACGCCTCCCCGGAGTCCCTCGCCGCGGGGTACCTCACGGAGGGATTCGAGGACGGGAAGAAGGCCCTGGAGGGTGCGCGCGCCATCCTCATCGACCGCTTCGCCCTCGACGCCGACCTCGTGGGCGAGGTGCGCGAGCAGATGTTCCGCACCGGGCAGCTGGTCTCCTCCGTGGTCGCCGGCCGGGAGAAGGAGGGGGTCAAGTTCAAGGACTACTTCGAGTTCTCCGAGCCTTTCACGAAGCTGCCCTCCCACCGCATCCTCGCCCTCCTGCGCGGCGAGGCCGAGGGGGTCCTCCAGCTCACCCTCGACGCCGGCGACGACACCGTCTACGAGGGCATGATCGCCGGGCGTTTCTCCCTCCCGGTGGGGCGGTCCCGTTGGCTGGCCGACGCCGTCCGTTTCGGCTGGCGCACCAAACTCGCCGTGTCCTCCGGCCTGGACGTGCGCATGCGCCTCAAGGAGAAGGCGGAGGAGGGTGCCCTCGATGTCTTCGCCCGTAACCTCCGCGACGTGCTCCTGGCCGCACCGGCGGGGCAGCGTGCGACCCTCGGCATGGACCCGGGCTACCGCAACGGCGTGAAGTGCGCGGTCGTCGACCCGACCGGCAAGGTGCTGGCCACCTCCGTCGTGTACCCGCACCAGCCGCAGAACCGCTGGGACGCCGCCCGCCAGGAACTCGCCGGTCTGTGCGCCACCCACGGAGTGGACCTCATGGCCGTGGGCAACGGCACCGCCTCCCGGGAGACGGAGAAACTGGCGGGTGAGATCGCGGACCTGATCAGGGAGGCCGGCGGGAAGCGTCCCACCCCGGTGGTGGTCAGCGAATCGGGTGCGTCGGTGTACTCGGCCTCGGAGATCGCCGCCGCCGAGTTCCCGGACATGGACGTCTCCCTGCGTGGTGCGGTCTCCATCGCCCGCCGCCTGCAGGATCCGCTGGCGGAGCTGGTGAAGATCGACCCCAAGGCCATCGGCGTCGGCCAGTACCAGCACGACGTCAACCAGCACGCCCTGGCCCGCACCCTCGACGGCGTGGTGGAGTCGGCCGTGAATGCGGTGGGCGTGGACCTCAACACCGCCTCGGTCCCGCTGCTCGAGCGTGTCGCCGGGGTGTCAGCCACCGTGGCCCGCAACATCGTGGCCCACCGCGATGACAACGGTGCCTTCCCCGACCGGAAGGCCCTGCTCAAGGTCCCGCGCCTGGGCCCCAAGGCCTATGAACAGTGCGCCGGTTTCCTGCGCATCTCCGGGGGCCGCGACCCCCTCGACGCTTCCGCGGTCCACCCGGAGGCCTACCCGGTCGTCGCCCGCATCGCGCAGGCCACCGGCCTGGAGGTCGCCGAACTCATCGGTAACACGCGGGTGCTGTCCGGCCTCCGGGCCGCCGATTTCGCCGACGACACCTTCGGTATCCCGACGGTCACGGACATCATCGCGGAGCTGGACAAACCCGGACGTGACCCGCGTCCGGAGTTCCGGACCGCGACGTTCAAGGAGGGCGTCGAGAAGCTCTCTGACCTGAAGCCGGGCATGATCCTCGAGGGAACGGTCACCAATGTGGCCGCCTTCGGCGCCTTTGTCGACGTCGGCGTCCACCAGGACGGCCTCGTCCACGTCTCCGCCATGTCGGACAAGTTCGTCTCCGATCCGCATGAGGTGGTGCGTTCGGGTGAGGTGGTCAGGGTGAAGGTCATGGAGGTTGATGTCGAGCGGCAGCGCATCGGCCTCAGCCTGCGTCTCGACGACGAACCGGGGCAGCCGCAGCGGGCCCGGAGGAAGCCGCAGCGCCGGAAGCAGGCGCCGGCAGCCGGGGGATCGATGGCAGAGGCTCTCAGGCGGGCCGGTAGGTATTAACCCCCTTTTCTGGTGTAAAAAGGGGGTAGGGGGAAGAAATCCATGGATTTGTCTTAACTAAAGTCCGACGAACACCCCCTTTGTGGGGGCGGGACGGGGGCTGTCGGGGGACCCATCCCACAAATGCTTTCGGCGGCACGTAATTTGGTTATCATAGTGATTAATGCAATTACATAAACCCGTGGACCCCGAAAGCGAGTGGACATGGTGCCACTGTATTTGGCCACATTTTCCGACGTGGCCTATGAACTGAGTCGCGCTCTGCTGCGTTTCGCCAGTGTCCTCTTCCTGGCGTACGTGCTCACTGTCGTCATCGTCCTCCTCGTGACATGGCGACCGAAGGGCAGGACTCCCGTCACAACCGTCCAGGAGGTGGAGGAGGCCCGGGTCTCCCGGCAGGCCGAGATGCCTGCGATGGTCATCTTCCACCCCGAACAGGAGATCCCCCTCAACGAGGTGCGGGTCTCCCCGGTCAACACCGTCGACCGGGAACCGCTGCCGGTGTCGAACCTGAAGAAGGTCCCGGACATCCGCAGGAAGGAGATCCTCCAGTGATCCTCATCAACGGCCAGCGCATCGACCTTGTCCTCGTCGTCGCGGTGTCACTCGTACTCATCTTCGTCTGCTATCTGATCGCGATGATCATCCTCTCGCAGGTGCGGAAGGTGTCCTGGCAGCCGCGCGACCCGGACTCACCTGAGGCGACCCCCTACCAGGTGATCTTCATCCTCCCCTGTCTCAACGAGGAGCGCGTCCTCGGCGCCAGCGTGGAGCGGCTGCTCCAGATCAGGCACTCCCGGACCAACGTCCTGGTGGTGGACGACGGCTCCGATGACGGGACCGCCGACGTCGTCCGCTCCTTCGACGACCCGCGTGTCCACCTCCTGCAGCGCAGGCTCCCCGACGCCCGCAAGGGCAAGGGGCAGGCACTCAACGCCGCGATCCGCCACATCCTCGCGGGCCGGGTGATCCCGGACCCGGACCCGGCGACCACCATCATCGTGGTCGTCGACGCCGACGGCCGCATGGACGAGCGTTCCCTCGACTACGTCCTGCCCGCCTTCGATGATCCGCAGCTCGGGGGCGTCCAGATCGGCGTGCGCATCAATAACCGGCATACCAACCTGCTCGCCCGTTTCCAGGATTACGAGTTCGTCCTCTACACCCAGGTGTTCCAGCGCGGCCGTGTGAAACTCGGCAGCTCCGGACTGGGCGGCAACGGCCAGTTCGTCCGCCTGTCCGCGCTGATGAAGCTCGGCGACCGTCCGTGGACCGATTCCCTCACCGAGGACCTCGACCTCGGCGTGCGGATCCTGCTCACCGGCATGGACCTTAGCTTCTGCCCGGATGTCGCGGTCCACCAGCAGGGACTGGTGAGCCTGCGTCGCTGGGTGCGGCAGCGCACCCGCTGGTTCCAGGGGCACCTGCAGTCCTGGTCCCTGGTGCCCGAGGTGGTCACCGGCCTGCACGGTTCCCGCCGCATCGACCTGTTCTACCACCTGACCAGCCCGTTCATCCTGCTCATCGGCTCCATCTTCACCGGTGCCTTCCTCCTCTGGGCGGTGGACCTGGCGATCGACCTGTACCAGGGAACCGCGCACTTCACCTGGCTGTGGGTGAGCACCTACCTCTTCGCCTTCGCCCCGTCGATGGTGCTGGGGCTCATCTACCAGCGTTCCGAGCCCTCCATGGGGGTGGTCCGGGCCCTGACGGTCGCGCACCTCTACGTCTTCTACGCCCTGCTGTGGATCCTCGCCGGCTGGAGAGCGGTGTTCCGGATCGTCCTGCAGAAGAACAGCTGGGTCAAGACCGAGCGGCTCAAGGAGAATGCCCACGGCATCGCCGAAGGTGAACCTGAGGAGGAACCGGTCGTCGCCGCGCCCGCTCTCCCGGGCAGGTCATGAACCTGGTGAAGGTACTGGTGATGATCATGGCCGTGGGACTCGCAGTGGCGTCCGTGGGATGCAGCCCGCCGTCCAACGCCAGTGGCCAGCACAGCTCGCGCAACCCCTTCGACACCCGCGCGTGGAAGGAGGGGAGCAGCCACGGGCCGTGGCACGTGGTCTTCGACGGGTACGGTGCGGTGACCGGCAGCGACCGGGAGGTCCGCATGGTGCCCAGGTCGGCGGACTCCCCGGACAGCACCCACGCGTGCCTGGTGCTGCAGACCGGGGAATACCCGGGCGACATCGACTTCTCGGTCACCGTCCACACCGAGGAACAGGTGAGGATCGGCAACCCGAACCCGTGGGAGGTCGGATGGATCCTGTGGAACTACCGGGACGACGACCACTTCTACGCCCTCGCGCTGAAACCCAACGGGTGGGAACTGTCGAAGCAGGACCCCGACTACCCCGGCAAGCAGCGCTTCCTCGCCTCCGGACGACTGCCCCGTTTCCCCCTCAACCAGGATCACCGGGCGCGGGTGGTCCACGAGGGCGACACCATCACGGTGTACGCGCAGGACACTCTCCTGGGCACCTACACCGACACCGAAACCCCGTACCGCGGAGGCACGATCGGCCTCTACACCGAGGATGCGATGGTCCGTTTCAGTGACCTCGAGATCCACGGCCGTGGAGCAGTGACCCCCGAAAACGTCAGCAGAACACCAGACACGTTGGAGTGAATTGACGATGTTTCACCGAGCCAGACACCGTAACCGAAGGGCCTCGACGCGATTCGCGATACTCTCGCTCGTCCTGGCCTCCGTGGTGAGCGTCCTGGGGGCGGGATACCTGCTCTACTTCATCACGGATGACACCATCAGGGTGGGCGAGCAGTCCGCCCTGGCACACGAGTTCGTCGAGGACTTCAAGGACGACCCCGACATCGACGTAGAGCCGGACCACGAGCCGTTCCCGGCCACGTTCGGGCAGGCCGGCGGCAAGCGGACGCTGGTGCTCTACGACACCGGCAGTGCACGCGCCGACCTCAACGGGTTGGGCACCGCGAACCTCGCCACCCACTTCGGTGAGGTGACGATGCAGCACGCCATCGACTACCAGCCCGGACAGATGCACAGTTACGACGCCGTCATCTACGTCGGCACGAAGTTCGAGGAGATCCTCCCGCCCAGCCTGCTGGCGGACATCCTCGACGGCCGGACGAAGGTCCTCTGGGCGGGCACGAACATCCACCAGATGGGGGACTGGGAGGGCTCCCCGGAGTCCCAGGAGTTCGCCGAGCGCTACGGCTGGATGCCGGCTGCCTCACAGGTGAACGAGACTGATGAGATCACGACGATCCGCTACAAGGATCAGGACCTCGACCGTTCCCCGGCCAGCGGTTTCATCTACGTCCCCGCCATCACCGACCCCGCGAAGGTGGAGGTGCTCGGCACCGCGCTGTGCGGTACCACGGCGGCCCCGCAGGCCTGTGCGGGCGCCCCGGGCACCGAGTTTCCGTGGGCGATCCGCTCCGGGAACCTCACCTATGTCGCGGACAACCCCCTGGACGTCATCGTGGAGAACACCCACCACCTGGCGTACGCGGACCTGCTCTATGATCTGCTGGCCCCGGAGACGGTGCCGACGAAGAAGGCCGCGGTCCGCCTGGAGGACGTCGGCCCCGAGGCCGATCCCCGCACCCTGCGTCGGGTCGCGGACTTCCTCCACGAGCGCAACATCCCCTTCCAGGTGGCGGTGATCCCGGCACACCTGTCGGAGGTCCCGGACGTGGATCCGGTCCGCCACTACGGCGTGTCCCTGCTGGACCGGCCGCATGTGGTCAAGGCTCTGAAGTACATGCAGGAGAAGGGCGGCACCCTCATCCAGCACGGAACGACGCACCAGTACGGCACCATCCACAACCCGTACCAGGGCGCCAGCACCGCCGCCGACTACGAGTTCTACCGCGCGCGGTGCAGTGCCACCGAGTTCCCTCCCTACGAGTTCGAGGAGTGCCGCCAGAACTCCTGGGTCCGTCTGACGGGCCCAGTCAGCAGGGACAGCGTGGATGACCACCTCGCGCGTCTCCAGCGGGGCCGGGAGATCATGGTGGAGGCCGGTCTGGGTTCCCCGCACATCTTCGAGGTCCCGCACTACGGAGCGTCCCCGAACGCCTACGAGGCGATCTCCCGCAGCTACGACTACCGCTATGAGCGTGTCCAGTACTTCGCAGGACTGACCACCGGCATCAGGCACGAGGATGATCAGGCGGACTTCACGCAGATCTTCCCCTACCGGGTCCATGACGTCTACGGGATCACCGTCCTGCCGGAGAACCTGGGCAACGTGTCGGAGGAGATGCAGAACAACCACCCGCCCCGCCCGCCGGCCTTCCTGGTGGACAATGCGAAGCGCAACCTGGTGGTCCGTGAGTCCACGGCGAGCTTCTTCTTCCACCCGTACCTGCCGCTGGAGTACCTGGAGGAGCTGGTCACCGGCATCACCGATCTCGGCTACACCTTCGTCCCCGCCACCGAGCTGTAACAGGCTCCCGTGTGCACCTGACAACCAGATAGAGAGGCAATCATGTCTAGGCCCAAGGTAATGACCATCTACGGCACCCGTCCGGAGGCGATCAAGGTCGCCTCGTTGCTGGCGGAGCTGCAGCGTGACGGGCGTTTCGAGTCGATCCCCGTGACCACGGGTCAGCACCGCGAGATGCTGGACCAGGTCAACGAGATGTTCGGCATCGAACCCCGCCACGACCTCAACCTCATGCGGACGGGCCAGACCCTCAACCAGCTGGTGTCGCGGGCGCTGCACGGACTGGATGAGATCATCGACCGGGAGAACCCGGACGTGATCATCTCGCAGGGTGACACCTCCACCGCGATGGCGGCGGCGCTGGCCGGCTTCAACCGGGGGGTGAAGGTCGTCCACGTCGAGGCGGGGCTGCGGACCGGCAACATCCAGTCCCCGTTCCCGGAGGAGGCGAACCGTCGGCTCATCAGCCAGGTGGCGTCACTGCACCTGGCGCCGACGGAGGCGGCCCGGGAGAATCTGCTCCGGGAGGACTTCCCGGGGGAGGACATCGTGGTCACCGGCAACACGGTCATCGACGCCCTGCTCACCGTCGTGGAGTTCGACACCGAGCTCGGGGATGAGGCGCTCCGTGCGGCCGTCGCATCCGAGAACCGCCTGGTGCTGGTGACCACCCACCGGCGCGAGAACCTCCACGCGATGGTGGAGATCGGTTCCGCGATCCAGGAACTCGCCCGCACCTACCCGGACGTCAACTTCGTCCTGCCGCTGCACCTCAACCCCCGGGTCCGGGACAAGGTGCTCCCGGAGGTCGCGGACCTGGACAACGTCATCGTCACCGACCCGTTGCCCTACGACCAGTTCACCAAGCTCATGCAGCGTTCCACCCTGGTGCTCTCCGATTCAGGTGGCGTGCAGGAGGAGGCCCCCTCGCTGGGTAAGCCGGTGCTGGTGATGCGTGAGAACACCGAACGTCCCGAGGCCGTCACGGCCGGCACGGTGAAGCTCGTGGGTACGGTCCGCCGGGATATCGTCGACGGCGTGCGGGAACTGCTTGACGACGCCGCCGCGTACGACGCCATGGCCAACGCCGTCAACCCCTACGGTGACGGCCGGGCGGCGCCCCGCTGTGTGGCCGCCATCGCCCAGCTCCTCGGGGTGGGGGAGAGGATCGCGGAGTTCAGCGCAGGCCGTTGATCCCGCCGGGCAGGTCGATGAACTCGTAGCCGAGTTCCGCGTACTGCGCGCAGAACTCGGCCGAGCGCACGCCTGAGGCGCAGTGCACGACCACCCGCTCCGCGTCGCCCAGGCGGCGGCGGATCGTGTCGGGGGAGTAGATCTCCGACAACGGCAGACGCACCGGGTCCAGGTCGGCGAGGGAGTCGTTGAGCATCTTCTCGTGGGGCTCGCGGATGTCGAGGAGGAGGGCCTTGCCGGCGCGGACGTCGTCGAGAAGCGCCTCAGCGGGGTTGACGGCACACATGTCCCCACCATACGACGGCTCCAGCGTGGTCACGAGCGTGCGCGCCGGGTCCGCGGGGATCTGGAACGTGCGGGTCGTGCCGGGGAAGGCGTCATAGCTGAGCATGCGGCCGGGCACCACGTCGAGGCCGGCGAGATGTCCGATGGCGGTGGTGGCCAGCAGACCGCCGACGACTGCGGTGGTGGCGCCGAGGACGCCGGCGGTGGCGCAGTCGGGGATGGAGTCACCGCGCGGCTGCTCGGGGAACAGGTCACGCAGACCCACCCCGCGCGCGCCGGGGCCGGAGGTGAACAGGCACACGTCGCCGTGGAAGCGCAGGACCGTGCCCCACACCAGGGGGGTGCCGGTGATCTCGGCGGCGTCGGCGACGAGGTACTTGGTCTCGAAGGAGTCGGAGCCGTCGAGGACCAGGTCGACGGAGCCGACGAGCTCCACCGCGTTGTCCACGGTGAGACGCCCGTTCAGGGCGGTCACCTCGATGCCCGGCTGCAGCTCCCGGAGACGTTCGGCGGCGACCTCCACCTTCACGCGCCCCACGTCGGAGGCCCCGAAGAGGATCTGGCGGTGGATGTTGGTGATGTCGACGGTGTCGTCGTCGATGACCGTGATGTGACCGACACCCGCGGAGGCCAGCGACTGCATCGCCGGGCAGCCGAGGCCGCCGGCCCCGATGACCAGCACGTGGGCGCGGTGCAGCGCCTCCTGCTGCGCGATCCCGTAGCCGGGCAGGGCGAGCTGGCGGGCGGTGCGCCGCAGTTCAGACTCGGGGAGCACTACAGCACCTGGTCCGACCAGGAGACCAGCCCGTCGAAGCTGGAGGAGGCCACGGCGTGCTCGCGGCGCGGGATGCGGCCGGCCCCGGCGGCCAGGCGTCCGGCCTCGACCGCGTGCCGCATGGCCTGCGCCATGGCCACCGGATCCTGCGAGCGGTTGACCGCGGAGGCCAGCAGCACACCGTC
>NZ_DUOE01000205.1 GCF_012838985.1 Corynebacterium sp. | reverse complement strand
TGGAGAAGTAGGGGGTCAGGCCGCCCTCGTCGATGTCGGAGGCCTGCACCTCCTCCTGCCCGGCCAGCAGCCACGGGTAGACCGTGAGGGCCACGACGTAGGCGAGGAGTCCGGAGAGGATCGTCGACAGGTAAGCGATGCCCGTGGTCACGCCGAGCCATTTGCCGGCGCCCCGGCCCAGCCCCGCGATGGCCGGGGTGATGAGGGCGAAGATGAGGACGGGGACGAAGAATCCGAGGAAACCGCCGAAGAGGCTGTTGAAGGTGGCGGAGATCCGGGCGATCCAGTCGGGGAAGAAGAGGCTGCACACGATGCCCAGGATGATCGCGAGGATCACCCGGAACAGCAGCGACGAAGTCAGTCGTTTCAGGTCCATGCCAGGAATCTACCCCCGCAGGGTTAGACTCCTGGGTTATGACCGTCATCGCTGTGATTCTGCTCGTCCTCGCCGGGGCCCTGCTGCTTTTCGGCGTGCTCTCCTGGGCGCGGAAACTGCCGGGCAACGCGATCTTCGGCCTGCGTGTCCCCGAGGTGCGCAAGTCGGAGGAGGCCTGGCGCGCCGCCCACGCGGCCGCGGGCCCGATCTGGACCTTCGGCGGCGTGGCCCTGCTCTTCGGCGCCATGTTGGCCTTCGTCAGCGGTGGCTGGATGTGGGTGTTCACCGTGGTGACCGTCCTCATCGCCCTGGTGGCGCTCTCCCTCGGCGCCAACGCCGGCGCCCGCATCGCCTCGCTTCACGACGACAGCGGCGACGGCGACGACTCCGCCGGCGGCTGCGGCCAGGACTGCAACTGCGGCGCACCCGCCGAGGCCCCCGCCGTGGACCTCACCGCCCTGCGGAAGGCCGCCTCCGAGGCCGACAAGGCCTGAGAATCCCCCGGAGGACTTGCGAAGACCACTTCCGGGCATTAACGTTTCCTCCTGTGAAGAACATGACTGACACCCAGTGGTGGTGGCGCGCTTAACGGCGTGCCACGTCTGTTCCTTCCGGCCCGCCAGCTTCCCATGAAGCGCCGCGGGCCTTTTCTGACGGTCGAGCCTGCGGGGCACACTCCCACCGAAAGGCCCGTATGAGCTCCCCGAACATCGTCACCAGGGACGTCCGTTATCACCCTGACGCCTCCGGTCTGTTCGCCCACATCGGCGGCACGACCGCCCCGGAATCCCTCCTGCTGGAATCGGCGGACATCACCACCAAATCAGGCATCTCCTCGATGGCCGTCCTCACCTCCTCCGTGCGCCTGACGTGCACCGGACACACGGTGAAGGCGGAGGCGCTGACCCCGTCGGGGGAGGTGATCGTCGAGAAGCTCAACGGGCAGCTGGCTGAGTACGGCCGTGACACGTTCACGTTCCCGCTGACCGCGGCGGTGGACGAGCGCGAGCGGCTCACCGCCGTGAGCCCCGTCGAGCCGCTGCGTGCGCTGACCCGCGACGCCGGCTACCGCACCGACACCCTGCCGCTGCTGGCCGGTGGCATCGCGTTCGACTTCCTCGAGACCTTCGAGGAGCTGCCGCCGGTGGGGGAGGGGGCGAACACGTACCCCGACTACCAGTTCGTCCTGGCGGAGATCGTCCTGCACATCAACCACGAGGACCAGACCGCCCAGCTCACGGGCGTCACCTTCGCCGACGCCGCCGACCTCGAGGCACGGATCGCGGAACTCGCCACGCTCATCGACGCCGACGTGCCCACCTACGACGTCGAGCACCACCCGGAGGACGTGCTGCGCGTCGAGGCCGACATCGACGACAGGAAGTTCTGCGCCCACGTGGAGGACCTCAAGGCCAACATCCACAACGGCGACATCTACCAGGTCGTCCCGGCCCGCACCTTCACCGCGCCCTGCCCCGACGCCTTCGCCGCGTACCGCCAGCTGCGTGAGACCAACCCCAGCCCGTACATGTTCTACCAGCGGGGCACCGGCACGAACGGCCGTCCCTTCGAGCTGTTCGGCGCCTCCCCGGAGTCGAACCTCAAGTTCGACGCCGACACCCGCGAGGTGCAGCTCTACCCGATCGCCGGCACCCGACCGCGCGGCATGAACCCGGACGGCTCCATCAACGACGAGCTCGACATCCGCATGGAACTCGAGCTGCGTACCGACGCCAAGGAGATCGCCGAGCACACCATGCTCGTCGACCTGGCCCGCAACGACCTCGCGCGCGTCGCCGTCCCCGCCACCCGCCGCGTCGCCGACCTCCTCCAGGTGGACCGCTACTCCCGCGTCATGCACCTCGTGTCCCGGGTGACCGCCACCCTCGACCCCTCGCTCGACGCCCTCGACGCCTACCGGGCGTGCATGAACATGGGCACTCTGTCGGGTGCGCCGAAGATCCGGGCGATGGAGCTGCTGCGGGGCGTCGAGAAGCGGCGCCGCGGTTCCTACGGCGGTGCCATCGGCTACCTCAAGGGGGACGGCACGATGGACAACTGCATCGTCATCCGCTCCGCCTTCGTGCAGGACGGCGTCGCCCACGTGCAGGCCGGCGCCGGTGTCGTCCGCGACTCGCAGCCGCAGTCCGAGGCCGACGAGACCCTGCACAAGGCCTACGCCGTCCTCAACGCCATCGCGCTCGCCGCCGACTCGACCCTGGAGGTCATCCGATGACTCACATCGTGCTCGTCGACAACCACGACAGCTTCGTCTACAACCTCGTCGACGCCTTCGCGGAGGCCGGCCACGAGTGCACCGTGTTCCGCAACAGCGTCGCCGTCGAGGACATCCTCGCCGCGGAGCCGGACCTCATCTGCCTCTCGCCCGGGCCCGGCTACCCCGCGGACGCCGGCAACCTGCTCGAGCTCGTCGACCGCGTGCTCGGCGAGATTCCGCTGCTCGGGATCTGCCTCGGCTTCCAGGCGCTCATCGAGCACCACGGCGGCACGGTCGAGCCCTGCGGTCCCGTCCACGGCGTCTCCCTGCCGATGGAACTCACCGACGCCGGCGTCGACTCCCCGGTGTTCGCGGGCCTGGCCGTGGACGCGGAGATCCCCGGCGAGGTCGGCCGCCTCGTCCCGGTCGCGCGCTACCACTCGCTCGGCTGCGTCACGGCGCCGGAGGGCGTGACCACGCTCGCCACCACGGACACCCGGGTCGGCGACGTCATCATGGCCGCCGCCATGGACCGGGCGATCGGCCTCCAGTTCCACCCCGAGAGCGTGCTCAGCCCGTCGGGGCCCATCATCCTCAACCGTTGCGTCGAGCAGCTGCTCACCGAAAGGACCCTCCCGTGACCCACCCCGATAAGCTCCAGACCCTGCTGCGGTTCCTGGACAACAAGGCCCCGACCGTCGAGGAGGCCGTCGAGGTCTTCACCCCGATGACCATCGGTGAGTACGACGACGTCCACATCGCCGCCCTCCTCGCGACGATCCGCACCCGCGGCGAGACCTTCGCCGACATCGCCGGCGCAGCCAAGGCCTTCCTCAACGCGGGACATCCGTTCCCGGTGGCGGGGGAGGGGGTGCTCGACACCGCCGGCACGGGTGGCGACGGCGCCAACACCATCAACATCACCACCGGCGCCTCCCTCCTGGCCGCCGCCGGTGGCCTCAAGGTGGTCAAGCACGGCAACCGTTCCGTCTCCTCCCGCTCCGGCTCCGCCGACGTTCTCGAGGCACTCAACATCCCGCTGGACCTCGACCCGGACCGCGCGGTCCGCCAGTTCGAGGCCTCCAACTTCACCTTCCTCTTCGCCCCGGCGTACAACCCGGCGATCGCCCATGCACAGCCGGTGCGCAAGGCCCTGAAGCTGCCCACCCTCTTCAACGTGCTCGGCCCGCTGCTGTCCCCGGTGCGTCCGGAGTTCCAGATCATGGGCGTGGCCAACCCGGCCCACGGCCAGATGCTCGCCGAGGTGTTCCGTGAACTGGGCCGCTCCCGCGCCCTGGTCGTCCACGGCGCCGGCACCGACGAGATCGCCGTCCACGGCACCACCACCGTATGGGAGCTGAAGGAGGACGGCTCGATCGAGCGTTACGAGATCACGCCGGAGGATCTCGGCGTCGAGAAGTGCTCCCTGGAGGACCTGACGGGCGGTGACGGTGAGGAGAACGCCCGCCACATGCGCGCCATCTTCGACGGCACCGGCCCGGTCGCGCACCGCAACGCCGTCGCCGTCAACGCGGGCGCGATGTTCTATCTCAACTCCCGCGCGGACAGCCTCCGCGAGGGCACCGATCTGGCTCTGCGCCTGCTGGAGGACGGTACAGTCCAGGACTGGATCACCACTCATGAGGGGACTGATTACAGTGTCTAAGCTGCCCACCGTTCTGGAGAGCATCGTCGAGGGCCGTCGCGGCCATCTCCCGGAGATCCGGGACCGCATCGCCCACGTCGATCTCGCCTCGCTCACGCCGTCCACCCGCTCGCTGTACGACGCCCTGCGTGCCGACGGCCGCGGCGGCAACCGCTTCATCATGGAGTGCAAGTCGGCCTCGCCGTCGCTCGGCATGATCCGCGAGCACTACGAGCCCGGCGCCATCGCGCGCGTCTACTCCCGCTACGCCTGCGGAATCTCCGTGCTCTGCGAGCCGGACCGCTTCGGCGGCGACTACGACCACCTGGCCACCGTCGCCTCCACCACGCACCTGCCGGTGCTGTGCAAGGACTTCATCATCGACGAGGTCCAGATCCACGCCGCCCGCTACTTCGGTGCCGACGCCATCCTGCTCATGCTCTCCGTCCTCAGCGACGAGGAGTACACGGAGCTGGCATCCGTGGCCGCGAAGTACAACCTGGACATCCTCACGGAGGTCATCGACGAGGAGGAGACCGAACGCGCCCTGCGTCTGGGCGCGAAGATCATCGGCGTCAACCACCGCAACCTCCACGACCTGTCCATCGACCTCGGACGCTCCGGCCGACTGGCGGAGCTCGTGCCCGAGGACGCGGTGGTGGTCTCCGAGTCCGGCATCCGGGACAGCGAGACCGTCCGCCAGCTCGGCGCCCACTCCAACGGTTTCCTCGTCGGTTCGCAGCTGACCTCCCAGCCGGACATCGACCTCGCAGCCCGCTCCCTGGTCTACGGCCCGAACAAGGTCTGCGGCCTGGGGTCCGCGTCGGCGGCGCAGGCGGCCACGGCTTCCGGTGCCGTCTACGGCGGCCTCATCTTCGAGGAGGCCTCCCCGCGCAATGTTTCACGTGAAACCGCGCAGCAGATCATCGGCGCCGAGCCGGGGCTGAAGTACGTCGCCGTCTCCCGCCGCACCTCCGGCTACGCGGAGCTGTGCCTGGACGGCGTGTCGGCCGTGCAGATCCACGCCCCTCTGCAGGACTCCGTGGAGGCCGAACGCGCACTCATCGCTGCCGTCCGCGAGGAGGTCCCCGCGGGCGTCGAGGTGTGGCGTGCGGTGTCGATGACCACCGACGGGGGAGTGGAGACCGCCCTCGCGATCGCCGACGACGTGGACATGCTCGTCCTCGACTCCGGCGACGGCGGCACCGGGGAGACCTTCGACTGGTCCGCCATCCCCGCCGAGGTGAAGCAGAAGGCCCTCCTCGCCGGCGGCCTCGGCGCCTCCAATGTCCACGACGCACTCACCGTCGGTTGCCTCGGACTCGACCTCAACTCCGGTGTGGAGTACCCCGCCGGCGCGGGGGAGTGGGCCGGCCGCAAGGACTCCGGCGCCCTGCGCACCGTCTTCGCCGCCATCCGCGGATTCAGCTACGAATAGGATCGATACCCATGACCACCTCCACCGACCGCGACGGCGGCGCGACCATCCTGCCCGCCTACTTCGGCGAATTCGGCGGACAGTTCGTCCCCGAATCACTCATCCCGGCCCTCGACGAACTGGAGCAGGCCTTCGTCGACGCCCAGAACGACCCGGCCTTCCGTGAGGAACTGGCCACCTACCTCCGCGACTACCTCGGCCGCCCCACCCCGCTCACCGAGTGCTCGAACCTGCCCCGCGAGGGGGAGGGGAGGGGCCACGCCCGGATCTTCCTCAAGCGCGAGGACCTCGTCCACGGCGGCGCCCACAAGACCAACCAGGTCATCGGCCAGGCACTGCTGGCCAAGCGCATGGGCAAGACCCGCATCATCGCGGAAACCGGCGCCGGCCAACACGGCACCGCCACCGCCCTGGCCTGCTCCCTGCTCGGCCTCGAGTGCGTCGTCTACATGGGTGCCAAGGACGTCGAGCGCCAGCAGCCCAACGTCTTCCGCATGAAGCTCATGGGCGCGAAGGTCATCCCCGTGGACACCGGTTCCGGCACCCTCAAGGACGCCGTCAACGAGGCCCTGCGCGACTGGACCGCCACCTTCCACGAATCCCACTACCTGCTCGGCACCGCCGCGGGCCCCCACCCCTTCCCGACGATCGTGCGGGAATTCCACAAGGTGATCTCCGAGGAGGCCAAGGCGCAGATGATCGAGCGCACCGGCGGACTGCCGGACCTCGTCGTCGCCTGCGTCGGCGGCGGCTCCAACGCCATCGGCATGTTCGCCGACTTCATCGACGAGGAGGCTGTCGAGCTCGTCGGCGCCGAGCCGGGCGGCCTGGGACTCGATTCCGGCAAGCACGGCGCGACCATCAACAACGGCCAGATCGGCATCCTCCACGGCGCCCGCAGCTACCTCATGCGCAATTCCGACGGCCAGGTGGAGGAGTCCTACTCCATCTCCGCCGGCCTGGACTACCCGGGCGTGGGCCCGCAGCACGCGTACCTCCACGACTCCGGCCGCGCCACCTATGTCGGTATCACCGACGCGGAGGCACTGGAGGCCTTCCAGCTGCTCTCCCTCCACGAGGGCATCATCCCGGCACTGGAGTCCTCGCACGCTATGGCCTACGCCCTCAAACGCGCGAAACTGGCTGAAGAGAACAACGAGCACATCACTATCCTCGTGTCCCTGTCCGGCCGTGGAGACAAGGACGTCGACCATGTCCGCCGCGCCCTCGAAGAGAACCCCGCACTCGTGATCAACACCGAGGAGAACAAGTAGCCATGACCCAACGTTATGAGGAGCTTTTCGACGCCCTCAGCAAGCGCAACGAAGGTGCCTTCGTACCCTTCCTCATGCTCGGCGACCCCACGCCCGCCGACGCCCTCGAGATCATCCGCACCGTGGTGGAGGCCGGTGCCGACGCACTCGAACTCGGTGTGCCCTTCTCCGACCCGGTCGCCGACGGCCCGACAATCCAGAAGTCCCACATCCGCGCCCTCGACGGGGGAGTGACGGTGGATGACGCCCTCGCTCAGATCCGCACCATCCGCGCGGAGTTCCCGACCCTGCCCATCGGCATGCTCATCTACGGCAACGTTCCCTTCACCCGCGGGCTGGACACCTTCTACCGCGAGTTCGCCGAGGCCGGTGCGGACTCGGTGCTGCTTCCCGACGTCCCTGTGCGTGAGGGGAAGCCCTTCATCACCGCCGCAGAGGCCGCAGGTATCCATCCGATTTTCATCGCACCGGCCCAGGCGGCGGAGAAGACGCTTGCCGGAGTGGCCGCCCATTCCAAGGGCTACATCTATGCCGTCTCGCGGGATGGTGTCACCGGCACGGAACGCGAATCGGAAACGACCGGCCTGGCGGACGTGGTGGCCAACGTGAAGCGTTTCGGCGGTGCCCCCATCCTCCTGGGCTTCGGTATCTCCACCCCCCAGCACGTCGCCGACGCCATCGAGGCCGGCGCGGCGGGTGCACTCTCCGGTTCCGCGATCACCAAGATCATCGACAAGTATGTCGAAGGGGAGCACCCCGAGCCGGGCCGCGTCACCGACATGTCCGCACTCAAGGCGGAGCTCCACGACTTCGTCTCCGCCATGAAGGGTGCCACCCGCTAGGTTTCACGTGAAACGCCCCCGTCCGCACTGAACTGCACCCCGGGAGTTGGACTCCGACATTGAAGTCCGCTCCAGGAGGTGCAGTTTTTCTATGCCGTCACATTCGACATCCAACGACCCACGCCAGAGCATGCACCCTTGACAGCGACGTAACGTCATAATGCATCCTGGGATCATGAAGATCAAGGCTCTCGCGGATCTCGTGGGCATCACCCCCCGGGCGATCCGCCACTACCACCACGAAGGACTACTGCCGGTGCCCACGAATCCCGGGATCCGGCGTTACACCCTCGACCACGCCGTCCGCCTGGTCCGTATCCGACATCTGACAGAATCCGGACTCAGCCTGGGGACGGTGAGGGAGTTGCAGCACAATCCCGACATGAGCCTCGACGAGGAGCTCGCCGCCGCTGAGGCCGGGATCGACGCGCAGATCGAGGAACTGGAACGAAGGAGACAGAGACTCCGGGAGTTGCGGAGGCAACACGAGGTGGGGGACACCAGCGACCCCCTGCCGTACTCCGTTCCGGAGCGGCTGTCCCGCTTCTACGACGAGGTGGGGCCGCGACTCTCCACGGAAGCCCGTCCCTCCTTTGAAATGGAACGGCGCGCCATGGAGGTGGCCGTCCGCATTCCCTTTGCGGCCGCGCTCATCGACGACTGGCTCACCGGATTCACACCGGAGCGACTGGAGGCAACGGTGGATGTCTACCATTTCTTCGGATCCCTTCCGGGCCTGTCCGAGGAGGAGGCTGAGTCACGTTTTCCGACGGAGCTGGCGCGCTACCGCAGTGTCTTCGGCCCGGACTGGGGAATCAACCACCGTGCGTGGCGGCGGACGATACGGCCGATCCTCCGCACCCCGGGAGTGATGACCCTGCTCTCCAACGCCTATCCACACCCCAACCAGCGGAGGTTCATTGAGCTCTTCCTCGAGGAAGTCGCAGAACTCATGGAAGGAGGAGTTTCACGTGAAACATCCGGTCATTGAGGTCGTCAACCTGACGAAGGAGTTCGGCACATTCCGGGCCCTCGACGAATTCACCATGAGCGTCGAGCGGGGCACCATCCACGGATTCCTCGGCCCCAACGGCTCCGGCAAATCAACCACCATCCGCATTCTCCTGGGCGTGCTGCACCCGACCTCAGGGACAGCCCGGGTACTGGGGGAGGATCCGCGGCGTCGGCCCGGGATCCTCAAGCAGGTCGGCTACATCCCGGGAGACGTGGCGCTGTGGCCCACCCTCACGGGACGCGAGGTGTTCCGCGCCCTGGAATCCCTCCGGGGTCAACCCGTGGACAGGGAGCGCGAGGCGGAACTCATCGAGGCGTTCAAACTGGATCCCGACAAGAAGACGAGAGACTACTCGACGGGCAACCGCCGGAAAGTGAGTCTGGTGGCGGCACTGTCCACCGGTGCCGACGTGTTCATCCTCGACGAGCCCACCGCCGGCCTGGACCCGCTCATGGAGCAGGTTTTCGTCCGCGAGCTCAAGCGCGAACGCGACAGGGGAGCCACGGTCCTGCTCTCCAGCCACATCATGAGCGAGGTGGAGAAGCTCTGCGACCATGTGACGATCATTCGCGACGGGCGGACGGCGGAGACGGGTAGCGTCGAGAAGCTCAGACACCTGTCCGCCCACGAGATCACCGCACAGGTTTCACGTGAAACATCAGCGCTCGCCGCCCTGCCGGGGGCCGTGTGGGAGGACGGTACTTTCCGGGTCACCACCGCGCGCGACGAAGTTCCCCGGATCCTGCAACTCGTCCTGGACGCCGGGGGAGTGGGCATCACCTCCACGCCGGCCAGCCTCGAGGACATGTTCCTCCGGCACTACGGAGACGAATCATGATCCGGCTCAACCTCCGTCTGCGCCGTACCTTCCTCATCATCTGGTGTCTCTCGCTCTGGGCGGTGTTCGCGATCTTCCCGCCCGCGTACCAGAACTACTATCCGACGCCCGCGGACCGCCGGTCCTTCCTCATGGGTATGCAGCAGAACGCCGGCATGGTCGCCCTGTGGGGTCCCCTGGAGGATCCGCCCACCCTCGGGCAGATCGTCATGTGGGAGGCCGGATCGATGATGATCATCCTCGGCTCCGTCATGAGCGTCCTCCTCTTCGTCGGGCTGCACCGAAGATCCGAGGCACTCGGTCTCACCGAGCTCCAGCTCTCCACCGGCATCAGCCGGATGGCACCCGCCGCGGCAGCCCTCGCGACCACCGTCATCGCCTCACTCATCGTGGGACTCGGCAGCGCCGGCGTGCTGTGGCTCTCCTCGCAGTACGTGGACGAGATGCCGGGGGAGGGCAGCCTGACATCGGGAGCGGTCATCACCCTCACCATGATCGGCTCCGCCCTTCTGGCGCATCTGGTGCTTCTCTTCGTCGACAACCCGGCGTCGGTGACCAGGATCGGCCTCCTGACGGTGGCGGGCTCCTTCATCGCCCGCTCGGTCGCCGATTCCGAGGAGCTCATGTGGCTCAACTGGGTGTCACCGCTGGGCTGGAAAACCGTCGTCCACCCTTATGTCAAGGACGACTGGGGAAACCTCGCCCTCCTCGCCGCCCTGTGCGTGGCGGCCGCCGGGCTCCTGCTGTGGGCCGAGAGGTACCGAGAGTACGGAAGTGCCTTGGCCGCCCTGCCCTCACTCCCACACACCCGGACCCGCCACGTCCGCGGTCCGGTCCATCTCGCCACCGTTCTCCACCGCGGAACCGTACTCACCTGGATGGTCGTCATCGCGGTGCTCGCGGCCTTCATCATCGCCCTCACCGGTTCGCTGAGCGGGTGGATGGAGACGGAAGCGAACGTGGGGCAGATCTTCAAGGACATCTTCGGGGAGGGCGACATGAAGGCCGAGTTCATCGCCTACACCGCCAAGCTCTGCGGCATTCTCGTCGCCACCTACGGCATCCAGGTGATCGTGAGCTACCGGGCAGGCGAACTCGACCGCACCGTCGACCTGCAGCGGTCCACCGGAGTCCGCCGCTGGATGCCGCTCGCCTCAGCCACCGTGGTCAGCATCGCCGGGGTGGTGCTGGGTGTGCTCGCCATTCTCGGGGGAGGGGCCGTGGGTCTGTGGACCCAGGAGTCCACGACCTCCGTGGACTACGAGAACCTCGTGCCCGCGGCCTGGTCCCAGCTGGCTCCCGCCCTGCTGCTGATGGCGGTGGCGGTGGTCCTCGTCGGATGGGCACCGCGCTGGACGCACCTCGCCTGGGCGCCGGTTGTGAGCGCCGCGGTGCTCACTCTCTTCGGCCCGGTCCTCAGCGCCCCGCAGTGGATGATCGAGCTCTCGCCGTTCGAGTACTCGGTCAGCTCGACCAGTGGCGAATGGACGACGCACCTCTGGATGGGACTCGGAGCCCTGGCGCTCACGGGCCTCGGACTGCTGGGGTCGCAGAGGAGGGAGATTCTCTGACCCCGGGAATGCACCGGCCGCGACATCACACAGATGTCGCGGCCGGTTTCTCTGCATCAAGACGAGCTGCAGGCGTTCCGCCGGAAGCGGAGACGTCAACCGGGAGGTCAGGGTGGGGCAGGGCGGTGTCGCACGTTGATGAGGATCACTGCCGAGATACCTACGCAGGATCTCAGGTGCCACGGGGACAAAGCACAAGATTCACGGGCAGATGTGTGGTGTCGGATCAGAGCGCTGAGGGGAAATCACAAAACTCACCGCCTGATCCCAACCCTAACGACACTGTGACGTAATTCAATGCACAGGATCTTAAAACGGTACCTTTTAGTCACTGATACGTCACAACAATGATGGACCAGGCCAATACCCAGCCCATCTCAATGACCGGAGTACCAGATGGTGGGGGAGCATGACCGTCAGAAACGCTACGCAGGCCCCACGGCAGGGGCATACTGAGGGCATGTCTGAATCAAACACGTGCTCACGACGGATGTTCCTGCTCGGCACCGCCACGACCTTCGCCGGCGCCTTCCTGGCGGCCTGCGGCAGCGAACCGGGCGTGG
>NZ_DUOE01000204.1 GCF_012838985.1 Corynebacterium sp. | reverse complement strand
GGGGTGTCGGGGAGGAGGCGGCGCACGACCACGCGGTCGCCGACCGCCACCTCGTCGGAGCGGAAGATACCCATCTAGTGCCCGAAGGGGTCCTCGTCCTCGCCCGGCATCCAGGTGAGGCCGGGTTCGGTCCACCCGTTGGCCTTGATGGTCTTCTTCGCCTGGCGGCGGAAACGGCCGATGAGGACGTCGGTGTAGAGGAAGCCGTCGAGGTGGCCGACCTCGTGCTGGAGACAGCGGGCGAAGAAGCCGGTGCCCTCCACCTCGATCTCGTTGCCCTCGGCGTCGAGGCCGGTGACCTTCGCCCAGTCGGCGCGGCCGGTGGGCCAGCCCTCACCGGGGACGGAGAGGCAGCCCTCGTCCTCGGAGCCGTCGTCGGCGGGCATGGTCTCGGGGATCTCGGAGGTCTCCAGCACGGGGTTGATCACGCAGCCCTTGTGCCGGACACCGTCGTCATCGGGGCAGTCGTACACGAACAGTCGCTTGCCCACGCCCACCTGGTTCGCCGCCAACCCCACTCCGTTGGCCGCGTCCATCGTCTCGTACATGTCGGCGATGAGGGTCTGGATCTCCTCGCCCGGGATGTCCGCGGGGTCGACGGGGCTGGTGGGGTTGTGCAGCACGGGGTCGCCGTGGATCACAATCGGTCGGATCGTCATGGCCTACAGTTTAGGCATGTCCGACCTGAGTGAATCCGATGCCCGTCTCCTCGACTTCGAGGAGCGCGCCCCGCGTTCGGCCGGCGCGAAGGAGGAACTCATCCGCGCCGAGCTCGGGATGAGCCCGGTCCGCTACTATCAGCGCCTCAATCTGCTCATCGACGTCCCCGCCGCCATGGCCTCCCACCCGGTGCTCATGGCCCGGCTGCGTCGCATCCGCGACAGGCGGGCCGAGGAACGTCGGCAAGCGCAGGGCGAGAGACTAGAGTGACTACTGTGACCAATGTGAATCCGGAGAATCAGTCCAGTTCGGGACTCCCGCTGCGCGGGCTGGCGATGGTGCTCATCGCCGTCGCCGTCCTGCTGGCGATGTGGGGCCTCTACGCCTCGACACAGACCTCGTCGGACACCGCCGACGGCGCGGGCATCGCCGGCAGCGCCACCTCCGCGGAGACCGCGACCGTGGCCACCGAATCCGGCCGGGACGGCCAGTCCGCCTCCCCGGAGACGGACGCAGAGGCCGACGCTGCCGACGCCGCGGAGACCGCGGCGCGGGAGGAGGGGGACGTCGACAAGCCGCAGCCCCCGGCGGCACCCCCGGCCCCCGCCCCGGAGCCGGAGCGCCTCAACGTGCTCAACAACTCGACCGTGCCGAACCTGGCCGCGAACGTCGCGGACCGCCTGCGTGAGGACGGTTTCCAGGTCGGCGAGGTGGGCAACCTGCCGGACCACATCCTCCCGGAGACCACCGTCTTCTTCCAGCCCGGCAACGCCCCCGCAGAACAGCGGGCCCGCGAACTCGCCGACCGCCTGGGCGGCGTCGCCCGCGAATATGAGGGCTTCCTCCCCGAGACCACCGCCGGTCGCAACGACCTGACCCTGGTGCTGGTCAACGAGGTGGCGCTGTAATGGGCCCGGGGACCGGCATCGAGCCGATCCCGTTCCGCCGCTCGCCGCAGCCGACGCTCGGCGTCGAGTGGGAGATCGCGCTCATCGACCCCGAGACCCGCGACCTCGCGCCCAAGGCCGTCGAGGTCATCGACCTCGTCCGGGCCCGCCACCCCGAGGTGCACCTGGAGAAGGAGTTCCTGCAGAACACCGTCGAACTGGTCACGGGCATCCACGACACCGTGCCGCAGGCCGTCGCGGAACTCAGCCACGGCCTGGCCGTGGTGAAGGAGGCGGCCGCCGAACTCGGCCTGTGCCTGTGGTCCTCCGGATCACACCCCTTCTCGGACTGGCGCAAGAACCCGGTCAGCGCGAAGATGGCCTACGCCGAGATCATCGAACGCACCCGCTACTGGGGTTCGCAGATGCTCATCTGGGGCATCCACGTCCACGTCGGCATCAGCCACGAGGAACGCGTGTGGCCGATCATCAACGCCCTCATGACGAAGTACCCGCACCTGCTGGCACTGACCGCGTCATCGCCGGGCTGGGACGGACTGGACACGGGCTACGCCTCCAACCGCACGATGCTCTACCAGCAGCTGCCCACCGCCGGCCTGCCCTTCCAGTTCCGGAACTGGGCCGAGTGGGAGTCCTACATGCACGACCAGGGCATCTCGGGCGTGATCAACCACACCGGGTCGATGCACTTCGACATCCGCCCCGCCCCGAAGTGGGGCACCGTCGAGGTGCGGGTCTCGGACGCCACCTCCAACCTGCGGGAACTGGCCGCCGTCGTGGCCCTCACGCACTGCCTGGTCGTCCACTACGACCGCATGATCGACCGTGGTGAGGAACTGCCGGTCCTGCAGCCCTGGCACGTCGCCGAGAACAAGTGGCGCGCCGCCCGCTACGGGCTGGAGGCGCTGGTGATCACCAGCCGCGACACCGATGAGCGCTGGGTCACCCAGGAGCTCGCGGAGCTTGTCGACGAACTCTCGCCCCTGGCCACCGAACTGGGCTGCCTCGACGAGCTGCACCTGGTGTCCGAGATCCTCGAACGCGGCGCCGGCTACCAGCGTCAGCGTCGTATCCACGACGTCACCGGCAGCTGGATCCCCGTCATCGACGCCACCTGCCGGGAGATGGAGGAGATGGTCCCCGATGCCTGACGTGGTGAACGTCGTCCTCGTCCACTCCACCGGGCAGCTTCCCGACGTGTGGACCGGGGTGGTCCGTGCCCTGCCCGCCGGGTGGAAGCCGTGGCTGCCCAACCTCAGTGTGCAGACCCTCGAGCAGTACCTGGACAAGCAGGAGCTGCGCCGGGTGGTGCTCGTCGGGCACGGCACCGGCGCCCTGGCAGCGGCGCGCCTGGCACGGGAGCAGCCGCAGCGGATCACCCACGCGGTGCTGTCCCTGCCGGAGACACCCCGCCTGGTGCCGCGTTTCCTGCGGCGTCGGCAGGAGGAGGCACTGGACACCCCGGTGCCCACGCTGCGCACCGCCACCGGCCCCGGACAGCCGGAGCAGCTGGTCGCGGAGATCAGCTCCCTCCTCGCCGACTGACGCTCAGCGGCGGCGCAGCGAACGCTCGGCGGGGGCGTCGTTACGCGACATGTGCTCCGGGTCGCCGTAGAGACCCTCACGGCGCGAGACACGGCCCAGGCGCTGGGCGGTGACCGGGGAGGTCATGCCCGCGAAGATGACCAGCAGAAGGAGAATACCCAGGTCACCGCGCTGGGCGATCCCCAGGTCAGGGGAACCGGTGACCTTGAGCAGCGCCCCGAGGATCGTGAGGATCAGGCCGGTGGTCTGCGGCTTCGTGATGGCGTGGATGCGCGCCATCGTGTCCCGGAAACGGACGACACCGACCGCCGCCGAGAACACCAGGAACGAACCGGTGATGATGAGGATGAGCGAGACGACGTCCGCGAACAGTTGGTAGGTCATGGCTTAGCTCCCGTCCCTCTTGCGGAAACGCGCGACGGCCACCGAGGCGATGAAACCGAGCAGCGCGATGACGAGCATGGCGTTGGCGACGGTCGTGTCGAGCGTCCAGCAGATGTAGGTGGCCAGCGCACACTGGAGCATGGCGACGAAACCGTCGAGCCCCAGCATGCGGTCCATCGAGTTGGGTCCGACGACGATCCGCCACGTCATGATGATGAAGGACAGGGCGAAGAACGCCGCGGGGATGAGCAGCAGATTCGTGTAGAGGTCAGGGCTCATGGTCACTTCCTCTCGAAGATGCGGATCATGCGGCGCTCGAGCGTGGCGATGGTCTCCAGCTCGTGGGCCAGCGCCTCCTCGGTGCCGGCGTCGAGCAGGTGGACCGTCCACATGCGGTTGGCGATGTCGATGTCACTGACCGAACCACCCGGCTGCAGGTTGTACAGCACGGTGGCGAAGGAAAGGACCAGCTCATTGGACACCCGCATGGGCACCCGCACGATGGCGGACTTCGGCGGGTCGGCGGGCCGCAGCGCCAGCCACGCCACCTTGGTGGAGGCGACCGCGAGGTCCCGGAACCAGGTGAGCATGTGGACGAACAGCAGCCACCAGTTGACGCTCAGACCGGCGATCGGCATGGCCGGCAGCGGCAGGCCGAAGACGATGAGGCAGCCCACGAGCAGGCCGCCGATGAGGTTGGCCCAGGTGATCTCGCCCATGAGCAGGCACCACATGAGGGTGATCCAGACGATGAACCACGGGCGGAAACGACGACGGAGTCCGGCGATCACGGCTGCTCCTCCTCGGTGGTGGTCTCTGTGGCGGTATCGGTGGTGGTCTCGACGGCGGGCTGCGGCTCCGGGAGCAGGTGGTCGCGGTTGCGCAGGGTGTCGGAGCCATCGTCCAGGCGCCGCTGCTGGAGCGTGCGGCCCGGGTCGTCGGCGGTGGTGCCCAGCACCGCGGTGCGGTAGATGCTGATGTCCTGGGCCGACTCGGCGGCCCGTCCGGTGACGCCGGCGATGGGGCCGGCCAGCACGGTCACGGCCAGCGACGCCGCGATGAGCGTCGCGGTGGAGGCGACCATGCCGACGGGCATGCGGCCGACGTCGTCACGCTCGACGAACTGGACCTCGTCGGTGACCTCGGCGAGCGGCGCCGGGCGGGCCATGGCGACGTGGCCCTCGGGGGCGTCCTTGCGGTCGCGCCAGAAGCCCTTGGACCAGACGAGCACCATGACGTAGAGGGTGAGCAGCGAGGTGACCACCGCGCCGCCGATGAGCAGCCACGGCATGAAGCCGCCCTCGTTGGCGCCGGCCTCCAGGAGGATGATCTTGCCCAGGAAGCCGGAGAACGGCGGGATGCCGCCCAGGTTGACCGCCGGGATGAAGTAGAGCAGCGCGATGACCGGTGCGGTGTAGGCCAGGGACCCGAGGCGACGCAGCGAGGACGTGCCCGCCTGCCGCTCGATGAGGCCGACCACCAGGAACAGCGCGGTCTGCACGAGGATGTGGTGCACGGCGTAGAAGATCGCGCCGGACAGGCCCTGGGCGGAGCCCAGCGCGATGCCGAAGATCATGTAGCCGATGTGGCTGACCAGTGTGAAGGACAGGAGTCGTTTGATGTCGTTCTGCGCCATCGCACCGAGGATGCCCACGATCATCGTCGCCAGGGCCACCCACATGAGCAGCCCGTCGAGGGAGCCGTCGGTGAACACCACCGAACGCATGCGGATGATCGAGTACACGCCGACCTTGGTCAGCAGGCCCGCGAACACGGCGGTGACCAGCGACGGGGCGGTGGGGTAGGAGTCGGGCAGCCAGGCGTCCAGCGGGAAGACCGCCGCCTTGATGCCGAACGCGACGAGCAGGGTGCCGAAGATGGCGGCCCGCGCGCCGGTCGGGACGTCCTCCATGCGCATGCCGATCTGGGCGAGGTTCACCGTGCCGACCGCCGCGTAGACGCCGGCCAGCGCGAAGAGGAACACCATCGACGAGACCATCGACACCATGACGTAGGAGACGCCGGCACGTACGCGTGAGGGTGAGGCACCGAGGGTGAGCAGCACGTAGGAGGCGACGAGGAAGACCTCGAAACCGACGTAGAGGTTGAACAGGTCACCGGCCAGGAAGGACATGTTCACGCCCATGCTCAGGAGCATGTAGGTGGGCAGGAACACGGCGACCGGCTCGTCCTTGCCGCCGTCGCGCACACCCTGGCTGATGGCGTACCACATGACGCAGAACAGGACGACGGAGGAGACGGTGAGCATCACCGTCGACAGGCGGTCGGCGACGAGGGTGATGCCCACGGGGGCGTCCCACCCGCCGAGCTGCACCGTCTGGATGCCCTCCATGTCGACGACGATGATCATCGACGCCGCGAGCACACCCAGCACCAGCAGCGTGCCCAGCGCGAGGATGCGCTGGATGCGGGGGTGCCGTCCGGCGAGCAGCGCCAGGGCCGCCGCCACCGCCGGCAGGATCACCGGCAGCGGGATGAGGAAAGGCATGAGCGGCAGGAGCGTGTCCACGAAGGGGGTGAGGGTCTCAGTCATCGATCTCACCCTTCACCGGGGCCTCGAAGGAGCGCAGTCCGAAGGTGTCTCCCTCGGAGGTGACGCGGCCGGTGTCCGGGTCGTCGGAGGCGTCGTGGTCGGGCGCCGCACTCGCCGTGGCGGGGCGGGCCGCGATGGCGGCGTCCTCGATGTCGTCCTCGATGACGTCGGCGGTGCGGTAGCGGTACTGACGGTAGGCCAGCGTGAGGATGAACGCCGTCATGGCCATCGCGATGACGATCGCCGTGAGGATCATCGCCTGCGCCAGCGGGTCGGCCAGGGCCTCGCCGTAGAACAGGGACTCGCGCCCCATGATCGGCGGGGAGCCGGCGGGGCCACCGGCCTGCAGGATGAGCAGGTTGGCGCCGTTGCCGATGAGCATCAGCCCCAGCATCATCTTCGTCATCGCACGGTCGAGCACGAGGTACACGCCCGCGGAGACCATGGTGCCTGCCGCCAGCAGCAGGAAGAGGTTCGCGACCATTTACTTCTCTCCTTCGCTTGTCGACGCCGCCTGGGTCGTCATCGTCCGGCGCCGCTCCGCGGCGCGTGCCATCGACCGGGCACGGTCGCGGGCGCGCTGCTTACGCATCTCCTCCTCGAGGTCGAGCTGACCACCGAGGGAGGAGAGGATGTGCATCATGAGGCCGACGACGATGAGGTAGACGCCGGCGTCGAAAAGCAGTGCCGACGGCAGCGACATGGAACCGATCAACGGCAGATCAACCGAGTCGTACCACGACGTCAGCGGCGGGTGGCCGAGGAACATCGGCCAGATCGCCGCCGCGGCGGAGAGGAACAGGCCGGTGCCGAGGATACGGCCGGCGTCGACCGGCAGTGCCTCCTCGAGTTCGGCGCGGCCGCCCGCGATGTAGCGCAGCGTGAACGCGAGCGCGGCGACGAGGCCACCCGCGAAGCCGCCGCCGGGGCCGTTGTGGCCGGCGAAGAAGAAGTACAGCGAGAGCACCATCATCGAGGGGAAGAGGATGCGCGTCGCGACGTCCACCATGAGGGAACGGTTCTGGGCACGCTCGGTCTCCACGCCCGCGGCCAGCCAACGGCGGCCGGTGACCGTGAGGGTCGGACGGCGGGAGACGCGGCTGAAGGAACGGGTGCGGTAGATGAGCGAGGCCACGCCGGTCGCCGCGATGACGAGCACCGAGATCTCACCGAAGGTGTCCCAGGCACGCAGGTCGACGAGCAGCACGTTGACGGCGTTGGCGCCGTGGCCGATGTCCATGGCCAGGTCCGGCATGTGCTGCGAGATCGGGTCGTGGGTGCGGGCGTTGATGGCGAACATCGTCACGACCGTCACCGACAGTCCCACCGCGACCGACAGCCACGCGCGGACGCGGTTCGCCTTGGGGGACTGGGTCCACTCCGTCGAGGTCGGCAGCTTACGCAGCACGAGCATGAAGATGACCATGAGGACCGTCTCCACCAGCGTCTGGGTGAGGGCCAGGTCGGGGGCGCCGTGCATCGCGAAGATGACGGCCAGGGCGTAACCGGTCACGCCGACGAGGATGACGCCGGAGAGGCGGTTGTCCATGCGGGTGGCCGCGATGGCGGCGACGATGATGATGCCCGACGCCAGCGCCTGCCACGGGGAGTCCCACAGGACCATCCGCACATCCGGGCGGTCACCCAGGACCAGCGCGACCATCGGCAGGGAGATGAGCACCGCGAAGATGATGCCCAGGTTGACCGCCAGGGAACCACGCTGGGTCGAGGCCGTCAGGCGCAGGGAGGCGGTGCGGAGGAAATCGAGGACCGAGTCGTAGGCGGCGTCCGCGGAGCCCAGGGCGGGCTCCTCGAACTGCGCCTTCGCGATGACCTCGCGCTGCCAGTGCATGACCACACCACCGAGGATGATGAACGCGGACAGCGCCAACGGGACCGTCAGACCGTGCCACAGGGCCAGCTGGCCGCCGGACTCGCCCGGGGCCAGGGGGAAGACGTTGTCCAGGTGCGCGGTGATCGCACCCGACAGGGGCCGCGGGTACAGGCCCAGCCCGACGGTCAGTGCGGTGAGCACGAGCGGGGCGAGCCACAGGCGCGGCCCGATCGGGGTCATGCGGGACACGGCCTCCGCCTCGCCGCCCCCGGTCGCGTGGACCTCCCGCTTGGTGGCGAAGGCGCCGTGCAGGAACCGCAGTGAGTAGGCCATGGTGAGCACGGAGCCCAGGACCATCGCCACGAGCATCATGTTCCGCGGCATGCCGATGAGCAGCTCCTCGTTCATCACCGCCTCGAGGACGGACTCCTTCGCGACGAAACCGAACAGCGGCGGCACACCCGCCATCGACAGCGCCGACAGCACCGCCAGCCCCGCGATGAACGGCTGCCTCCGGCCCAGACCGGAGAGCTCCCGGATGTCACGGGTACCGGTGGTGTGGTCGATGGCGCCGACGATCATGAACAGGGTCGCCTTGAACAGCGAGTGCGCGAACGTCAGCGCCAGACCGGCGAGCATCGCCTCCCGCGAACCGATCGCCACCGTCGCGGTGATGAAGCCCAGCTGCGACACCGTGCCGTACGCGAGGACCAGCTTGAGGTCCTTCTGGCGCAGCGCCATCCAGCCGGCCATGAGCATGGTCATCAGCCCGAGCGGGATGACCACCAGGTGCCACGTGGTCACCACGTTGAAGTCCGGCGCGAGGCGGGCCACCAGGTAGATGCCCGCCTTCACCATCGCCGCGGAGTGCAGGTAGGCGGACACCGGGGTGGGGGCGGCCATCGCGCCGGGCAGCCAGAAGTGGCCGGGGGCGATGGCGGACTTGCTCAGCGCACCCGCCAGGATGAGGACGATGGCTGCCGTGATGTACGGCGTGGTCTGCACCTCCGTGAAGGTGGCGATCCCGGACAGGCTCCACACCCCCGTCTGCCGGCCGAACAGGATGATGCCCACCAGCATCGACAGTCCACCGAGCGTGGTCACCATGAGTGCCTGGCTGGCGGAGCGTCGCGACGACGCACGCTCGCCGTAGTAGCCCACCAGCAGGAAGGAGAGCACCGAGGTGATCTCCCAGAAGATGTACATCAGCAGCAGGTTGTCCGAGGTCACCAGGCCGAACATGGCCATGGCGAAGGCCGCCATCTGGGAGCCGAACACCGCGAGACGCCGGGGATTCGAGTCGAAGTAGCCCCAGCAGTAGAACAGCACCAGCGCGCCGACACCGAGGATGATCAGGCTGAACAGGCCCGCCAGGGAGTCCATCCGGAACTCCAGGTCCAGGTGCGCGGCCGTCATCCACTCCATGGAGAAGTGCAGCGCCCCACCGTCGGCGAAGCGACCGGAGGTGAACAGCGACAGGACCCAGAAGAAGCCGACGGCCGGCACGGTCGCGAGCATCGCGAAGGCGGACCGGCCGAGTGACCGTATGAGAACGGGGGCGACCAGCGAGGTGATGGTCAGGGCGGCTAGAAGTAACAGCACGTGGGCGATGTTCCCTTTCGCGTGGAGCGGACAGGACACGGGTCAAGGCGAAAACCGCGGAGCCGTGGTTGTCGTCGCCAACGTGCGTGCTGCCCCCAGCGGCAGTTGCCCCCTGTATCCCCGCCGGGTGTGGTGGCGGGCAGACGAGAGAAGTGAGAGCACTGAGAAACACCCAAGATTGAGGCGGCGTCGATTCAGGCGGCGCGGCCAACGAGAACACAGTCTAACCGATACCTTTATATAAGGGTGTGTTGCGCCCTGACGGGGGCACCTTGTTCACGGGTCCACAAAGGTGGGGGCCGGAAAGAGCAGAAGTGCGGAACCTGTGTTCAGGTTCCGCACTTCTCAGCTACTCGTAGCAGGGGCAGGTGCATGTCACCGCCTCTCCGTGTCGGGGCAGTGGGTGGACTAGCCGTAGATGCGCTGTGCACCGGAGGCCAGGGCGGCGGCGATGGAGGCCTCGTTGGTGGCCCCGAAGCCCATGGCCCAGGCGGTGCGGTTCTCGTTGTTCTGGTGGGCGACCTTGACGAAGGTGATGGTGGCCTCGTACAGCTCGGTCTGGTGGAAGGCCATGATCTCGACGTGGCGACCGGCGTCAGCCAGCAGGTGGGACGCGGCGGAGGTCGGGCCCATGGCGGTGATGTCGTGGGTGGAGGTGATCGGCTGCTCCGTCTTGGAGGTGCGGATCATCTCGGCGGTGTAGTGCTGCTGGCCACCACGGCCACGGGACGCCTCCATGTGGGAGATGCGGATGTCAGCGGCGGGAGCGTAGGTGGCGATGAACAGCGGCCAGGCCATGCCGGCGGCCTCATCACGCATACCACGGGGCAGACGGTGGCCGTTGCCGAAACGCGTGGTGAACGGATCCTGCTTGATGTCAGCGGAAGCGTAGGTGGAGGTGGTGACGGGTGCAGAAATGGTGTTGAACATTATTCGGTCCTCTAAAGGGTCTTCGAAAGGAAGGTTGATTTAAGTGGACCGACTCTTCAGCGGCGAAAAAAGCTTAACGACTACTACCCCAGGGTGCGGGGAGTCAGTCCCTAGCCCGCACTGGGGTTCGTAGCCTCGGCTACTAGCTGAAGATCGATGTTGGTGTACGTCACGATTGCGAGTGTATGACCCACGGCACCCTCTTTGCAACCCGTTCACCGAATTTAACTTGGTGTTCACCCCCAAGTTTCCATGTCAACCGCGCCAGGCCTGCAGGAACGCTGCTTCTGCGACGGCGACGTTGATGATCTCCGTGGGGTCCACGGACTCGTCAGGGGAGTGGATGGTGCACTGCGGCTCCTCCACCCCGAAGAGCGCGATCTCCGCCTCCGGGAACGTCTCCTGCAGGGCGAGGGTCAGCGGGATGGAGCCGCCGGAACCGAGCGTCACGGCGTCGTCGGCACCGTAGGCGTTCGCCAGGCAGCGGCGCAGGACGGCGAGGGCGGGGCCGGAGGGATCGGTGGAGAAGGGCTGGTTCTTCTCCTGCACGTCGATGTCGATGTGCGCGCCCCACGGGGTGTGCGCCCGGAGGTGGGCGACGAGCTTGTCCATCACGTCGTCGGCGTCGAGTCCTGCCGGCACACGCACGTTGAGCTTGGCCTGCGCGGTGGCGGGCACGGCGTTGACGGCCTCCGCGACGGATGTCGAGGTGAAGCCGGTGACGGTGATCGCCGGACGGGCCCACACCATGTCGGCGGGGGCGTCGCTCCTGGTGCCCATGATCTGCGTGCCCTCGAGCATGCCGGCGTCACGGCGGAAGTCCTCCGGCAGGTAGGGCTCGCCCTCCCAGGTCCGCAGGTGGTCGACGCCGTCGATGACGGTGCGGCCGTGTTCGTCACGCAGCGAGTCCAGGATGCGGACCAGGGCGGCGACGGCATCCGGGGCGGCGCCGCCGAAGCTGCCCGAGTGCAGCGGGGTCCGCAGCGTGTCCACGGTGACCACCACCTGGCCACCGCCGCGCAGGGAGGTGGTCAGCGTCGGCACGCCCACGGCGGCGTTGCCGGAGTCGGCGATGAGGATGACGTCGGCGCGGAACAGCTCCGGCTGCGTCTGCAGCAGGTGCTCCAGGCCCTCGCCGCCGCGCTCCTCGGAGCCCTCGACCAGCACGATCAGGCCCAGGTCGGTGCCGCCGAGGTCCTCCAGGGCACGCAGGGCGGCCAGGTGCATGACGAGGTTGCCCTTGCAGTCCGCGGCGCCGCGGCCGTACCAGCGGCCGTCGCGCTCGGTGAGGTCGAAGGGCGGGGAGGTCCACAGGGAGTGGTCGCCCGCGGGCACCACGTCATGGTGGGAGTAGAGGAGGACGGTGGGCATGCCTGCGGCCGCTTCCCGACGCCCGATCACCGCCGTCGAACCATCGACGGTGTCGTGGGTGGTGACGTCGAGGCCGACGTCGACAAGCGCCTGGCGGGTCCATTCGGCGGCGCCGGCGGCGTCCTCCTCGTGGCCGGGTTCGTCGTGGACGGAGTCGAAGGCGACGATCTCGGAGAGGTCGCGGAAGATGCGCTCGCGCTGTCCTTCTATATGGGTACGCAGAGCAGTGAGGTCGGAGCTGATGTTCATAAGGTCGGAGTGTACGTACTTCCATCCCAGTCACGTATTGCTTTCCGACTGGCACTAAAGTCAGGAAGGCAATTCAGCACACGCCCCTTTTCGATGATGCCGGAGCAGCAGATGACGCAGGGATTCACTCCGTATTCCGGAGGTACATACGGCAAGCCCCCGGGAGACTCCCCCGGGCCGGGAGCGGGATCGCCCTACGGCCCCACCACGGGAGGTTCCTTCCCGGTGACGGCTGCCCCGCGGACGCGCACCGCCTCCTCGCAACCGGTGCTCCACCTGCTCCCGAGCCTGCTGGCCGGCGTCATCGGGCTCGGCCTCAACGCTTTCCTCCAGTTCGGCGACCACGTCGCGACGGACACCTCCTGGGGTGTCATCGCGGTCGCCGCCTGGGTGATCGCGGGCATCATCGGTGTCTCGGCGCTGGGCTGGTACTTCGCGGAGGTCAACAAGCGGCGGGGGCAGGGCTTCTACTCCGTCGTCGGGTGGAAGAACCTCGTCGCCTGGCTGACCTACGCCGTCCTGCTGATCGCCGTGGTGTGGTCGGCCTTCAACTTCGCACAGTGGGTGGGTAAATGGTGATGAGGAACGGACTCCGTGCGACCGCACTCGGCGCCCTGACCGGACTGGTCGGGGCGTTCGCTGCGCCCACCGCCCCGGCCCAGGACATGCCCGGCGAGTCCGGGAACCTCAACCGGGCCGGCGCCTGCATCGCGGAACGCGGTGCCCTCGACGTGATCATCATGATCGACGAGACCGAGAGCCTCATCCACGAGGCCCGGGACGGTTCCGTGAATCCGGACGCCCCGGGCGCCGACGTCGAGGGACACCGCGTCCCCGCCGCCCAGAGCTTCGTCGACGAGCTCGTGGCCAAGCAGCGCGACGAGGCCCTGGACACCCGGGTGCGCGTCGCCGGCTTCGGCCAGGACTACAAGTCCGGGGCGACCGACCCGGACAACTACGGCGACTGGATCGTCCTCGACCAGGACTCCGCCGATGAGGCCAAGAACCAGATCGCCGCGTTCGCGGACCGCACCTCCGAGCAGTACACCAACTACGCCTCCGCACTACAGGGCGCCTACCAGGACTTCTCCCGCTCCGGCGCGGAGGACCCCTGCCGCATGGTCGTCACCTTCACCGACGGCGCACTCACCGCCGCCGAGGGTGCCGACGCCGCCGAGGCCGCCCTCTGCTCCCCGGGTGGTGTCGCGGACCGCCTGCGCGGCGCGAACATCACCAACATCGGCATCGGTCTCTCCGCCCCGCACAACCCCTCCGACTTCTCCCTCTTCCAGGGCATCACCGAGGGCACCGGCCAGCAGTGCGGCGAGCTCGCCCCGAACGGCGCCTTCTTCACCGCCGACAACGTGGGCGGGCTCTTCGCGGCGTTCCGCGAGGTGCTGGCCACCGGCGGCGAGGTCTCCGGTGAGACCCGCGCCGGGGACCCCTTCCTCTTCGTCCTCGACGACTCCATCTCGACGGTGCGTTTCACCGCCATCGCCAAGGACGACCTCGGGCCTGACGCCCACCTCGTCCTCACCGCCCCGAACGGTGACAGCATCCCGCTGCAGGACACCGGCTCCGGGGAGATCCACTCCGGCGCCGTCACCTGGTCCGCCACCACCGACCCGGTGCAGAAGGCCGACGGCACGGTCGCTCTCGTCGACGGCGGTTCCTGGGCCGGCACCTGGGCCCTGCAGTTCCAGGGATTCGACGAGGCCGCCGCCGACGGCCGCGTGTTCAACTCCGTTGAGATCCAGCCCGACCTGCAGGTCGAGTTTGTCTCCGCCGACACCGCCGCCGGGGGGCTGAACCTCCGTGACGACGAAGAACTCCACCTTCGGCTCGTCGACCGCGACGGCAACATCCGGCCCCTGCACGGTGAGGGCCGGGTGGACCTCACCTTCACCGGCACCGCCGGAGGTGACCTCGTCCTCGCCGAGGGGGCCGACATCTCCTCCGGTGAGCTCCGCCTGCCTCTCGACGGCATCGGGGAGTTCCCCGCGATCGGCACCCTGCAGGCCCGAACCACGATCACCACCCAGGGCGACGGGCAGACCCCGGGCACCCGGCTGAGCCCCATCCTCAACACCACCCAGATGACCGTCACCCAGCGCGACATGCCTCAGCTGCCCGGCAGCATCCGCTTCCGCGCAGAAGAGGAGACCGTCACCGTCGACGTCCCCGTGACCGGCCCAGGCCGCGTGTGGATCCCGGCCGGCAGCCAGGTGGACGCCTCGACCATCCCGGACGGGGTCTCCGCCATCGCGGCCGCCAGCCCCTACGACGACATCAACAATGCGCTCATCCTCGGCATGGACGAGCAGGGTGTCCTGCCGGTCGAGCTGAGCACCAGCGAACTGCGGGACGGCTTCGTCTCCGGCACGCTGCCCGTCGCCCTGAGCAACATCGAGGGCGCCAACGAGACCCTCGCCGACGTCCCGACCGAAGGTGAGCTCGCCGTCCCGATCGACAAGGCCAGCTTCGCCATCGCATTCATCATTGCGTTGGTGCTGGCCCTGCTCATTCCTCTCCTGATCCTCTACGCGGTCCGTTACTTCACCGCCCGGATACCGAAGGACCCCATGGGTGCTGTCCGTATCCCGGTCACGCTGCAGGACGGAGTCCTCCGGTACAACGGCCAGGTGCACCCCGAGATCGACCCGGTGGACGTCGGCAAGCAGCAGGTCACCGTCATCAACGGCACCCGCTTCAACGCGGACGCCTACCCGGTCGAGGTCAAACGCTTCCAGCTCAACCCCATCGCCGAGCCGGTCGCCCTGGTCCAGCAGACCCCGTCCATCAGCGGTGACGGCAAGCAGGACAAGGGGCGCGCCAAGCTGCCGCTGGCCGTGCAGAACTCGTGGTTCCTGGCCGCCAACCCGGTCGACCCCTCCACAATGGACCTCGTGGTTCTCGCCCGGCACCCCTTCGACGGCGAGGGCCAGAACATGATCCAGGACATCAGCCAGAACGCCCCGCAGCTGGCGGAACAGCTGTCCCAGCAGCTGGAGACCCCCGAGCAGTCGCCCCCGGCGGCCAGCGCCTTCGTCCCGCAGGACAGCGCGCCCGGCGCGGCCACCCCGTCCGGCTCCGGTGGGTTCGGCGGTTCCGGTGACACCGGAGGCAGCCCCACGTTCGGTGGGCCCGCGGGCGGTTTCGGATCCGGCGGCTTCGGCTCCGGCGGCTCCGAGGGGCCGGGTAGCTCCGGTGGCTCCGCAGGCCCGGGCAGTTCCGGCGGCGGTTTCGGCGGTGGTTTCGGCTCCGGCAGTCCCGGCGGTTCCGGTGGCTTCGGGTCCCGCGGCCCGGGTGGGCCCGGCGGTTTCGGCAGCTGACCCCCAAGGCCCCGTGATGCGGAGGACTGTTCGAGTTCGCCGAACCCATGCACGGGGCCTCTTCTACAGTCTTGATGTGGTGCGCCCACCCGGGCGCCGAAATAATTACGATAGGAAAACCAATGCACAAAGTTCTCGTCGTCGGTTGTGGTGGCTCCGGTGCCAAGACGCTGGCCTATATGATGGATCAGCTCAAGACCACGCTGGCGGAGCGCCTTCCCGACCGTTATGACAGCCCGAAGGACGTGGAGCTTCCGCGCGCCTGGCAGTTCGTCTCGGTGGACGTGCCCACCGTGGCCGAGCGCCCGGGCAAGAACCTGGCGAACGTCCCGGAGGCCGGCGGCCGCTACATCTCGTGCGGTTCGTCCGACCGTTACGCCACCGTCGACACCGCCGTCTCGAACCAGCTCGCCAACCGCCGTGAGTTGGGCACCATCGCCAGCTGGGCACTTGAAAACCCGGCCGCCGAAACCACCCCTATCTCCGCGGGTGCCGGCCAGTACCGTTCGATCGGCCGCATGCTCTTCCTCAGCAAGCTGCAGGAGACTCAGCAGGAGCTGAAGAAGTCCTGGGACGTGCTCTCCGGCGGAGAAACCGACCGTGAGCTGGCGGACCTGCGTTCCGCCCTGTACGGCCGCGCCGAGCACAGTGGTGAGAGCGCGAAGGAGCAGCCGCTCGTCTTCGTCGTGTCCTCCATGGCCGGTGGTGCGGGTGCCTCCATGGCCATCGACGTCTGCCGCCTGCTCACCGGACTCGAGGGCAACGCGGTCTCCCTGAACTCCCTGTTCATGGTGACCCCGGACATCTTCTCCCAGGTCTCCCGCGACCAGGTCGCCGGCACCAACCCCAACGCCCTGGCCATGTTCGCGGAGCTTGTCGCCGCCCAGCTGGGTTCCGCCACCGAGGAGGACAAGCGCCTGTTCAACGCGCTCGGTGTCGCCGTCGGCGATGACGACATCCCGGTCGGACGAATCTTCCCCGTCGGCGTGCGTTCCGGTGAAAACGGCGCCATGCTCGGCGACGGCAAGCCGGACACCGTCTACCGCGCCCTCGGCCGCGGCCTCGCCGCTCTCCTGTCCGACGAGCAGTCGATGGGACACTACAAGGCCTTCACCCTGGGCAACCGCGGCACCTTCGACGCCAACACCTCCCACTTCGCGTGGGGTGCGACGGAGCCGAAGAACGTGCCGTGGGGCAGCTTCGGTTACGCCCAGCTGTCCATGGGCCGCGACCGCTACGCCGAGTACGCCGCCCAGCGTCTGGCACGCAAGTCCGTGGAGCGTCTGCTCAAGGGGCACTACGACCCGACGGATGAGTCCCCCGCGGACATCCAGATCCAGAAGCGCCTGGAGAACAACCGGGGATCCCTCAACGACCGCCTCCACCACGTGCTGCCGGTCCAGGGGGACGCGGGCAACTGGATCTACCAGGCCTTCCAGCAGGTCATCGAGAACTGGACCCGCTCCATGACGAAGAATCTCGCCGACCAGATGCCGGCGGGGCAGAACAAGCGCGGCAGCGAGTGGGTCCTCGACGTCAACCGCGTCCTGCAGGGTGTGAGCCAGCAGATCGACCAGAACCCGAAGACCGAGCTGTACCAGGGAGTCAACGCCTGGGCCGCCGCGGACGGCATCCAGAACTACCTGCTGGGTCTGCTCAAGGAGGAGATCGGCAAGTACGGCGTCCCCTACGGCTCCGCCCTGCTGCAGCACATCCGCAGCCTGATCTCGAACTCCATCCTCGGCGAGCTGCGCAACATCGTCGCCGGCATGCCGAACCAGGCGGTCGTCCTGGACGAGCAGAAGCGCAACGAGCTGGAGAACAACCGAGGTCGCATCGACGATACCTCCGGTTATGTCCAGGAGATCGTCTCCTCCGCGGCCCCGCAGATCCGGAGCCGCGCGGTCGGCCACATCGCCCACCGTCTGGAGTCGGCGCTGTCGGACTTCCTCCGCAACTTCATTGATCCGCTGCAGAAGCAGATCCAGGATGCCCACGTGGAGCTGGAGAAGCACAGCGAGCTGACCAGCGACGTCAACCTGGGCGTCGCCCAGCTCAAGACCGATGTGCCGGCGCTGTGGCCCGACGAGACCCAGTCGGAGGTGCCCAAGCGTTTCAGCCAGGCCGCCAACGAGGTCTTCCTCACCGAGGTCGACTCCTTCATCGACCAGTTCGTCGCCGACATCATCCAGTCGGCGAAGACGGAGGAGAGCCAGGACTACGACTACCAGCGCGCCCTGGAGATCTCCGCGGAGCGGGTGGTCAGCGGCGACTGGGAGTCCCTCTCCGGTTCGGAGAAGGCCCCGGGCGACCTGCTCCGGCTTCTCGACGTGTGGGTGGCCCGCGAGCTCAGCCGCGACCCGGACAACACCGGTGCGTCCCGCGACCCGCGCCCGGCACGTTTCGAGTTCAAGATCAGCACCAATGACATCCTCGACCGTGCCCGCCAGTACATCCGCCGTCCGGGCTTCTCGTTCCAGCAGTTCATCTCGAGCTCGCTGCGTGAGTTCGTCACCTCGCCGACGCTGACCGAGCACGAGCGCCGTGTGCGCCGCCAGACGGTGCTGAGCAAGTTCAGTGAGGCGATGACCTACGCCCTGCCGCTGGCCCAGATCAACTCGCAGCTCGTGCAGGCGATCTACGGCAAGGAGGTGTCCTACAACTTCAACTTCTCCCGTATCCCCTTCGGCGGTGACGAGGTGGGCGGCATGCTCGAGCAGGCGGTCCGCGACTACCCGAACCACCACCCCTCGGACGTGACGCAGCCGCTGGGCGGTGCCCTGTCCAACCAGGGTGAGGAGCGTTCCATCGACATCTTCGGTTCCTACCCGAACTACGCGCCGATCGTCTTCGACTCCCTGCTGCCTCCCATCGAGAAGCAGTGGCGTCAGACCACCGGCACCCGCGTGGAGTTCTGGCACGGCCGTCGGGCCCGATCCCTCACCGCGGCGCTCCCGCTGTCGGATGCGGACCGCAAGGCCATGGTCCTCGGCTGGTACATCGGCCGACTCACCGGCCAGGTCAACTCCCCGGGCACGCTCGACGCCTCGGACTCGACCCCGGTGCAGATCTTCGATGAGCAGTCCGAGACCTGGACGGACTTCGACGTCCCCATGCTCACCCCGGTCTCCCGCTTCCGGCAGACGCTCGACTGGTTGCCCAACCTGCTGGAGTCGATCTCCCTGGCCTGGGCGAAGGTCGGCGAACAGCCGGTCTTCGGGTCGGTCAAGCCGTACATGCTGCTGCGTCAGCTGTGGGACGCGGAGCCCGAGCCCTCCAAGCCGGGCCGCACCACGCGGGGCCAGCGCCTGCTGCACCAGTGGCTGTACGACGGCGAGCGCAAGTCCGGTGAGCTCCACATGATTCCGGGCACGCAGCCGGGCGCGGACGTCGATAAGCGTCTGGCGGCCGCCCTGGAGTGGCTGGGCAAGCAGAACGCCATCGCGCAGGCGTACATCCCGAGCTCCCGCCTGGGCGCCGGGCTGCTGCGCACCGCGCACAACGACCGCCCGTACGGCGACATCACGGACCGTGGGCTCGCGTCCCAGGTCCCGGTCTTCGCCGACCTGGCTATCGACGTGGCGGAGGCCACCGCCCGCATCGCCGACGTGCTGGAGGAGTGCAAGCGCCAGGGTCCGCCGTCTGCCGAGCCGACGCTCATGCCGACCACGAAGTTCTCCGCGGGCGCATCCACGACGACCACGGCTCTGCCCGGCGCGGGTGAATTCTGATGGACGGACAGAGCTTTCACGACACCACCCTGACGGTGTTCGTGGGGCGGGGCCGGGTGTCGCACGGCATCCGCCAGACGCTGGAGGATTTCACCGCCACCGGGCTCACCCGGGATCTGGCCTGGGTGGATGCGGACGCGTTCACGTCCTCGTCGTCCGAGGTCACCTACCTGAGCCTGCACGAGGACGGCACCCCGCAGATCAGCCGTGAGCCGTTCAACGTGCTGGTCGCCCGGCTGCACGTCGACCGGCTCCACCTCGGTGTCATCAACGTCATCGGCAGTGGTGAGGGGGCGATCAGCAGTGACGAACTGCAGGCGCTTCTCGACGCCGTCGACAGTGTCCTCACCGGCCCCCGCATCGAACGCACCAACCTCATGGTCTCCGCGGTGGAGGCACCCCTGGAGGGGGACCTGCCCACGCTGCGCGGTTACACGAACCTGCTCCTGGCCCCGGAGGATTCCCCGGGACCGGAGTCGGCGACCGTGCCGTTCCACTTCGACGCCCTGGACAACCGTTTCACGCTGCACTGCGTGGCGGGCATCGCGAGCCTCTTCGGACTGTGGGAGGGGAGCCGCCACGCGCCGGTCTCCCTCCTCGAACCGGCCAGCGGCGGCACGTTCCGCCTGGTCCGGGCGTTCTACCGGCGCATCGACGGCCAGGAGGTGCAGGCGCACCTCAAGGCCCGGATCTTCGACACCTCCCGGAACCCGCTGCCCCGCCTGAACCGCCCGGGGCAGTCGCCGCAGTACACGGAGGATCCGGTGGCGTTCGCCGAGAGCGCCGCGGAGGACCTGCTCAACGAGTTCAACCAGCGCATCGAGGGGCGTTCCACCGATGCGATGGCGGAGAAGACCCTCCACACGACCGCCGGCGGTGCCCTGGGCGAGTTCTTCGGTCGGTGGGGCCGCAACCTGGTGGGCACCCCGGCCCGTTTCCTGCGGGCGCTGAAGGGTGAGACCCGTTCGTTCATCGACGACACCGTGCAGTCCGCCCTCTACGGCGAGGGTTCCCGCACGCACGTCGGCGGGGTCGCAGACCCCGCTGCCCGGGAGCCGGAGGCCCAGCGTGGCCGTCGCCAGGAGAGCCTGCGGCTGGAGGCGACCCGTGAGCTCGGTGAGCTGTGGCGGGCCTACGCGAACATGTCGCTGTCGCTGCTCGACGCGCTGCCACGCCAGATCGCCGAGGGCACCGAGACCTACCATCCCCGCATGGTGCGGGAGCAGGCCGAGGGGGAGGTGCGCGTGGCGCGCCGCGCCGCCGACGTCATCCCCGGGCCGGAGGCGAACTTCGGCCGTGACCTGCCGGTGGAGGTGAAGTCGACCGTCGGGGGAGGGGACATCGCCCCGTATGACCTGCTGGGCGCCGCCGACTACGAGCGTCGGCTCTCGGATCAGCGGCACGGCGGCCAGCGTGAGGTCGGCCGGGTCATCGGCGACTTCAAGCAGTGGCAGGAGGAGAACTCCGAGAGCTTCGCCTACTTCGTGGGCCGGGGCCTGGTGAACAAGCAGGCCGGCCTGCAGCAGCGTCGCGGGGACCTCGACCGGAGGATCGCGGAGCTGGAGGAGCACCGGGACTCGGCGGAGGAGACCGGTTTCGCCGCCGGCGCCTTCCGCTGGCTGGGCTGGGTGTTCATGTCCTCGCTCGCCATCTTCGCGGCGTTGTGGGGCTGGGCGAACCTGCGTTCCGCGCTTTTCGACGAACCCCTGTGGGGGTGGGCCGCCAACTTCAACGGGGCGTCGGCGGCCACGAAGTGGTGGATGTTCGGGGTGTGGGCCGGCCTCTGGCTCATCTGCTGGCTGACCCAGGTCGCCCTGGAGACCCGCGATGAGATGCGGTTCCGGCACCGCCGCCGCGATCTCATCTCGGAGCTGGACGCGGCGCGTACGAACCGGCGCGAGGTGGAGCGGGCGTTGCTGCGTCTCGACGTCGGCTACCAGCAGTTCCTGTCGACGTCCCAGATGATCGGCACGCTCCTCAATGAGCCTTTCGGCCGCATCCGGCACCCCCGCGTCGACTCCACGATCCCGGTGAACACGATGCCGGAGTCGGTGGTCTTCGCGGAGGCGACGCCGAGTTCCGCCGCGGTGGATGCGCTGGCGGACAGTTTCCGTCGCGACCTGTACCGCGAGGGCTGGCTCGAGGATCATGTCCGGGGAGGTCTCAACGAGGCGCTGCGGCTTTTCGACGTCCGCGCCGACGGCCGGATGTCGATCGACGAGGTCTACCAGACGTCCGGGCGGGGCACCGGGGGTGCCCTGGCGCGTCTGGCGGAGGCCGTCACCGACGAGTCCTTCCGGGAGCGAGACCGCGCCAAGGAGAAGTGGCGGGCGATCACCCGCCAGCTGCGGGACGAGTCGCAGCGCAATGACGCGGAGATTCTCTCCCCGTTGCAGATCTACCGTGACGGGCAGCGGCAGACCGCGTCGTCACGCATGCCGCTGGATGAGGTCCGCAACGTCGGTGCCTTCAACGGTGAGATCGCGACGGAGCAGGGCCGCGTCGAGGGGGTCCTCGATCTGGACCCCGCGTACTGCACCTATGACCGCAACAGCAACACGTTCGACGCCATCGGCGTCAGCGAGGTGCTGGTCCAGGTGGGTGGGCCGGCGTCCCAGGGGGATGTTGCTTTCCGACGCCCCGAGCGCGCGTCCCTGAGCGAGGACATCCTGCGTGGGATGCCCGTCTCGGAGGACTTCCAGTCGCCGGAGCAGCCCGCCCTGCTGCAGCAGCGGTCGCGGCACCAACTTCCAGGAACGGGAGAGTTCTAGATGTCGACCGAACTGAAGATCCTCGAGGCCTTCGAGACCTGGCGGGAGTTCGCCCGTCAGCAGTACGACGAGGAGGCCCTGCCCACGGGCGAGGAGCTCGTCGCCGCCGCCAGCGACCACACGGAGCTGGAGGCCGGCGGGCACTACCCGGCGCTGCTGGTGTGGGCGGAGGCCCTCAAGCAGGTGCGGGCCCTCGCATTGACCGACAACACCGACGTCATCGGGGTCAACGAGTCCCTCTACGTGCCGACCCTCAGCGACGAGCCGGTGGGGTACGTCGAGGCCGAGATCGTGCCCGAGGTGGAGGAATACCTCGAGCCGGAGCCGGAGCCGGAGCCGGAACCCGAGCCCGAACCAGAACCCGAGCCCGAGCCGGAGCCGGAGTCGGAGTCGGAGTACATCGACCCGGACCTGCGGGACTACCAGCCGCACGAGTTCCGCCTCCTCGACGGCTTCTCCGACGTCCAGGAGATCCCCGGCTCGGGGCTGCTGGCCCGGCGGCAGGAGGACGGGTCCGTCGCTCTCGAGTGGAGCCTGCCGTCCTACGCCGTCGGCAACGGGCTGGTCCGCCTGTACCGCGTGGTCAGCGACGAGGAGGAATTCGATCAGGATCCCGACGCCGGCGAGCCGCGCGCGGTGACCGTGGGTGAACGCTGGGTCGACCGCGATCCGCTGACCACGGCCTACCGCCAGTACCAGGTGTGGGTCCACGAGGGCACCTCGGAGACCAACGCCCTGCGCAGCGAACCGCGCCTGCTGGGCGAGACCGCCTACATCCGCCCGATCGACCACATCGACCTGTCGGTCGCCGGTTCCAAGGTCAAGGGCCAGTGGGCCCCGCTGCAGCACACGCACCGCGTGGCGGTGTTCGCGGTGAAGGCGTCGGCGCGGAGGGTGACCCGCCGGGACGAGATCGCCGTCGACACGCAGAACCTCCAGGGTTTCCGCTTCACCCCGCAGTTCAAGGGCGAGGAGTACAAGTTCGTCGCGGAACGCTACGTGCTGATCCGCGGCGAGCAGCGGGCGTCGGCACGCTCGGAGGAGTTCCGGGTGTACGTCAACGCCGAGGTCGTCGACGTGCCCATCGAGGTGGACGAGGTCTTCGACGGCTTCGACACGCGCTTCCACATCAACTGGGAGAACCCCGACTCCGGTGAGGTGCGGATCTACCGCACCCAGGAGGCCCCGACCGACGGTCTGCAGGACCGCGTCGTCGAGGTGGAGCAGCTGGAGTCCTTCGGCCTGGCGCAGCGCGACTGGGCCAACGACCTCGAGCGCGGCATGAGCCACTGCATCGTCGACTGGCCGGAGGACTGGTACTCCGTGTTCCTCACCCCGGTGAGCGTGGTGGGCAACCAGGCGAAGGTCGGCCGTTCGCACTCCCGGGTGCGGGTCGGTGGCATCACCAACCCGACGCTCTACGAGCGGGTGAACAACCAGTTCCTCACCTTCGGCTGGCCGGAGGAGGCGCACGAGGTCACCGTCGTCTTCGGCGAGCCGGGGACCGGGCACCAGATCGGCCCGCGCCGGGAACAGCCGGGATCGAACATCGCCTCCATCCACCGGCAGACGTACGAGCAGGAGGGCGGCATGCGCCTGCAGCTGCCCGCGGCCGGCGACATCGCCCTCGTGCCGTCCCGTGTCTACGAGGGGCAGCAGATCTGGGGTGACCCGCAGGTCCTCCACTACGACGGTCTGCGCCGTTTTCAGTACGAGTTCGTGGAGTACAACGGCCACCTGGGCCTGGTCGTCTACAGCGACCGGGAGGACCACACGCCGCGCCAGTTCACCCTGCGCATGCAGCACGGTCGCCTGCCGCTGGAGCCCAACGACGGCGCCGAGGTCAAGGCCCGCCGCATCGTGGGACAGCACCCGGAGGGACCTGACTTCCTGCCCGGCATCAACTCGTGGCGTCTGTTCCCGAACCAGGTGGAGGAGTTCTGGGAGCTGGATCCCACGATCCTCGACAGCGCCCCGGAGAGCGTGTTCCTGCGCCTGTTCGCACGCGGTGACCACACTCCGGGCACCCCGGTCACGGCGGTCATCGACCCGGTGTCCGGCACCCTGTCCCTCGACCAGTGGCGCGCGTACCTGAGGGGACGGGAGCAGTGACAGGGCCGCAGAGACGCTGGTCGCACGTCACCTACGCTTCGTTCCGCAACCGTGCGGGTGGGGGCGGCTGGCACACGGGGCCGTCGGTGGGGGCGAGCTCGGAGGACGAGCAGCTCGTCGTCCAGTACGCCCCGACCAGCGTGGTCCCCACGACGACGATGGACGATTTCATCGGGGCCAAGGAGATCGCGGAGCTGCCCCGCCGTTTCGAGTACCTGCCGGGGGAGGACCGGGGGCTGTTCATGCAGTCCGTCCCGGCGGGCAAGGACGCGACCGGTCGCCCCGGCAACGTCTTCACCCACGCGTTCATCGACCACGACCTGTCGCAGCCGCTGGCCGCGACCTATCCCGTCAACCTCTACGGGTCCCCGGATCTTAAGACCCCGTTCCGTATCGCCTCGGTCGACGCGGTGGAGCTCGACCCGGAGCTGGCGGAGCCCCGCCCGGGTCCGCTCACCGATCTGGCGGTGGCGTGGACGATGGTGACCACCATGCTGGGCGACCGCAGCGGCGCTCTGTTCCGGATGCAGGACGTCCTGCTCGAGGGACGGGCGACACCTGTCCTCACCGTCCGCAACGCCAACGAGGCGGTGTACTGGCTGCAGGCGTTGTCCTCGACCCTGTCACCGGATGAGGCGCGGCGGCTCCTGCGCTTCTCGACGTTCGAGCGCGCCCAGTCCCTGCCGGCCCCGCTGCCGGGGCAGGCCCACCCGGTCCTCGTCGTCCCGCAGGCGGATCTGGAGGCGTTGCGGCGGCGCGAGGGGATCGTCATCATCGACCCCACCGATCCGGCGACGCAGCAGACGGCCCCGGGGTCGACGTGGTCGGTCCTGACGAAGGCGCTGCTCGACTCGGATCTGACTCCCCAGCAGGCTGTCGAGATGCTCGGCGCGGCCCCCGGCGTCGGTAAGTTCGGCGACGCCCTGGCCTGGCTGGTGGAACGTCAGCCGGGACGCTTCGGCGCGGAGGCGGTGGACGCGGCGCAGCGGCACCGGGCCACGGTGAAGCGACCGCAGGCGGCCCCGCCCCGCGACCCCGACCTGGATCTCGTGCGCCGGGTCATCGCCGACCCGCTCCTGGTCCGCGGCCAGCAGGTCTGGCCGGATCTGACCCAGCGGAAGGGCTTCGAACACGAGCGGGACACGCTGGCGGACGCCGCCGTCGAGGGTATCCGGGCGCTAGGCACCGCACCGACGGAGGTGCTCGTCGGCTACCTGAACTTCCTGCTGCGCACCGGCCTGGTGCCGGCGGACTACAGGCGGGACCAGGGTTTCCGCGACCTCTTCAGCGGCTTCCACTCCTTCCGGGGTGCCCCGCACCTGCCCCTGCCGTCGAGTGCGCATCCGGAGCTGCGTGACCTGCTCGTGGCGGCCGACGCGGACCGGAAGCGGGAGATCCACACCCGCCAGCTGCAGGTGGCACAGGTGACGCGGGCGTTGGGGGCCGACCGCAGTCTGCAGGACATCACCGCCTGGCTGCGCAGCACCGTCGCCCGGGAGGCGCTGCAGTCGTGGCGGGACGAGAAGGTCATCTCCCGCAACGCCCGGGACTTCTCCCACGACCTGCTGCGCGTGTACTACACGGTGTGCATCCACCTGTCCGTGGAGCCGTTCATCAGCGGTGACCGGAAGAAGGACGAGTGGCTGTCGATCGTGCTGGGCGACCTCGTGCTGCAGGCGCTCCAGAAGGGCCTGAGCCTGCGGACGCAGCACAGCGACGGGCAGCCGGTCACCACCCGGGAGTTCGTGGAGTTGGGGCGCCGCACGGCCGCCGAGGACATCATCCCCGCCGGCCACCACTCGGTGGTGCTGGACAAGATGATGGCGCAGGTGGAGATGCACACGAAACCGGACCAGCTGGAGGGTTTGTCCGGCCGGGAGAAGCAGGTCCTCGCGGCGGTGGCCCGGGGCATTGTCAGTCAGATGAAGGAAGCACGTAGAGGAGAAGCCAGTGAATAGCATCCGTCTCACTGCGGGTCAGTCCTATGACATCGAAGGTGAGTCCTTCACCGGGCAACTGCAGGTCCAGCTGTCGGGTGGACTCGATTTCGAGGTGATGACCCCGCACATGGAGTCTTTCCGCCGGGGCTCCAAGGTGGCGATCCGCAACCCGCAGGACACCTCGGAGATCTCGGTGGCACCGGGGTACGGGCACTCCTATTTCCCGACGGGGACGAAGCTGTTCGTCACGTTGCACCTGCTCACCGACGAGGACGAGCAGCTCCGCATTGACCTGCCGACCTTCGAGGTCGGTGGCCTGCGGTCCTTCCCGGTGGCGGTCATCGTGCCGGGGGAGGGGCAGGTGCGTCTGGTCGTCGCGGAGACCACGAGTGACACGATGCTGGACGAGTACTCGGCCGGTGTCCGTTCGGCGCTGCGCCGCTCCATTGAGCGGGACAGTCTGCCGGAGGGGCGGCGGCGGGACGTCGTCGTGCTTGTCGACGTCTCCTCGTCCATGCAGCTCAACACCAGCCCGCAGGCCTTCGAGGCGATGTGCACCTTCGCTGCGGGTGTGCTGTCCACCAGCAGCGGCGACCGGGAGCTCCGACTGGCGACGAGCAGCGCCTCCACCGCCCCGGAGGTGCTCTCCGGGCCGGAGGCGGTCCGGCAGCTCAAGCTCTCCGATTTCCCCGCGAAGGAGGTCGGCTGGAGCCGTGACCTGCGGGAGCTCGACGAGGAGTTCGCCCTGGTCGTGTTGTCCGACGATCTGCCGGCCGAGGTGGCCGCGCGCCGGGGAGTGGTGCATCTGCTGACGTCGCGTCGGCCCGTGGATTCCCTGGGGATCAGTTACACGGTCTTCGATGACGCCCTGATCTCCGCTGTGCTGGAGCAGAATTCCGCCGCCCTCGCGGTGGAGACGAGAACCATGTTCGACACCCTGACGCAGGGAGAGAAGTAGGAAATGTCGAGAACCATCCACACCGGGCTGCTGCCCACGCGCTGCCCGTACACCTTCCGGGAGATGCCGGACCCGCAGGCGGAGCATTCCCCGTTCCTCACCCCTTCGGAGCAGGAGGACTACCCCCTGCCGGAGGGCTGGCAGGGGTCGGGCACGCTCACGTTCGCCATGGCGGGTGCCCGCACGTCGGGCAAGAGCCTGTACATCGCGGTGATCGTCAAGCTGCTGGAGCGGCTGGTCATCGCGAACCAGGGCACCTTCCGCTACGCCGACGAGCACACGCGGCGGACGTACACGGAGCGGTACGAGAAGCCCCTGTTCGAGAAGATGGGGCTGCTGCCGCCGACGCCTCCGGTGTCGTCGACGGACGCCCACCAGGACCGCCCGCTGATCTTCGACGTCGGCACACACCGTCGTGACGGCCAGCTGCAGAAGATCTTCGTGGTGTTCCGGGATGTCGCGGGCGAGGACCTGAAGGAGGAGAACTTCGAGGAGCGTCAGGAGGACCTCGACTTTTTCCGCGCGGCCGACCAGATCCTCTTCCTCTTCGATCCGATGGCGGTGCCGCGCATCCGCCAGCTGCTCGAGGGTTTCGTCCCGATCCACGAGGTCGGCGACGACGACCCCACCGTGGTGCTGCAGAACGTCCTGCGGGTCCTGGGCACGGATCACCGCCCCGACATCGCGCTGTGTCTGTCGAAGTTCGACGTCATGCAGCGTCTGTCGGAGGTCAACCAGGCGCATCATTTCGCTGACGGTCCGAACACGGTGAACTGGCAGCGGGTGATGAACAACTACGGTGCGTCGTTCCGCCGCGAGGGGGCGTTGCCGACGGAGCCCTTCGACTCCGACAACAGCAGCCTGCTCCACATGGAGGTGTCGAGTCTGCTGCAGTGCCTCGACGCGACGCAGATGATCAACCAGCTTAACACCCCGTTGTTCGGTACCTTGCCGTACAGCTACCAGTGTTTCGTGGTGTCGGCCCTGGGTGCTTCCCCGGAGGGTGACCGCGTCAGCCGGACCGGTATCGCGCCGTTCCGGTGCATGGATCCGCTGCGGCAGAAGTTCTCGGAGTTCGCGCTTTTCGATGGCGTCCGCCAGATGGGAGATCTCGGATGAGTAATCAGCATGACGGGGACGGCATCCGGGGCGGTTTCAACCGCCCGGAGTTCAGCCCGGGGACGGTGTTGCCGGGTTCCCAGGTGCGGCCGGAGATCGCGGCGCTCGACGGCGCGCGGATCGAGCAGACCGCGGCGGAGGAGCAGCAGCGGCAGGAGTCACTCGCTGCTAATCGACGCCGGCGTATGTACCTGTCCGTGGCGATCGGCACGGCTGTGCTCCTGGTGGCTCTCATTGTGTTCGGCATGATCTGGTTCTGGGCCGACGAGCGGTGGGCGGCGACGGCGGCCCTGCTCTGAGTCCCCGGCCGGTGGCGCGCCTTGCACTCGACAGCCTCGACTGCTAAAAACGGGTTAGCACTCAATTTGAGTGAGTGCCAGAAATCGATGTCTTCAGCGGGTGAGGTTGGGCCACACTCACCGACCGTGCCGTCGCGGGCGCCCGATGGAGTGCAGACGTGAGTGACGTCCTATATCTATAAGGAGCACAAACACATGGCAAAGCTCATTGCCTTTGACGAGGAAGCACGTCGCGGCCTCGAGCGCGGTCTGAACACCCTGGCCGACGCAGTCAAGGTCACCCTGGGCCCCAAGGGCCGCAACGTCGTCCTCGAGCGTGGTTGGGGCGCCCCGGTCATCACCAACGACGGTGTGTCCATCGCCCGTGAGATCGAGCTGGAGGATCCGTACGAGAAGATCGGTGCGGAGCTGGTGAAGGAGGTCGCCAAGAAGACCGACGACGTCGCCGGCGACGGCACCACCACCGCCACCGTCCTGGCCCAGG
>NZ_DUOE01000203.1 GCF_012838985.1 Corynebacterium sp. | reverse complement strand
GCGGTGCCGGCGTGGTCGTGGATGTCGGTCGGGTTCGTCGCCTGTCTCGCCGGGGTCTGGGCCGCGACCGATCCCGGTCATCCGGCGCAGTGGGTGCCGGCCCTCGTGAGTACCGCCGCCGCTCTCACCGCCCCGCTGTGGGTGCCGCGGGTCCCGGAGGTGGAGCCGACCACCGTCGTGTGGTGGGAGCGGGCGGAGTCCCTGGCTCTCGCCGCGTCCCTGCCGCTGGCCGCCCACCTGGCCGGGCTCTTCGTGCTCATCCGGGGGCTGGGATGAGGCGCGGGGCGGGGCTGCTCATCCTCGCGCTGCTGTTCAGCCCCGCTGCCCCGGTCCGGGCCCAGGACGTCGCCTGCGTCCGCCCCGTGGAGGCCCCGCCGCCGGTGCCCCGGGAGCTCGACGTGCACCGCATCTCCCGCGGGGAGGGCGTGCGGGTCGCGGTCATCGACACCGGTGTCGCCCCACACCCTGACCTGGGGCACGTGGAACCGGTCGCGGACCTGGTCTCCCCGTGGGCCCCGGACCCGCTCTTCGACTGCGACGGCCACGGCACGGTCGTCGCCGGCGTCATCCGGGAGGTCGCCCCCGGCGCGCAGATCCTCAGCATCCGCCAGTCGAGCGGCCACTACCGCGACGCGGCAGGCGGCACCCTCGACACCCTCACGCAGGCGATCCACGCCGCCCTCGATGCGGGGGCACAGGTGATCAACATCTCCGTCGTCTCCTGCCTCGACCCCACCGTGCTTCTCGACGCCACCCCGCTCCACCACGCCCTCCGGCGCGCGGAGGAGGACGGGGTGGTCATCATCGCGGCCGCCGGCAACGCCGGTGGGCAGTGTCAGCCGGGCATGGTGGTCCACCCCGCGCACGAGGAGACGGTCCTCGCCGTCGGGGCGGTCCACCCGGAGGATCCGCACGCCCTGGCCGGGTACGTGCTGCCCGGCGGGCAGGTCGCCGCCGCCGGGCGTGTCCCCGTGGGGCTGTCCCCCACCGGGCACGGTCATGCCGCGGGCACCGTGAACGCCCAGGGGCAGGAGGCCGCCTTCGAGGGCACGAGCTTCGCCGCGCCCGTGGTGTCCGGGGTGGCGGCGCTGCTGCGGGAACGGCACCCCTTCGACACGGCCGCCGACCTGCGGCACCGCATCGTGGAGGCGGCGGAGCCGGGGCACGGTGTCGTCGACACTCACAAGACGGTGACCCACCTGGCGGGGGACTATGCGCGGGAGGGGCGGGCGGTGGGTGTCGGGAAGCACCGGGCGGAGCCCGACGACGTGCCCACCCGGGCGGGGGCCCTCCTCCTGGCGGCGCTGCTGGCCGCCCTGCTCACCGCACCAGCCCGAGCTGGGCGGCCCAGGGCGTGAGGAAGTCGATCGTGCCGGCCCGCCACATGCCGTAGACGATGGCGATGAACACGATCCAGATGACCACGATGAGCAGGATCACCAGGGTGACCCGCACCGACTGCCGCTGCCGGTGGAACCAGGCGAAGAACCGGTCGTAGAGGTGCACGCCCCGGACCAGCAGGTTCTTCGCCCACCTCTGCTCCAGGGAGAGGATGCCCACGCCGATGAACGTGGTGAGCCAGCCCTGCCCGGGCAGCGGGATGGTGATGAGTCCGATGATGACGATCGTCCACCCCAGGGTGAGTGTCAGCGGCCGCACCATGAAGCCGTAACGGCCCTCCTTGGCGCGGGAGTGGGTGTCCTTGATCCGCTCGATGCGTTCCGACACCATCTCTCTCATCGACGGCATGCATGTTCAACGGGCGGGCCCACGCAGAAGTTCCCGGCCCCCTCAGTAACTGGCCCGCAGGGCCACCTCCCGGGTCAGCGGCGGCCCCTCCGGCAGCAGACGGACCACCGACCAGGGGGCCGCGACCGGGTCCGGCAGCCCCAGGGCCGCCAGGTCCGCCCGCTCCGGCACCGGGTGCCGCAGACCGGTCGTGTCCACCACGTGATGCCCGTGCCCGGTGTCCACCGCCAACGCCGTCCGCGCCCCACCGCGGAACTCATCCGCGACGCCGGTGCCGGACAGGGTCACCGGCCGCGTCTGTGAGACGAGCGTGGACACCCTCCCCCCGGTGGCGCACACGGTGACCTCCCGCGGATCGAGGAAGAGCGGGGCGAACTCCGGAAGCCGCAGGTCATAGGGGGTGTCCGGGTGGTGGGCCAGCTCCTCCCGGGGCACGGTGCGACGCGGGACGCCGGTGGACTCCAGCACCTCCGCCTGGACCCCGGTGAGCGGGGCGACACCCGCCGGCAGCAGGGCCCACAGCCCGGCACCCGTGTCCAGGATCTCCGCGGGTGGCTCCGGCAGCACCACCGGGTCCAGCTCCGTCACGGCGTTGAGCACCTCGAGGGGCGGCTCCCAGCGCTGGGTCGTCGGGGTGACCCCGAGGGCCCGGCGCACGGTCCGTCCCTCCGGGGACTCCGGGTGCGGCAGGCGGTGCCGCCCGGCGGAGGTGAGCAGCCAGTCCGCGCCCGCACCGGTGGCCAGCACACCCCGGTGCCCGCCGAGGGGGTCGGTGTGATCGCCGATCCCCCCGACCGTCACGGTCACCACCCCGTCCCCGTCGGCGCACACCGACCAGGCCGTCTCCCCCACCGGGGACTCCCCCAGCACCAGCGGCGCCGGGTGGATGCCCACCGGCACGCCCCGCTCCAGCTCCGCGAGCACCCCGTCCCCGATCCGCGCCGGATCCTCGTCACCCCCGGCGATGAGCCGCGCGGAGGCGAGGTTGGTCACGGGGTGGACGCGGTCGTCGACACGCACGAACAACGCACCCCCGGAAGTCTGCAGGATCGGCGCCTCCCCCGGATGGGCGGCGGGCCGCAGCCAGGCGAGCAGCCCGGCCCCCAGCGAGATCATCACCACGGCCACCACCCCGAAGAGCAGGGCCCGCGACCGGGCGGCCAACGGGTCGTGGATCATGCGGATGTCGCCGAGCACGAGGCCGTGCTCGACGCGGCGGCGCAGGAACCGGTGGCCCGACACCTGCGCGCGGGTGGTCGGCAGCACTGTCTGACCCACGCCATCTCCCCCTTGATGACTGTGACGGTGTACGGCGTCAGACTAAGGCCGGGTGGCCGGGATCTCAACCGGAGGATCGTCGAGGGCCGGGTTGCCCGGGGTCTCCAGGGGATTCGCACCCCCCATGTCCGGCCTGGTCGGCCGGTGGAAGGAGGGGGCACCGGTGGCGTCGAGAGGCAGCGGCGGCAGCTCCTCCGGGGAGTTGCCCGGGGCCCGCATCCGCAGCAGCTCCTCATCGGTGAACGCCTGGTTCACCGCGAAGATCGCGACATTGTGGTCCCGGTACACCGGGGTGACACCCGGGGTGTGCCACAGTCCGTCGATCATCTCGAAGCGCGGCTTCTGGAACTCCCAGAAACTCCACGGCGAGACGAAGTAGAACCGCACGTCCAGCTGCTCCGCCGCCTTGTCGACGTTGTTCATCTGGGTGGGGTCACCGTGATTGCCCACGCCGAGCAGATCCGGGTGCCAGTAGAGCAGGTCCGTGGCGGAGGTGCGGTGCACATCCGGCCACAGGTAGTGCCGCATCACGGCGGGCAGGCCGTTGTAGGCGTACATCCAGCCGTGGCCGTCGGCGGGCTCACCGAAGATGGAGCCCTCGTACGCGCCGGGCTGCCGGGAGAGCCAGTCGAAGGCGCGGATGTCGGCCTCGCTGACCATGCGGTCGTCGACACGCGGGCTGTTGAGGGTGGCCTCCACGCCCTCGAGGACGCTGTCGCGGGTGGCCCACACGGCGGTGCCGTAGCCCGCGCCGATGCCGAGGATGACGGACACCGCCACCGAGACCCGCGCCCACGTCGTGTTCATCTTCAGCGGCGCCAGGGAGATCAGGCGGATGAGCACCGCCAGTCCCACCGCGGCGGCGGCGAAGGTGAACATGGCCACCGGCATGACCAGGCGGTGCGCCGTGGCGTAGTGCAGGTTGCCGATGATGTTGAGCCAGTCACCCCACGGCTCGTCGAAGAGCATGAGGGCGTTGGCGGTCATCGCGGCGGAGAGTAACCAGAACAGCGGCGCCCACAGGTTACGGCGCCACACGAGCAGCGCCACGCCGCCGAAGCCGGCGAGCCACAGCAGGATGGTCTGGTTGAGGTCCGGGAACATGTCCGTGTGACGGGTCTGCATCTCGAAGGCCTTCGCCCAGGACTCCGCGCGGGTGACGTCCTCGAACGCGGTCCAGGAGGAGACCTCCTCGCTGGCCTCCGAACCGGAGAGCAGCTGCGGCAGGAGGATCGCCACGCCCACGCCACCGGCCAGAGCGAGCCAGCCGACGTCGCGCAGACGCACGGACACGGCCTGCCGCTTCGTCTCCGGGCGGTGCGACGGTACCCACACCAGGTGCAGCAGCCACCACAGGGCCAGCGCCAGGACGACGATGGTCACCGGGGCCGGGTGCATCTGCACCATGCCCGTCAGCGAGAGCATCGCCGCGAACACCGCCACCGGACGGTAGGGCACGTGCATGAACAGGGCGATGACCACGCCTGCGGCCGCCAACGACCCCAGGTACGGCCACACGCCGACGTAGTAGCCGACCCACATGAGCACCGGGGAGGCGAACACCGCGATGCCGGCGACACCGGCGGCCAGCTGGGCCGTGAGCCCGCCGCGGCCGACCATCTTCCACGCGATCATCGCGACGGACAGCGGCAGCAGCATGCCGGGCAACACGACGCTGGTGAGGTTGAGCGCCTCGATGGGGTTGATGTCCGCGGCCTCACCGGCCAGCCCCGCCCCGACGTGCCACGCCGAAGGGTAGTACATGTGGTCGCCGGTCTCCAGGTGCCGGAGCTCGCCCATGCGGGTCGGGTCGCCGATGCCGGCGTCCATGAACCAGCGCACCATCGACGCATGCCAGTGGACGTCCCAGCCCTGGACGATGTTGCCCAGACCGCGCGGGACCTTCTCGAACAGCTTCATGCTGTGGTCGATGATGAGCCAGCCACCGGTGATCACACCCGCCGCGGGCAGGATCCAGGCCGGGTCGAGGATGCCGCCCTGCCGGTCCGCCCACACCCGGGACCAGGGGCTGCCGCGGGGCTCCTCCGGGTCCGCGGCGGGGCGCCGCCGACGGTCCACGAGGAGGAAGCCACCCCGCCACAACGCCGCCAGGACGAGGACGAGGAGCCAGAAGATGACGAAGGAGAGCCAGTCGTAGCGGATGTCCATCTGACCGAGGACCCAGCCCGCCAGCCCGAACAACCCGAAGCTCACCGGGATGGAGGTCGCCAGCGCCCACGGCAGACGCAGACCCGACACCCATCCCACCGCTGCACCGGGCATGGTGAACACCAGCGCCGCAATCAGCACCAGCTGGTACATCTCCACCCCGGACACCTCTCACTCAAGTGGTTGGATCACAAACAAGCCATTACTCTACAACCCCACACGTTTCCACGTCACAGGCTGCGCCGGTCCCGCGTGACTTCCGTCCGGGCGGCGAGCTCCCCGTCCGGCGGATAGTCCACCCCGACGAGGCTCAGTCCCTTCGCCGGGGCGAGGGGGATGAGGGGGGAGCGCTCCGTCTCCGTGAGCAGTCGGGCAGGGAGAGATGCTTCCCGACGCCCCTCCCCCACCGTCAGGCACGTCCCCACCAGGGAGCGGACCATGTTCCAGCAGAAGGCGTCCGCGGTGACGTGCGCCTCGTAGAGCTGGGGCTCCGTGCGGGTGGACACGTCGTGCCAGGTGAAGGCCTGGAGCTCCCGGATCGTGGTGGCATGTTCCCGGGCCCTGCAGAAGGCCGCGAAGTCATGCAGTCCGACGAGGACGTCGGCGGCCGCCTGCAGGTCCCCGAACTCGACGGGCCGGGGCCAGTGCGCCGTGTCCCGCGCCCGGGTGGGCAGCGGACCCCGCGGATGCGTGGTCACGCGGTAGACGTAGTGGCGGCGCAGGGCGGAGAAGCGGGCGTCGAAACCCGGCGGGGCCTCCGTGACCGCATGGACGCGGACGTCCTCGGGCAGCAGCCTTGCGAGACGGCGGACCAGGCGGCCCGGGTCACCGTCGATGCTGCGCTGCTGCAGGCTGGAGGCCGGCACGTCGAGGTGCGCGACCTGCCAGGCGGCGTGCACCCCGGCGTCGGTGCGGCCGGCGACGGTGAGGGCGGCGTCGATACGCAGAATCATCGACAGGGCGTCCTCGAGGACGCCCTGCACGGTGCGCAGGCCGGGCTGCTTCTGACTCGCCCAGCCGTGGAAATCGGTGCCGTCGTACGCCAGGTCCAGGCGCAGGCGGATGAGGTGGTCAGTCATGATCCACCCAGACTACCCCCTGCCCCGGACGCTACCTCCGGGTGCCGACACCCAGCACCCGGTAGACCGGGCAGACACCGACCGCGGCGGTCAGGCCCATGATGCCGGAGACGGCGAGCAGACCCAGGCCCGCAGGCCTGCTCGGCCGGGTCACGGTGAAGGCGAGGACGGCCGCGAGGACGGACACGAGGCCGCGGACGCCACGGTCGACGGGGGACTCATTCGGTGTCAGGTTCATGGGTCTCAGACTACGCCCGTGCGCACCCGGACGGAGAGAAAAGAGAAACACCGCACCCTCCCCGGAGGGAGTGTGCGGTGTGTCTGCAGGTGGGACGGGGACCTACTTGTCCTCGGTCTCCTCAGCCTTGGCCTCAGCCTCGGCCTCGGCGACGGAACCCTCCTGGGCCGGAGCCTCAGCGGAGACGTCGCCCTCAGCCGGCTCAGCCGGATCAGCGGCGGTGTCCTCGGCGTTGACCTCGACGTTCTCGGTCTTGACCTCAGACTCCTCGGCGGCCTCCTCGGCAGCCTTCTTGGAGGCGGCGGCGCGGGTGGCGCGGGTGGCCTCGGCGCTCACGGTCTCCTCGAGAACGAGGGAGATCTGAGACATCGGGGCGTTGTCGCCGGCGCGGTTCTCCAGCTTGATGATGCGGG
>NZ_DUOE01000202.1 GCF_012838985.1 Corynebacterium sp. | reverse complement strand
GGGGGGGGGGCGGGGAGCGGCGAGGGGAACGTCGAGAAGCAGGGGGACGACCAACGGCTTCGACACCGCCTGCAGACGCCGCGAACCGACGGCCCGCGAGGCGGCGTACGCCCCGCCGGCCACCCAGAAGGCGAGACGCCGCAGCCGGGACACCCGCGCCTACTTCTTGCGGGTACCGGCCTTGATCACGCGCTTGGTCCCCGGGGAGGGGGCCTTACGGGTGGTCTTCTTGGCGGACGTCTTCTTCGTGGTCTTCTTGGTCGTCTTCTTGGTCGTCTTCTTCGTGGCCTTGCGCGCCGAGGTACCGCCGTCGGCGGCCTCCTTCGCACGACGCTCGGAGAGCAGCTCGTTGGCGCGGGCGTCGGTGATCGTCTCCGGGCTGTCACCCTTGCGCAGCGACGCGTTGGTCGTGCCGTCGGTGACGTACGGGCCGAAACGGCCGTCCTTGACGGACATCGGCTTGCCGGAGACGTCGTTGTCGCCGAGCATCTTCAACGGCGGCTGCGCGGCTGCGCGACCACGACGCTTCGGCTCCGCGTAGATACGACGTGCCTCCTCCAGGGTGATGGAGAAGATCTGGTCCTCGGAGGACAGGGAACGGGAGTCCGTGCCCTTCTTCAGGTACGGGCCGTAACGGCCGTTCTGCGCGGTGATGACCTCGTTGTCCACCGGGTCGACGCCGACCTCACGGGGCAGGCTGAGCAGCTTCAGGGCGTCCTCGAGGGTGACCGTCGAGGGCTCCATGGAGGCGAAGAGGGAGGCGGTGCCCGGCTTGAGGTTCTCCTCGACCAGGGCGTTGATGCGCTTCTCCTTCTGCGCGGCCGCGGTCTTGGTGCCCCAGTTCTTGGCGCGCATGCCGTCGGCGGCACGCTGGGCGTCCTCCTCGGCACGCTCCTGCGCAACGATCTCCTCGGCGGCGGCCTCGGCGGTGGCACGCTCGTCATCACGCACGACCTCGGTGACGTACGGGCCGTAACGGCCCTCCTTCGCCACGATCATGCGGCCGTTGGCCGGGTTGAGGCCCAGCTCGCGGCCCCCCTGCGGGGTGGCGAAGAGCTTCTCCGCCAGCTCGAGGTTGAGCTCGTCCGGGGTGGTCGACTCCGGCAGGTTGGCGCGCTGGTACTCCGGCTCCCCCTCCGCGGTCTCGCCGACCTTGCGCTCGATGTACGGGCCGTAACGGCCGACGCGGACGAAGACCGGGCGTCCCTCCTCGTCGTCGAACAGGTGCAGGGAGTTCACCGCGCGGGCGTCGATGTGCTCGAGGTTCTCACCGACGAGCGCCTTCAGGCCGCCGTGACGGGCGATGGACTCGGCAGTGTTGTCGTCCGCCTCGGCGTCACCGAAGTAGAAGCCGGTGAGCCACTCGGTGCGGTCCTCCTCGCCGGCGGCGATCATGTCCAGCTCATCCTCCATCGAGGAGGTGAAGTCGTAGTCGACGAGCGGGGTGAAGTTGTTCTCCAGCAGCCCAACGACCGCGAACGCCACCCAGCTGGGCACGAGTGCGTTACCGCGGGGCACGACGTAGCCGCGGTCCTGGATGGTCTTGATGATCGAGGCGTAGGTCGACGGACGGCCGATACCCAGCTCCTCCATCTTCTTGACCAGGCTGGCCTCGGTGTAGCGGGCCGGCGGGTTCGTGGCGTGCCCGTCCGCGGAGACCTCGGTGGCCTTGAGCGGATCGCCCTCGGAGAGGTTCGGCAGACGCTTCTCGGCGTTGTCGGCGACGTCGCGGCCGTCGGCCAGGCGGGAGGTCTCCACGTAGGCGCGGAGGAAACCCGGGAAGGTGATGGTGCGGCCGGTGGCGGAGAACTCGGTCTGCTCACCGGTGCGGGCGGTGCCGGCGATGGTCACCTTCAGCGAGGTGCCCTTCGCGTCCGACATCTGCGAGGCGACCGTGCGCTGCCAGATCAGCTCGTAGAGCCTGAACTCCTCCGCGTCGAGCTTGCTGTGCAGCTCACCGGGGGTGGCGAAGCGCTCACCGGCGGGGCGGATCGCCTCGTGGGCCTCCTGCGAGTTCTTGGACTTGCGGTCGTAGCGGCGCGGGGAGTCCGCCACGAAGGCGTCACCGTAGAGCTCCCGGGCCTGCTCGCGGGCCGCGGTGAGACCCTGCTCGGAGAGCGAGGTCGAGTCGGTACGCATGTAGGTGATGTGGCCGTTCTCGTACAGACGCTGCGCGATACGCATCGTACGGTCCGAGGTGTAGTGCAGCTTGCGGCCCGCCTCCTGCTGGAGGGTCGACGTCATGAACGGGGCGTACGGGCGGCGCGTGTAGGGCTTCTCCTCCACGCCGGAGACCTGCATGTCGACGCCCTGCAGCGCCTCAGCCAGCGCCTCCGCCTGCTGCTTGCCGACGACCACCGCGTCACCCTTGAGCCGGCCCCGGTCATCGAAGTCACGTCCCTGGGCGACGCGCCGACCGTCGAGGGTCGCCAGCTTCGCCTGGAAGGAGGTCGGGTTGTCCGGGTCGGACGCGGCGCGGGTGGCACCGGTGTCCAGGTCGGCGCTGAGGTCCCAGTACTCGGCGGAGATGAACGCCATGCGCTCCCGCTCCCGCTCGACGATGACGCGGGTGGCCACCGACTGGACACGGCCGGCCGACAGGCGCGGCATGACCTTCTTCCACAGCACCGGGGACACCTCGTAGCCGTAGAGACGGTCGAGGATACGACGGGTCTCCTGGGCGTCGACGAGGTTCTCGTCCAGGTCACGGGTGTTCTCTGCGGCGGCCAGGATGGCGGGCTTGGTGATCTCGTTGAACACCATGCGGCGCACCGGCACCGTCGGCTTGAGCACCTCGAGCAGGTGCCAGGCGATGGCCTCGCCCTCACGGTCGGGGTCAGTGGCCAGCAGGAGCTCGTCGCAGAGCTTCAGCTTCGCCCGGAGGTCGGCGACCTTCTTCTTCTTGTCGGGGCTGACCACGTAGAGAGGGGCGAAGCCGTTCTCCGTGTCGACGCCGAGGCGGGCCCACGGTTCCTTCTTGTATTTCGCGGGGACGTCGGCGGCGCCGCGTGGAAGGTCACGGATGTGGCCGACCGAGGCCTCGACGATATAGTCGTCGCCCAGGTAGGGCTGGATCTTCTTCGCCTTGGTCGACGACTCCACAATGACCAGGGTCTTCCCCGGTCCCTTCGCTTCTGCCACTGGGAGAACTTCCCTCTCATCTAGCGCATTACTGTTTGACGGGCAAACCGTCCTTCCGGGTGACTTTAGTCCAGACCCGGTTCAGGTCAACACGTTACACAGTATCTAATGGTGCTCCTGTGGCCGGTGCACCCGATCCGTTCCGCAATGGGTCACGGCGGAGGTCGATCGCCGGTACACTCCCCGAATTTCGGGGGCGTAAATCCGGGGAGTGTACCGGCTAACGCCCCCGAGGCTTCTCGACGTCGACAAGCCGGAAACAACAAAGACCGTCCTCCCTTGACGGGTGGACGGTCGCTGCGAGAAAACTATATCGAACCTACTGGCCGAGAGTTTCCTTGAAGTTGCTCATTGAAGAGCCGATGTGGCTTAGAGCGGACGGACAGCCTGAGCCTGCGGGCCCTTGGCGCCCTCACCGATCTCGAACTCGACCTGCTGGTTCTCCTCGAGGGTACGGAAGCCCGCGCCCTGGATCTCGGAGTAGTGGACGAAGACGTCAGCGGAGCCATCTGCCGGAGCGATGAAGCCGAAGCCCTTCTCAGCGTTGAACCACTTCACAGTTCCCTGTGCCATGTTAAAAACCTATTTCTTGATGTGGAGGTGGTACGGCGCCGGCACATGCCGGACAACCGGGTCGTATCGAACCCCCGATGGACCACCATCCCCAGGTTGGAGCGGTGATTCGGGTGCTCGCGTATAAATCCCTTGCGAGCACGTAAACGTAACGCACAGAAACAGCGACCGGGACCTAGTGTGTCACGGATTAGGTCGCCGCGATAGTCTTACGTCAATTCCGGGTCAAAAAGACCCCTAAAAGCCGGGGGCTCTCCCACATACAGGGGTGATCAAGATGACGGGTCCGCACCACCTGGGCGAAGAACTCACCGCCGCGATCACCCGCCGTTTCCCCGCCTCCACCTGCACCTATTCCACGGTGCAGCCCGCCTGCCCCGCGGAATTCGGCCCCTGGCCGACGTGGATCCACCCCCCGTTGCGTGAATATCTCGTCGACGGGGGCATTCCGGCGCTCTACAGCCACCAGGCGGCCACCGCGGAGCTCGCGCACGGGGGTACGGACGTCGTCGTGGCCACCGGCACCTCCTCGGGCAAGTCGCTCGGTTATCTCCTGCCGGTTCTCAGCGCCCTCGCCGCGGACCCCACCGCCTGTGCCCTCTACCTCACCCCGACGAAGGCCCTGGGCTCCGATCAGCTGCAGACGGTCTCCGCGCTCACCCGCGCGG
>NZ_DUOE01000004.1 GCF_012838985.1 Corynebacterium sp. | reverse complement strand
GTCCTCGGGCCGCGGCCGGTTCCCTTTTTCTCACAGGAGCATCCACCATGGGATTCCGATCCAAGCGCCGTGTCATCGCGGCCAAGACCCCCGGCGAACTCGACGCCATGCAGGCCGCCGGCGAGATCGTCGGCCGCGCGCTGCAGGCCGTGAAGGCCGCCGCCGCCCCCGGCGTGAGCACCCTCGAGCTCGACCAGATCGCGGAGCAGACCATCCGTGACGCCGGCGCCGTCCCGAGCTTCCTGGGCTACCAGGGCTTCCCCGGCTCCATCTGCGCCTCACCCAACGACGTCATCGTCCACGGCATCCCGTCCGCGGACGTCGTGCTGGAGGAGGGCGACCTGCTCTCCGTCGACTGTGGCGCGACCTTCGAGGGCTGGGTCGGTGACTCGGCGTGGACCTTCGGCATCGGGGAGGTCGACGAGGACGTCGAGAAGCTCAATCAGGCGACCGAGTGGGTCCTCCACGAGGGCCTCAAGGCCATGATCCCCGGCAACCGTCTCACGGACGTGTCGCACGCCCTGGAGAAGGCCACCCGCGCCGCGGAGGAGAAGTTCGGCGTGCAGCTCGGCATCGTCGACGGCTACGGCGGGCACGGCATCGGACGCACCATGCACGAGGACCCCTTCCTGGCCAACGAGGGCCGTCCCGGCCGCGGCCCGCGCATCCAGGCGGGTTCGGTGCTGGCGATCGAGCCGATGCTCACGTTGGGCACGACCGATTCGGCCGTCCTCGAGGACGACTGGACCGTGGTCACCCTCGACGGGTCCTTCTCCTCGCACTGGGAGCACACCGTCGCGGCGACCGACACGGGGCCGCGGATTCTCACCCCGAGGCTGTAGAAAATCTCTTTCCGGTTTATACTTCAACGCATGCGTTCCATTGCCCGCCGTTTCGGCGCTGTCCTCGCCTCCGTCGCCACTGCAGCCACGCTGCTGGTGACGCCCGCCGTCGCCCAGGTGCAGGACCTGTCTTCGCAGGTCGGTGCGCCGCAGGTCGGTTCCTCGCAGCAGGACCTGCAGGATGCGGCGTGGAACACCCGTAACCAGATCCACCGTCAGACCCGCGTGCTCGACCCGCAGTCCTCCAACGCCGTCCGCGGCGCGGTGGACGCGGCCCTCGAGGCCACCTACCCGGGGCTGATCAACCAGCGCATGGAGGCGGCCCGTCCGGCTCCTGCCCCGGCACCGGCCCCCGCGCCGGCTCCGGCCCCGCCGGTCGACAACTTCGACTACGGCCCGTGCCCCAAGGACGCCAAGGTCTGCGTCGACCTCAAGGGCAACCGCACCTGGCTGCAGAACAACGGCGTGAAGTACTACGGCCCCGCCTACCATGCCCCGGGTAAGCCGGGACAGGAGACCCCGCGCGGCACCTTCTGGGTCAACCGCAAGGTCAAGGACGAGGTGTCCTACCTCTTCGACAACGCCCCGATGCCGTACGCCGTGTACTTCACCTACAACGGCCACGCCTTCCACCAGGGCAACACCTACTACGAGTCCGCCGGCTGTGTCCGCCTCGCGCCGCAGGACGCGCAGAAGTACTTCAACGATCTCCAGATCGGCGACAAGGTCTTCATCTGGTAGGACCGGTCCGTCCGGGGATGAGGGGGCGTCGGGAAGCGGGGGAGTGCTTCCCGACGCACGGGGGTTTGGTTTTCCATGCCTGTGCAGGTAGGCTTTCGGTTTGGTGTATACGCGAATGCGCATACCCCTGCAGTAGATCTGTGAAACCAGCACGGTGCCGCTCAAGACGGCACCAGGAATGTGGAGGATATGGCTAAGGAAGGCGCCATCGAGGTTGAGGGTCGCATTGTCGAGCCCCTGCCGAATGCAATGTTCCGTGTCGAGCTCGACAACGGACACAAGGTTCTCGCTCACATCAGTGGCAAGATGCGCCAGCACTACATCCGTATCCTCCCCGAGGATCGCGTCGTTGTGGAGCTGTCTCCGTACGACCTGACTCGCGGACGCATCGTCTACCGCTACAAGTAAGAACAACCGCCTCCTTACTCACCGGCGTGATCACCGGGGCGCATCACTGTGCTCCGCACGCCCACTCACCTTCAGCCGCGGTGGCTGAAGCCCCACGAAACACGATCCATCGTCCGGTCATCGGTCCGGGCAAAGCATCGCCAGGTGGGGACGAGTAGGGAGAAAACCACCGTAAACAACCCGAAAGGTACGTACCACATGGCACGTCTTGCAGGTGTTGACCTTCCGCGCAACAAGCGCATGGAGGTCGCACTCACTTACATCTACGGCATCGGCCCCGCCCGTGCCGCCCAGCTTCTCGCAGAGACCGGCATCTCTCCCGACCTGCGCACCGACAACCTGTCCGATGACCAGGTTGCCGCCCTCCGTGACG
>NZ_DUOE01000201.1 GCF_012838985.1 Corynebacterium sp. | reverse complement strand
TACATTGGCACACTATTGAGTTCTCACACAACATCCGCACACCTGATCATCACCACCATCGTGGTGCTGCTCGAAGCGACGAGTTACGAACTTAATCCACCGGCCTGACCGAAGTCAAATCCGTGTCTCACATCCGTATTTTATTACACTTGTCAGGGCCGTTTTCCTGGCCGCCTGCTCACATCCAGCCACTCACTGTGTGGTGTCTGTCTGCGGGGCGTTGTCGGTCGCGCTGACTCACATAAAGTTACACACCCCCACACTCCAACACAAATCCCCAGGTCAAAGCATAAAAAGCACCACAACAACAAAGGCCCCTGACTCACCATCAGGTGAGGCAGGGGCCGGGGTGGCGTCGAGAAGCAGGTCTAAGAGGTGACCCGCTCGATCTGCGCACCGAGGGAGCGCATCTGCTCCACGAAGTACGGGTAGCCACGGTCGATGTGATAGACGTCGTGGACCGTGGTGACACCGTCGGAGACCAGGGCCGCGAGGACCAGGCCGGCGCCGGCGCGGATGTCGGAGCTCCACACCTCAGTGGAGGAGAGCTGCTCGATGCCGTGCACCACCACATGATGTCCCTCGACGGTGGCGTTCGCGCCCAGGCGCTGGAGTTCATAGACGAACTTGAAGCGGGACTCGAAGACGTTCTCGGTGATCACGCTCATGCCGTTGGCGATGGTGGAGATGCCGATCGCCATGGGCTGCAGATCCGTGGGGAAACCCGGGAAAGGCAGGGTCTGGTAGTCGACGGCGTCGGGACGACGGTCCATGCGGACTCGGAAACCGTTCTCGTAGGTCTCGATCTCGGCGCCCGCGACCTTGAGCTTCTCCAGCGCGAGGTGCAGGTGACGGGGGGCGATGCCACCGACAGTGACGTCACCCTGGGTCATGGCGGCGGCGTACGCCCAGGTGCCGGCGACGATACGGTCGCCCATGACCTCGTATTCCGTCGGCTCCAGCTGCTCCACACCGTCGATGGTGACGGTGGAGGTGCCGATCCCCTCGATCCGCGCGCCCATGCTGACGAGCATCTCGCAGAGATCCGCGATCTCGGGCTCACGGGCGGCGTTGTCCAGGACGGTCCGCCCCTCCGCGAGGACGGCGGCGGTGAGGATGTTCTCCGTGGCACCCACCGAGGGGAAGTCCAGGGAGATGTGGGCGCCGGCCAGCCGGTCCGCCTCGACGACGACGGCTCCGTGGGAGATACGGGTGGTCGCGCCGAGCCGTTCCAGTCCGGACTGGTGCATGTCGAGCGGACGGGACCCGATGGCGTCACCGCCGGGCAGGGCCACGACGGCCCGCCCGCAGCGTGCGGTCAACGGACCGAGCACACAGATGGAGGCGCGGAACTGGCGGACGGCGTCGAAGTCGGCGTCCGTGGCCAGGTCCGCCGGGGTGGTGATGGTGACCGTCGAGCCGTCGATGGTCACCTCACAGCCCAGACCCCGGAGGACGTCGCCCATGAGGGGGACGTCGAGAATTTCCGGGCAGTTCGTCAGAGTCGTGGTGCCCTCGGCCAGCAGAGCTGCGGCCATGAGCTTGAGGACGCTGTTCTTGGCGCCGCTGACTTTGACGGCGCCCTGCAGGCGGGCGCCACCGGTGACGAGAAATCGATCCTTCACGTTCTCCGACACTAGCCGACCCCGCGTGTCAGGGCAGGGCGCCGATACGACGTGCCGCGTTGACGGCCTCATAACGGGTGTGGGCGCCGAGCTTGCGCATGACGGAACGCAGGTAGGACTTCACGGTCTCCGCGCCGATGCCCATCTCCTCCGCGGCCTCCACGTTGGTGTGGCCGAGAGCCACACAGGAGAGGACGTCGAGTTCACGGGCGGACAGCTTCGTCGACTGCTTGACCCGGACGGGCGAGACCATCTGGTCGCAGAGCTGCTCGAGCTCCTTGCGCAGGGCCTCGTCCTCGACACGGTTGGCCAGCATGCGCAGCTTCGAGTGCGTGGAGCGGACCTGCTCCCACTCGGCGCCGTTCATGACGCGGCCGTTCTTCGCGGCACCCGGCTTACCGCCCTCGACGCGACGCAGCGCGGAGTTCACCGCGAGATCCTGCTCCAGCGTGCGGGCGGTCATGGTGACCTCCTCGATGACCTTGTCCCCGAGGCGGACCGGGGAGTGGACGCCCACATAGAGGACGCCACGGATCTCGCGGTTGACGATCACCGGCACCGCGACGATGGAGTGGAGTCCCTCGTCCTGGATGGCACGGTCATTCTCGTGGGAGATGATGTTCGCCCGCGTGTAGTCGGAGACACCGACGGGACGGCGGGTGGTGACCACGCGACCACCGACGCCGGAACCCGGCTCGATGATGAGGTTCTGCAGGGCCGGCGTCCGCAGACCCACCCACTGGGTGATCTGCAGGCGGTTGTCCGGGAGCAGCGTCGCGTACATGGTGACCGGAATCCCAGTCGCGGTCTTGAGGGATGTGAGTGCCGCCCGGACGGCTTCGTCGTCATCCTTGATTCGCTGAGAATCCACTGTGAAATCGTCCTCCTCCGGGTACACCCGTCCAGGTGCACCCGATGGGCACATGAACGGGGGTAACTTTCCTTTACAGGTGGGCATTATAACGCGACTTCGGGGGTAAACGGAATCGAATCCACCTTAAGTTGCGCATTTCATTCCTCTCTGATCGGAAGAACGGGGCCCGCTGAAGGGGTGACAGGGACCCCGCCGACCCACCCCCGCACCCCTGGGAAAACCGTACGGTCTGCCAGCAACATACAGCCCTGTCTACCCGCATGGTGTACGCTGACACCACCAACGTCAGACGAAGCATAGGGAGCATTCACCATGAGCAAGATCTACGACAACATCCTCGACACCATCGGAAACACCCCGCTGGTGCGCCTCAACGGCCTGACCGAGGGCCTCCAGGCGGAGGTGCTCGTGAAGATCGAGTCCTTCAACCCAGCGAACTCCGTCAAGGACCGCATCGGCAAGGCCATCATCGACGCCGCCGAGGCTGACGGTTCCCTCCAGCCGGGCGGCACCATCGTGGAGGCCACCTCCGGCAACACCGGCATCGCGCTCGCCCTGGTCGGCGCGGCCCGCGGCTACAAGGTCATCCTCACCATGCCGGAGACCATGTCCAACGAGCGTCGCGTCATGCTCCGCGCCTACGGTGCGCAGATCGTGCTCACCCCGGGTGCGGCCGGCATGCAGGGCGCCGTCGACAAGGCGAACGAGATCGTCGCCGCAGAGGAAAACGCCATCCTCGCGAACCAGTTTGCACACCCGGCGAACCTGAAGATCCACCGCGAGACCACCGCCGAGGAGGTCTGGAACGACACCGACGGCAAGGTCGACATCTTCGTCGCGGGTGTCGGCACCGGTGGCACCGTCTCCGGTGTCGGCCAGGTCCTCAAGGAGCGTAAGCCGGAGGTCGAGATCTACGCCGTCGAGCCGGCCGCCTCCCCGCTGCTGTCCGCCGGCAAGGCCGGCCCGCACAAAATCCAGGGCATCGGCGCCAACTTCATCCCGGAGGTCCTGGACCGCAAGGTGCTCGACGACGTCATCACGGTCACCAACGAGGACGCCATCGAGACCTCCCGTCAGCTGGCGGTCAAGGACGGCATCCTGGGCGGCATCTCCTCCGGCGGCAACGTCTGGGCGGCCCTCGAGCTGGCCAAGAAGGAGGAGAACGCCGGCAAGACCATCGTCACCGTCGTCACCGACTACGGCGAGCGCTACGTCTCCACCGTCCTCTACGAGGACATCCGCGACTAGGTCGTGTTGCGAAAGTCCGGTGAGTGACACCGGCGTGTCTTAAACACAAGCGAGGGTTTCCCAGCGCACGGTGTTGGTGTCTAATCATCAACGCTTGCAAGGAAACCCTCGTTGCCTACTTTA
>NZ_DUOE01000200.1 GCF_012838985.1 Corynebacterium sp. | reverse complement strand
CGGAGACCCACCGTGGTGGGGCTCCGGCCTTCGTGTTGTGCGGTAGAGTTGATCCGTCATGTCCGCCCGCCACCGGGCAGAAGAAAGGGAACGACACATGCGCGACTACGTTGAGATCGGAGTGGGCCGGGAGGCCCGCCGCACCTACAGCCTCGATGACATCTCCATTGTCCCGTCGCGGCGCACCCGCTCCTCCAGCGATGTCGACACCACCTGGCACATCGACGCCTACACCTTCGGCATCCCCGTGATGTCGCACCCGACCGACGCCCTCGCCAGCCCGGAGTTCGTCATGGAGGTGGACAAGCAGGGCGGCCTCGGCGTCATCAACGCCGAGGGACTGTGGGGCCGGCAGGCGGATCTCGAGGCCGCCGTGGCCCGCGTCGTCAAGACCGTCACCGACGTCGACAGCATGGACTTCACCGGTGCGCAGGCCATCGCCCTGCTCCAGGAGCTGCACTCCGCGCCGATCGACGAAGACCTGCTCGCCGAGCGTATCGGCGAGGTCCGTGCCTCCGGCGCGACCGTCGCCGTCCGCGTCAGCCCGCAGCGGGCCCGTGAGCTGGCCCCGATGGTGATCCAGGCGGGCGCCGAGATCCTGATCATCCAGGGCACGATGATCTCCGCGGAGCACGTCGCCACCGGTGGTGAGCCGCTCAACCTCAAGGAGTTCATCGGTTCCCTCGAGGTGCCGGTCATCGCCGGCGGCGTCGCCGACTACACCACCGCCATGCACCTCATGCGCACCGGTGCCGCCGGCGTCATCGTCGGTGGCGGCACCAACACCAACGAGTACGCGCTCGGCATCGAGGTCCCGATGGCCACCGCCATCGCCGACGTCGCCGCCGCCCGTCGTGAGTACCTCGACGAGACCGGGGGCCGCTACGTCCACATCATCGCCGACGGGGAGATCTCCACCTCCGGTGACGTGGCCAAGGCCATCGCCTGTGGCGCCGACGCCGTCATGCTCGGCACCCCGCTGGCCCCGGCCGCCGAGGCCGCCGGCAAGGGCACCTACTGGCCGGCCGTCGCCGCCCACCCGCGCTTCCCGCGCGGTCTGATCGAGGCACCGCAGGAGTACCTCGTGGAGAACACCGAGGCCCCGAGCCTGGAGACGATCCTCCACGGACCGTCCACCGAGCCCTACGGCAACCAGAACATCGTCGGCGGCCTGCGCCGCGCGATGGCCAAGTGCGGCTACACCGACCTGAAGTCCTTCCAGAAGGTGGGTCTGGCGGTCAAGCGCTAGTCGCCTCCCGCCCGGAAAAGAGAACAGCCCGGTCGCCACGTCAGTGGCGGCCGGGCTGTGTGGTCAGACGGGCTGGCCGGTCTTCTCCACCTTGTCCGGGTGGGAGGGGCGTGCCGTGAGCGTCGTGCCCATCGACGCCGCCACCACCAGCCCGACCGCCACGAGCAGCCCGACGGAAGCCGTCTGGCCGAGCACGATCCAGCCGATGAGGGCCGCGAACACCGGCTCCAGGGCGAGCAGCACGCCGAACACGGCCGGCGGCAGGGAACGCAGCGCCACCAGCTCGAAGGAGTAGGGGATGAGCGAGGCGAGTACCGCGGTGAGCACGGCCAGTCCGAGCAGGGTGGGGGAGACGACGATGGTCGCCACCCCGCCCGCACCGAAGGGGGCCACCACCGCTGCCGCGATGAGGAAGGCCACCGCCAGTCCGCCCTGGCCGGGCACGATCTGACCGACGCGCCGCGACATGAGGATGTAGCCCATCCAGAACACGCCGGCGACCAGGGCCCAGGTCACGCCCCAGAGGTCGAGGGGTTCCCCGGTCCAGGAGTCCCAGCCCAGCAGGGCCAGGCCGCCGGCGGCCAGGCCGACCCAGAGGAACTCCCGTGCCCCGCGCGACAGGATCGCCGCGAGCAGCAGGGGGCCGATGAACTCGATGGTCACAGCAGGGGCCAGGGGGATGAGGGCGATGGCGGCGTAGTAGAAGCCGTTCATGCCGGCCAGGGTGAGGGCGAACAGGCCCACGGCCAGCCACTGCTCACGGCTCCAGGCCCGCACCGCCGGCCGCGCGATGAGCACCAGCAACAGCCCCGCGGCGAGCAGACGGATGGTGGTCACGCCCCACGGCCCGGCGTGCGGGAACACGTGGGTGGCCACCGCTCCGCCGAGCTGCAGGGAGGCACAGGAGGCCAGGACCAGTCCCACGGCACCGGGGGACACACGATCAGACCGATTCAACATAGTGACCTTCACCATAGCTGGGCTGGGAAAAGGTGGTCGTCGAGAAGCATGTCGGGACCTCGGGCACCACGTAGTAGTATCGGAGCCGTGACTTCCGCATCCCCCCGCCCCGTCCTCGTCGTGGACTTCGGCGCACAGTACGCCCAGCTCATCGCCCGGCGCGTACGTGAGGCCCGTGTCTACTCCGAGGTTGTCCCGCACACCGCCACCGTCGAGGAGATCAAGGCCAAGAACCCGGCCGCGCTGGTCCTCTCCGGTGGCCCGTCCTCCGTCTACTCCGACGAGGCACCGCGCCTGGATCCGCAGATCCTCGAGCTCGGTGTCCCCGTCTTCGGCATCTGCTACGGCTTCCAGGCGATGACCGCCGCCCTCGGCGGCACCGTCTCCGAGACCGGTGTCCGTGAGTACGGCCGCACCGACCTCGAGGTCGTCGGCGACGGTGGCGTGCTCCACGATCAGCTCGACGCCACCCACAAGGTGTGGATGAGCCACGGTGACGCCGTGACCGAGGCCCCCGAGGGCTTCACCGTCACCGCCTCCTCCGCCGGTGCGCCGGTCGCGGCGTTCGAGAACGTCGAGAAGCAGATGGCCGGTGTGCAGTACCACCCCGAGGTCCTGCACTCCCCGCACGGCCAGCAGGTGCTCACCCGCTTCCTCACCCAGATCGCCGGCCTCGAGCCGACCTGGACCGCGGCGAACATCGCGCAGCAGCTCATCGAGGAGGTCTCCGCGCAGATCGGCCCCGAGGGCCACGCCATCTGCGGCCTGTCCGGTGGCGTCGACTCCGCCGTGGCCGCCGCCCTGGTGCAGCGGGCCATCGGTGACCGTCTGACCTGTGTCTTCGTCGACCACGGTCTGCTGCGTTCCGGTGAGCGCGAGCAGGTGGAGAACGACTTCGTCGCCGCCACCGGTGCCCGCCTGGTCACCGTCGACGAGCGCAAGGCCTTCCTGGACAAGCTCGCCGGCATCAGTGAGCCGGAGACCAAGCGCAAGGCCATCGGCGCCGAGTTCATCCGTTCCTTCGAGCGTGCCGTCGCCGGTGTCCTCGAGGGCGAGCAGGTCGACTACCTGGTGCAGGGCACCCTCTACCCGGACGTCGTCGAGTCGGGTGGCGGTTCCGGTACCGCGAACATCAAGAGCCACCACAATGTCGGTGGCCTGCCGGATGACGTCGAGTTCGAGCTCGTCGAGCCGCTGCGCCTGCTGTTCAAGGACGAGGTCCGCGCAGTGGGACGCGAGCTGGGTCTGCCGGAGGAGATCGTCAACCGCCAGCCCTTCCCGGGCCCGGGCCTGGGTATCCGCATCATCGGTGAGGTCACCGAGGAGCGCCTGGAGATCCTCCGCGCCGCCGACCTCATCGCCCGCACCGAGCTGACCGCCGCGGGTCTGGACGACCAGATCTGGCAGTGCCCGGTCGTCCTGCTCGCGGACGTCCGCTCCGTCGGTGTCCAGGGCGACGGCCGCACCTACGGCCACCCGATCGTGCTGCGCCCGGTCACCTCCGAGGACGCCATGACCGCCGACTGGGTCCGCATCCCCTATGAGGTGCTCGAGCGCATCTCCACCCGCATCACCAACGAGGTCAAGGACGTCAACCGCGTCGTCCTCGACGTGACCTCCAAGCCGCCGGGAACCATCGAGTGGGAGTAGACCTCCCCGCATGAGGCAGCGCCCCTGACAGGTTGTCAGGGGCGCTGCTTTTTCTTGTCGACGCCCGGTCACCCCGGACTCAGGGATTCGACGCCTCCGGCACCGTCACCTTCACCGGGCCGATACCGCCACTCACGGTCAGGTACAGGGTCTCCCCGGAGGACTCCTGGTTGTAGAGACCGGGGGTGCAGTCGCTCTCGCCCAGCCCGGAGTCGCAGGACAACTGGACCGGCACGAGCGTCGGGAGGTGGACGTTGACCGGGCCCACGCCGCCGACGACGAGGACGTGGTGGGCTTCGGTGAGTGCAGGCAGCCCACGGAAGTCGACGACCATGTCCCCGATGCCGCCGTCGTAGGTCAGCAGCAGTGAAGCCTCGCTCGTGGGTGCGTACTCCTGCTTCCCGTAGGACCTGTCACCCACGACCCCGATCCCGAATACCGTGGCCAGGACACTCATCACGCCGAGAACACCGACGACGCCGAGTGCCACCCACGGCCAGACCCGCGGCTTGCGGGGCGGGGGCTGCGGAGCAGGGGCCGGATCCGGCAGGTCCCACGCGAAGGGGGCCGCGCCGAGCGGGTCCCAGGAGGGCGGGGTGGCACGCCCCGGGGGAGTGTCGGTGCCCTCGGCGGGGGTGTACATGGACAGGTCGACGGGGTCGGGCATGGTGCGGGCGGGGGCGTCGGCGAGCAGGCCCGCCGGGGGCTCCGGGTGGCGGGTGTGGAGGAACCACCAGCCGAGGAGGAACAGGCCGATGCCCAGCAGCCCGATCGAGCCGAGTCCGTCGCCGGCGGTGAACAGGCCGGAGGTCAGCACGAAGAAGATCAGCAGCCACCAGCCGGTGCTGCGTTCCTTCAGTTCCGGGGATCCCAGGTCCTCCTTGCGGCGCATGACGGCCTCCACGGGGGAGAGCGCCAGGCCGTAGCGGGGCATGGTCATCCAGGCCAGGAGGTAGGCGGGGAGGCCGCCGCCGACGAAGAAACCGACGACGAACATCACGCGCACGATGGTCGGGTCGATCCGGTACCGGACGCCGATGCCCTCACAGACACCGGCGATCTTGGCGTTGCCGCCCTGTTCCGAGGGGAGACGGGGTGGTCGGGTCTCCCACATCTCCCGGAGGGTGTCGGTGAAGGAGGTCTGTGTGCTCATGACCTCATTGTCTGTGAACGGTGGGACGGACGGTATCGGGATTCGCCCGGATTTCCGGTTCTCAGGGTCTGCCCCGATGTGCCGGACGGGAGGCTCTGACAGAATCACGGGCATGGACACCTCCGCCTCCCCGGTCCCGTACGGTGCCGACCGCCCCGCGATCCCGCCCTACCCGACGTACCGCCGCGCCGGGTCCCAGCGGGTCATCGCCGGTGTGGCGGGAGGTCTGGCCGAGCATCTGGGCGTGGACGTGTTCTACGTGCGCCTGGCGTTCATCGTCGGGGCGCTCCTCTCCGGCCTGGGTGTCGGAGCCTATGCGGGGCTGTGGATGTTCTCCAAGGCCTCCGAGACGGTGGTGCCGCCCCCGGGCAGGCATCAGTTCTCCCGGCTGGCGTACCTCATGCTGGCGGCGGTGGGCGTGGCCGGGTTCCTGGCGTCGGTGGCACTGGTGTCGGGTCTGCCCGGGGCGGTGCTCATGCCGCTCATCGTGGCGGGTCTGGGTGCGACGCTGGCGTGGCAGGCCTATGACCGCGGTTTCGGGTCGGGGCGCAGCTACGTCACCATCTTCGGTGGGGCGGTCCTCGTCCTCGCGGGTGTCCTGATGACGGTGTTCTTCGCGGACAACGTGGGTGGTTTCACCGCGGCGCTGGTCGGGGTGATGCTCACGCTGGCCGGTGTCGCGGCGCTGGGTGTCCCGCTGGTCGTGCGGCTGTGGAACTCGCTGGCGGAGGAGCGTGCCGCGAAGGCGGCCAGTGAGGAGCGCGCGGAGATCGCCTCCCGCCTGCATGATTCGGTGCTGCAGACCCTGGCGCTCATCCAGAAGCGGGCAGAGGATCCGGCGGAGGTCACCCGCCTCGCCCGCGGGCAGGAGCGGGAGTTGCGGCAGTGGCTCTTCGACGCGGAGGAGAAGACCATGCAGTCGGTGTTCGCGGCCGTGGAGAAGGCGTGCGGTGAGGTCGAGGACCTCTTCGGCATCCGCATCGCCCCGGTGACGGTGGGTGAGGACATCGACCTCACGGAGGAGACCCAGGCGGTGGTGCTCGCGGCGCGGGAGGCGATGGTGAATGCGGCGAAGCACGCGGGTGTCGAGAAGCTCGACGTCTACGCCGAGATCCTCGCCGGTGAGCTGAGCATCTTCGTCCGTGACCGGGGCGCCGGCTTCGATCCGGCGGACATCCCGGCGGACCGCCACGGCATCCGCGACTCCATCGAGGGACGCATGGCCCGCATCGGAGGCACCGCCCGTATCCGTTCGACGCCGGGGGAGGGCACCGAGGTCTCCGTGACCTACCGACTGCCGGTATCCTGAGCCCCATGACAGGCATGGTGAAGGTGTTCCTCGTCGACGACCACTCGGTCTTCCGCTCCGGCGTCCGCGCCGAGCTCGCGGGGAAGGTGGACATCGTCGGCGACGCCGGGACCGTCGCCGAGGCCGTCGCCGGCATCGACGCCGTACGTCCCGACGTCGTGCTTCTCGACGTCCACATGCCCGACGGCGGCGGCCTCGCCGTCCTCCGCGGCGTCTCCGTGGACACCGTCTTCCTCGCGCTGAGCGTCTCCGACGCCGCCGAGGACGTCATCTCCCTCATTCGCGCGGGAGCCCGCGGGTACGTGACCAAGAACATCTCCGGTCCCGAACTCGCCGAGGCCATCGAGCGTGTCCACTCCGGGGACGCCTACTTCTCCCCGCGCCTGGCCGGCTTCGTGCTCGACGCCTTCGCCGGTGGGGAGATCGTCGAGGACGAGCCGGAGGAGCCGAAGAAGATCGAGGACCCGGTGGTGGACGCCCTCACCCGCCGCGAACTGGAGGTGCTGCGCCTGCTGGCCCGCGGGTACACGTACCGGGAGATCGGGCAGGAGCTGTTCATCTCCGTCAAGACGGTGGAGACCCACGCCTCCAACATCCTCCGCAAGACCCAGCAGTCCAACCGCCACGCGCTGACCCGTTGGGCACACTCCCGGGACCTCGACTGATGGCACGCGGGCCGAAGACCTACGAGTTCAACCTGGGCCGGGTGCTGGTCGCCGCGGCGATCTTCACCGCCATCCTCTCCTGGCAGGCGGACCTCGCCTGGAACTGGTGGCTGCCGGCGTTCTTCCTCATCTCCGTGGTGTTCGCGCTCATGCACGCCTTCTACAACTGGGCGAACCTCAGACTCAACGAGATGGGCCGCCGGGCGCGGGAGGTGGAGGACCAGCTGTAGCCGGCCCGGGGAGAGTCAGGCGTACGCCAGCGCCCGGGTGCCGTCGACGTGCGGGAACACCAGGTACATCCAGCCGAACACGGCCAGGCCGACGAGCACGGTGCCCCAGATCGGCAGCGGCGCGAACACCGGCACGACCATGAGCGCCAGCCACACGAGGAACAGCGGCATGACCTGGCCGAGCTGCGGCTTGATCACGGCGTTGCGCTCCTCGAGGAAGTCCTTGATCTCCCGGCGGTAGGGGTGGCCGAACAGCAGGAGCAGGCCCGCGGCGATCGCGCCCACCATGACGCCGACCTGGATACCGCGGGCCAGGTCCGTCGACAGTGCCGCCACTCCGAGGGCGATGAGCAGGGAGGTGCCCACCCGGACGAGCAGCGGGGTCGGGATGGGGGTGTGTCGCGAGCGGATGTCGGAGTACATGGAGGTCAACGCTAGCAGCCGGGGCGGAGGCTATCAGCAGGCCCAGTCGAAGACATCGTTCTCCAGGTCGATCTGGGCGTTACCGCGCCCGAAGTTGAGGGGACCGAACTCCTCGATCTCCAGGTAACGGGGTCCCAGCCCCTCCGGGACGGCCTGGATGGGGAAGGCGGTGCCACCGAAGTGGAAGCGGGCCTCGTGCGCGTCGCACCAGTGGGACCACTCGTCCTCCTGCCCGTATTCGGGCTGGCGGTAGCCTGACCCGGTGTCGTCCCAGGCGTT
>NZ_DUOE01000199.1 GCF_012838985.1 Corynebacterium sp. | reverse complement strand
GCGGGGGAGCGAGGTACTGCAGCTTGATGCGGTGGAGTTCCACCGCGTCCTGGGTGGACCAGATCACGTCGCTAAGCCGGTCGAACTCCGCGAATTGCAGGCGCCCGGTGCCGACAAGGCGGGTCAGATCCGCCTGCAGCTGTTCCCGGTCTGAATCACGCGGGGGTACGGGGTGGTTGTCTCGGGCCGTCACCCCGCCCACGATACCGCTCGCCTGTCCATTCGATGAGCGGGAGGGCATGTCGGAGGTGCCGGATACGGTACGCAGGCATCGGCACAACAGCACAAGGGAGAAGGCAGCCATGGTCAACTGGCGTATCGAGGGTACCGACGAGCAGGGGCGCACCCGTTTCGTGGAGTACAAGCGCGGTGACTACCGGGCCGACCCGCTCACCGACCGTGAGCTCGGGGAGGAGGAACCGCTGTTCTTCCTGGGCCCGAGTTTCGCGCGGGGCAACCCCCGGGGCAGCGAGTGGAACTGGTTCCAGGCAGGACGACACCACCTGAGGTCCCGCGCCGGCTGCGGGACGGTCCAGGTCACGGGGCAGGAACCCGAGCAGCCGCTGGCGCACAGCAACTACGGGCCGGGCTGCTGCGTCACCGAGGAGGACTTCGTGCTGCAGTCCATCGCCGACCACAACCCCGTCGAGCCGCTCATCGAGGACATCTACCAGGTCTTCCGCCGCACCCGCGACTTCCCTCTCAAGGAGGAGCTGCCCCGTTGCCTGGCGGACGAGGTCGGACAGTCCTTCATCGACGACATCCTCGACGCCAACCCCGCGATCGTGCGGCGCTGCCGGGCGATCCAGTGGGTGCGGCTGCCCAAGGAACCCGGCGACTACTGCGAGCTGGAGGACTACCGTGCCTTCGTCGAGGAGGCTTTCGGCCCGCCCGCCGATGAGGCCGAGGTCGACCTGGCCGCCCGCTACCCGCGCATGTACGTCACCGAGACCCGTAACCTCCTGCGCCTGGAGGTCATCGCCCGCCTCGGCGACGCCCTGCGCCACAAGCTCCCCGCACCCCTGGCCGACGACCTGGCGCGGGCGGTGGAGGTTTCCCTGGCCACCCGTGACACCACCTGGCCGCGGTACCTGGACCGGGAGTGACGGGAACGTGGAATTGATCACCTAGCACCACGTGCTGCCACGTGGAGTCGAATGGCGGAATCAGTTTGTACCCCGCGCGACGCTCTGGCGTCTGACCCCAGAGATGATATTTCCAGGTTCAGTAGGTAGCCGAGACTAGCCGGAATTCAAGTGGTCCCGCAGCTTCTTCAGAGACTCGGCTTCTGAGGCAGGGCGATACTTGGCATGTTTGTTCAGCCAGGAAACTATTTCCTCTACCGCTTCTGCGTCGCATTCGGGTAGCCCTGGGTCAGTTGAGTCGCAGACCTCGTCGATTCGGGCGCTGAGTACAACTGAACTGTCGGGAATCGGATCGAGAGCCAAAATCCCATCTTTGATAGAACTCGGTGTGATTGTGGGTTTTCCCGTCGGGCTGAACCACAACCCCGTAAGCAGTCCGTACCTGTAGTTTTCGGGCCAGACTGACAGATCATCGGACGCAATGCACGGTTTGACCCCGTCGCGTTGCACCACAAATGTGCCCTGCATTGTCCTTTGTCCGACCGCAACGCCCAGTTCGCGTTGGTGACGCGGTTCGAGGCTCCGTAGATTGGCCGACTCGAGCCGGCGCCTGAGATCCCCAGAACGGAAAATGGACCAGTCATCGATAAGGTCCCTGATCAAAGGAGCGGGGCGGCCTTCTGAAAAATAGCCGAGTCGACGTACAGCCCATCGAGCCCAGGTCAGAGCTCCGTCAGTTGCTAAGAGGAGCATCTCGTCGTCGATCTTGGGCTTTGTCGCACGGCCGTGCCCTCCCCCAAAGTCGTTTCGGATTTCCCCCCAGGTTGCCGACCATTTTGCGTGCTTGATCGGCCATCTGCTTGAAGGGACTTTCGCGGGTAAGGCCGTAACCTGGCTGGTCAGATAAAAGATTGTGCGCGTGTTTGACGATGGTGCTAAAAGAGGCGGTATCCTTGGCCGGCTCGCCTTCAAGAACATATGCGACCCTGGCAATCGCTTCGACCAAGCATTTCAGATCCCCCAGAGCTTGGCTGTAATCTCCGGCGGAAACCGAGCGCTCAAATCTCGTTATTTCAAGCGAGATAGAGTCCCAGTGTTCAGTACCTAGAAACTCTGGCCTCTCAATTTCGAGATTCAACCCGGCGAGAACGGACATCCGCTTTACACACCTTTCGATGGCGAAGTGAGCACTTAGGAGATCCTACACCAGTGCTCCGATCGAACTCCTTTTGTTGAATCTAATCCTTCAAATAAGGGAGTTCGCGTGCCGTACAAAAAAGGGGCGTCGATAAGCACGCTGAAAACAGGAAGGCCCTGCCGAAGCAGGGCCTTCACCGGGGGATCACCTACACAGAGGTCGGATCATCCAGCTGGTACTTCTCGGCGGCCTGCTGGGCGACCGAGATGTCGATCTTGCCCTCGCGGGCCAGGCCCATGAGGACGGCGACGACGATGGACTCGGCGTCGATGTTGAAGTAGCGGCGTGCGGCCGGGC
>NZ_DUOE01000198.1 GCF_012838985.1 Corynebacterium sp. | reverse complement strand
GGGCAGTCACTCAGCTGACTGCCCGCGGCCCGTTGACCAGAAGGTTTAGACGACCTCGTTCTTGCCGACGACGACCACGCCGCCGGCCGAGATCTTGAACCGCGCCTCATCGCGGGAACGGTCGACGCCGATGATCTCGCCCTCACGGACGTAGACGTTCTTGTCCAGGATGGCGTGGCGCACGACGGCGCCGCGACCGATGCGGACACCCGGCATGAGGACGGACCCCTCGACGGTGGCGCCCTCGGCGACGTGGACGTCACCCGCGAGCACCGAGTTGCGGACCGTGCCACCGGAGATGATCGAACCCGGGGCGACCATCGAGGACTGGGCGATGCCGCCCTGGGTGAACTTCGCCGGCGGGAAGTTCTCGTCCTCGGTGGAGTGGATCGGCCACATCCGGTTGTAGAGGTTGAACACCGGGTGGACGGAGATGAGGTCCATGTGCGCCTCGTAGAAGGCGTCGATGGTACCGACGTCACGCCAGTAGCCCTTGTCACGCTCGGTGGCGCCCGGGACCTCGTTGCCCATGAAGTCGTAGACGTGGGCGTCGCCGCGCTCGACGAAGTACGGGATGATGTCACCGCCCATGTCGTGCTCGGAGTCCTCGTTCTTCTCGTCCTCGAGCAGCGCCTGGATCAGGGCGTCCGTGGTGAACACGTAGTTGCCCATCGAGGCGTAGGTGACGTCCGGGTCATCCGGGGTGCTCGGCGGGTCGGCCGGCTTCTCCAGGAACTCGGTGATGTTGCCCTCGTCGTCGGACTGGATGCAGCCGAACGCCGTGGCCTCCATGCGCGGGACACGGATACCGGCGACGGAGCAGCCCTTGCCCGAGGCGATGTGCTCCTCGACCATCTGGGACGGGTCCATGCGGTAGACGTGGTCGGCGCCGAAGACGATGACGTAGTCGGGCTTCTCGTCGTAGATCAGGTTGATGGACTGGACGATGGCGTCAGCGGAACCGGTGAACCAGCGCTTGCCGCGGCGCTGCTGCGCCGGGACGGAGGCGATGTACTGCGACACCGGACCGTGCAGCGACCAGGCCTGGGAGATGTGGCGGTCGAGGGAGTGCGACTTGTACTGGGTCAGGACGGCGATCTTGAGGTAACCGGCGTTGACGAGGTTCGAGAGAACGAAGTCGATGAGTCGGTAGCTGCCGCCGAAGGGCACCGCGGGCTTCGCGCGGTCTTCGGTGAGCGGGAACAGGCGCTTGCCTTCGCCGCCGGCGAGAACAATGGCTAGAACATTCGGCTGAGTCTTCACATCCCCCAATCTAGGTCGTCCCAGTGGTTTTCGCCGGGGAAGTTGACATTCACTCCTGTTTCTCTCCCCTTCCCGCTCCCCCCTTTTCCCCGTTTCCAGGGTTTCCGTAGCCTGTATCTCCCCGGACAACTTCCGGTCAGCTTCCTGGGAGGCAGCCGTCGACAAGCACCCGTCACCCCCGTCACCCCCTGCACGGGCAGCGGGGCGTCGCTACGCTTGGGACGTATGAGAGTCGGAATGTTGACCAGAGAGTACCCCCCGGAGATCTACGGCGGCGCCGGTGTGCACGTCACCGAGCTGACCCGTTTCATGCGCGAGATCACGGAGGTGGACGTCCACTGCATGGGCGCCCCACGTGACATGGAGGGGGTGTACGTCCACGGCGTCGACCCGGCACTCGAGGACGCCAACCCCGCCATCCGGACGCTGTCCACCGGACTGCGCATGGCCCAGGCCGCCGACAACGTCGACGTCGTCCACTCCCACACCTGGTACGCCGGTCTCGGCGGCCACCTCGCCGGCAAGCTGCACGGCATCCCGCACGTCGCCACCGCCCACTCCCTCGAGCCGCACCGCCCGTGGAAGCGTGAGCAGCTGGCCGGCGGCTACGAGGTCTCCTCCTGGTCCGAGAAGAACGCCATGGAGTACGCCGACGCCGTCATCGCCGTCTCCGCCCGCATGAAGGACTCCATCCTCGAGGCGTACCCGCGCATCGAGCCCGACCGCGTCCACGTCGTGCTCAACGGCATCGACACCGAGCTCTGGCAGCCGCGCCCGACCTTCGACGAGAACGAGAACTCCGTGCTCACCGAGCTCGGTGTGGACCCGGACCGCCCGATCGTCGCCTTCGTCGGCCGCATCACCCGCCAGAAGGGCGTGGAGCACCTGGTCAAGGCCGCCGCCCACTTCGACGAGGGCGTCCAGCTCGTGCTGTGCGCCGGCGCCCCGGACACCCCGGAGATCGCCGCCCGCACCACCGCCCTGGTCGAGGACCTGCAGTCGAAGCGCGACGGCATCTTCTGGGTCCAGAACATGCTCGAGCGGGACCGGATCCAGGAGATCCTCACCGCCGCCGACACCTTCGTCTGCCCCTCCATCTACGAGCCGCTGGGCATCGTCAACCTCGAGGCCATGGCCTGCGGCACCGCCGTCGTCGCCTCCGACGTGGGCGGCATCCCGGAGGTCGTCGTCGACGGTGAGACCGGCACCCTCGTCCACTACGACGAGAACGACGAGGAGACCTTCGAGCGCGACATCGCGGAGCAGGTCAACGCCATGGTCGCCGACAAGCAGCGCGCGCAGAAGTTCGGCGTCGCCGGCCGCGACCGTGCCGTGAACGAGTTCTCCTGGGCTACCATCGCCCAGCAGACCGTCGACATCTACCAGTCCCTGCGATAGGAGACGAGCTCTCAGTGACTTTCCACCGCCCCGAACTGCACGTCACGCCGGAGTCGGGGGTCCTCGACGCGCCCGCCGGAGTCCTCCTCGACGGCGACACCTGGCACCTCTTCCACCAGTACCGGCCCACCCCGGACTCCCCCGCCCGCTGGGCGCACGCGGTGTCCGAGGACGGCCCCTTCGACTGGGAGATCTGCGACGACGCCCTCGCCCCCGCCGGGGGTGAGACCGCCGTCCGCGCCGGCGCCGTCGTCGCCGCCGGACGTGGCCTCGACCTGTACTTCACCTCGGTCACGGCCGCCGGCACCTCCATCCAGGTGGCGCACCTCGACGAGCTCGACGAGACCTGCCCGGTCTCGGATGACGAGTTCGCCGTCGACACGCGCATCCGCCGCAGCGGTGACGTCGTCGGCGACCGCGAGGGGCACGTGCGCTTCCGCTCCCCCTGCGTCGTCCCCGACTGGGAGTCGGAGGACGACCGCCACGCCGGGCACGACGGCTGGCTCATGATGTGCGTCACCGGCTCCGGTGAGGCCCCCGTGCCGGTCGTGCTGACCAGCCCGGACGGCCGTTCCTGGGACTTCGTCGGCCCGCTCACCTTCACCGGTGACCCGGGTTTCGACGCCGCGGCGATCGTCGTCGGCCCCCGCATCATCCGACTCCGCGATGAGGTCGACGGCGACATCTACGACGTGCTGCTCATCACCCTCGAGCAGGACGGCATCGACATCTCCGGCTACCTCGTGGGCACCCTCCGCGAGGCCGCCTTCGAGGTGAAAACCCCGTTCACGCGCATCGACCACGGCCACGACTTCACCCGTCCCCGCAACACCAACGTCACGCCGGGCACCGTGAAGCCGGAGAAGCGCTACCTGCAGTCCGTCCTCTTCGGCCTGCTCAACGGCGTCGGCCGCCGGGACGACGCGGAACGTCACCCCTCCCTGCAGGCCGAGGGCTGGGCGAACGTGCTGTCCCTGCCGCGGGTGGTCACGCTGCAGGGTGGCCTGATCTTCCAGACCCCGCCGGCGGGCCTGCCGGACGCCATCAGCCGCTCCACCCGCGCCCGTTCCTGGACCGGACTGTGCGAGATCCCGGCCGGTGGTTCCCTCACCGCGACGCTCATCGACGCCGAGGGCAATGTCGCCGCCACCGTCACCCACTCCGGTGACACGCTGAGCGTCGACCGGTCGATGAACCCGTACCACGCCGGCGACCCGGTCGCCTCGGCCGCACTCGCGGAGGGCGACACCGACTCTCTGTCGATCTTCGTGGACGGTTCGACGCTGGAGGTCTTCGCCGACGGCGGTGCCGTCACGATGGCCAGCCGCGTCTACGCCGAGGGCGGCTGTCAGGAGATCCGCGTCGAGATCGACGGCGACGCCGTCATCGAGCAGTACTGGAGCCGCGGCCCCGGCTCCGTCTAGGCCGGATCAGGCCCGGCCCATCCGGATGAGGTGGGCCCGGCCGGTCACGGACAGGGTCTCCGGCAGCTGCGCGATACGGCTGCGCAGCTCCTCCGGCTCGATGTGCCGGGCGGAGGGGCTCATGCCGATCTGCGCGGCGATGGACTCCTTGTCCAGGGTCATGGGGAACTCGATGAGCTCGGGCTCACGCACGGGGGTGAGGTGGCCCGCCGCCTGCTCGATGAGCCGGTCGATCTTGCCGTCCTCGACGTCGAGGATGCCGAGCGGCTCACGCAGCTCCGCCAGGTGACCGCGGTCGGCGGTGAGGAACACCGCCTGCCCGTCCTCGGTGAGGACACGGGCGAACTCCGCGGCGTTGCGCGGGGCGAAGACGACGGTGATCACGTCGATGGAGCGGTCGCGCATGGGCAGACGCTCCCACACGTCGGCGACCACGGACCCCACCCGCGGGTGGCATGAGGCGAGTCGCTTCGCGGCGTGCACGGAGATGTCCATGCCGACGCCCCGGGCCCCGTCGACGTCGTCGAGGGTGTGGGCCAGGTAGTAGCCGGTGCCGGCACCGATCTCGGCGATGACGGGACGTGCGGTTTCCGGCACCCCGGCCTCGTCGAGGGCGTCGTGCACGCCGCCGGTGACGGCCTCCACGAAGGGAGCAAAATGCCCGCGGGACAGGAATGTCTCGCGGGCGAGAACCATCTCCATGCTGTCGCCCTGGTGGCGCAGGCCGGCGCCTGCGGCCAGGGTCACGTACCCCTGTCGGGCCACATCGTAGGAGTGGCCCGACCCGGAGACGAGGCGGGCGAAGTCGTCCGCGCCGGACAGCGGGGTGCCGTCGGCGGGATCAGCGAGCACGTCGATGATGTCTGAGAGCATGCATTCGAGCATACCCCCGGGAATTACCTAGCCTTCAGCCGCTGCGGTGAGCAGTGCTCCGAGCTCGGCGGCCTCCTCCTTGCTCAGTTCCACAACGAGGCGGCCTCCGCCGTCGGACGGAATGCGCATGACGATCTTCCGGCTCTCCTCCACTGCTTCCATGGGTCCGTTGCCGGTACGCGGCTTCATAGCTGCCATAGTGAGTTGGCTCCTTCTACTCGGATGATCTACCCTGACCAGTTTAGTCAATTTTCTCGGACGAGAGCCGGGAGAGCGTGTCCTCCGCCTCCCGGAGACGCCAGGTGAGGTGGGAAATCACGTCATCGACCTGCTCCGGGCGGTAGCCCCGCGGCACCAGTTCAAACTGGACGTCATCGATCCTCCCGGAGCCCACGGCGTGCCGATTCGCCTCCAGCGTCTCCTGCGGATCGAGCGGTTCGAGGAGTTCCCCGCGTCCGAAGACACTGCCCCAGAACCAGACACCGAGCACCACGAACGCAGCCGACAGGACAATGAGCAGCAACCAGGAGAGCATGCGTCAGAGGATACCGGCCAGGGGCTCCCGTTTGTCGATGTCCCTGCTCGTGGCAACTCCGGCGCGGTCCAGGAGGGTGCGGGCGACGACATCCGCCATGGGTCCCAGTTCCGCCAGAGGGCGGTTACGGTGGCGGCGCACACCCAGGTCGACCTGCGTGACGGCGGCCGGTCCGTGACGGCGGGCGACGTCGACGAGCAGG
>NZ_DUOE01000197.1 GCF_012838985.1 Corynebacterium sp. | reverse complement strand
CCGAAGCCGTAACGCTTGGCACCGGCGTAGATCATGGCGACATAACCGAAGAGCGCGAGGACGATCGGGAAACCGATTCGCGCGTTCGGGGAGATGTTCAGACCCGGGATGATCGTCGGGATGTTGAACGCCAGGACGGCGAAGAAGATGGTGGCGATGACCGGCAGGAACCGGCGCCCCTCCTTCTTGCCCAGAATGTCCTCGGCGATGTGAACCCGGACGAAATCCAGAGCGAGTTCTGCGAAGTTCTGCAGGCCTGACGGAACCAGCTTGGGGCTCCGGAAGGCGACAAGGAAAAGGACCGCCACGATGATCGTCATGAGAATGCGGACGAGCATCAGTCGGTCCAGTGCGAACCACCCGTTTGCAACATCTGCAAACAACATGTGGCCGTAGTATTGCCCCGGGAAAAATTCAGGATCCAGTTCGGGTGCGTGGAATTCGCCCCTCATGGCCAGTGTTGTAACGCTCAGCGTTCTCTCCCGTGTTCGGGCCGTGTGCGGAGGGTTAATTCCCACACGGTGCGATGGACGTCTGAAAAACTCTTTCCGGCACCGCCTCGGACTCCGTCGCACATCAGCGAGGGCGGTGACAGGGGATGAACCACAGACCCGTTCTGCGTCTCCTTGTGGATCCCACAGGTGACGCGTTCAACTTGCCGGGGTAACCCGCAGGAAAGCTTATCAGGGTCCCCCCGGATTCTCGCGCAGCGCCTCAATATGTTTCCTGACGTGGCGCGATACACCCCCAGCTTCTCCACAGGAACGCCACGAAAAGGGCCTCGAACGGCACTTTTGGGGACCTTTGTAAGGTCGGTCACATGTATTCCCGGGACTCCCCTGACGGGGGTGGTTACCCCCTCCCCGATGTCCCCGGAATGCGAAACAGCCCCTCTGACCACTCCCCCGTTGTGGTGCAGAAAGGCTGTTGTCCCGGTGCTTGCCGACGCGCCCTCCGCCTCAGCTCACGTACGTGACGCGGGCGGTGATCACGCCCCACACCTCGGTCGCCAGGACGGCGATGAGAGCCAGTACCAGGGTCACGAGGAGAGCCATGCGGTCGTAGAACTCCATGTCCCGGATGAGGGCCAGGACGATGATGAGCACCACGATCTTGAGCAGCCAGCTGCCCAGCACCACGGCGCCGGTGGTGGCCACGTTCGTCGAGGACGTGAACAGCACGCTGGCGGCGGTCATGAGGACGAAGCCGCCACCGATCGCCGCTCCGATGAGCACACCCCAGATGCCGGGCAGATCCCGCATACCGCCCCACGCGGCCAGCGAGACGATCGTGATGACCACGAGCGCGATGCTGCCGAAACGCACGGCGCGCAGCAGCGGCCGGCGGGGGTCGTCGTAGTCGGAGGTCGCGGTGGGCTCGGGTGAATTCTCAGCAGTAGTCACGCTCCCGGATCCTACCCGTCACCGCCCCGGCGTCAGAGTGAGGGATCGGTGTGGATGACCACGCGGGTGGGCGGGGGCTGTCGGCCGATCTTGCCGGCGCGCAGCGGGATGAGGGTGACCACGAAGGCCACGACGAGCGCGAAGGCACTGGCGGCCACCGCCACCCGGGACGGGACGATGGAGAAGCTCACCGCCCCGAGGGTGACCACGCAGACCCACATGTAGAGCACGAGCACGGTGCGTCGGTGGGTGTGGCCCAGCGAGAGGAGCCGGTGGTGCAGGTGCAGCTTGTCCGCCGCGAAGGGCGAGTGGCCGCTGGCCAGGCGTCGCAGGACCGCCAGGACAAGGTCCAGGACCGGAACGAACACCGCGGCGGCCACGACGATGATGGGGCTCATGAGGGCCACGATGTCGGCGGTGCCGTAGAGGGACATGTTGATCTTGCCGGAGGCCGAGGTGGAGGCTGCGGCCAGCAGCAGGCCGATGAGCATCGAACCGGAGTCCCCCATGAAGATGCGGGACGGTTCGAAGTTGTGCGGCAGGAAACCCAGGCACATGCCGACCAGTCCCGCGGCGATGATGGCGGGCGGGTAGGCGGAGACCGCACCGCCCTGGTCGTGGAGGACCGTCAGGGAGAAGAGCAGGATGGCGCCGCCGGCGATCATGCCCAGGCCGGCGGCGAGCCCGTCGAGCCCGTCGACGAAGTTGATGGCGTTGATGAGGGCGACCGTGAAGATCGTGGTCACGATCGTGGCCTGCACCTGGTCGAGCACGAGCGTCGTGCCGTCCCCGACGGGCATGTAGAGCAGCGTCCACGACAGGCCCAGGACGCTCATGATGATGGCCGCGAGGATCTGCCCGATGAGTTTCGTGATCGCGTCGAGTTCATAGAGGTCGTCGAGGATACCGACCAGGACGATGGCGAACGCCGCCCAGACGACGGCGTTCATCTCCGGGGTGATCGGCATGAATCCCCTGGTCAGGGCCGGTAACTGGTTGGCCAGGAAGACGGCCGCCAGGAAGCCGGAGAACATCGCCACCCCGCCGAGGCGCGGTGTCGGCTGGGTGTGCACGTCGCGCTGGCGGATCTCGGCGACCCGCCCGGAACGGACCATGACGGACCGGACCACGCCCGTCGCGAGGTAGGTGATCGCCGCTGCCGCGAGGATCACCAGGCCGATTTCGCGCAGCGGGACGCCTGCTCCCATGCCCGCCCCCTAGGGTCGCGTCCGCAGGAGCTCGGCGTCGACTCCGAGGACCTCGCCGATGCGCTCGGCGGTGATGGCCCCTTCGCGGAGCAGGTACGGGCGGGGGCCGGAGAGGTCGATGATGGTGGAGGGCCTGCCCACCGGGGTCTCCCCGCCGTCGAGGTAGACGGCGACGGAGGTGCCGAGCTGCTGCTTCGCGGAGATCGCGGTGGTCGGCGGCTCGTGGCCGGAGATGTTCGCGGAGGACACGGCCATGGGGCCGACCTCACGGAGCAGCTCGATGGCGACGGGGTGCAGCGGCATGCGCAGCATGACGGTGCCGCGGGTGTCCCCCAGATTCCACGGCAGCGAGGGCGCCTGCGGGACGACGATGGACAGCCCGCCCGGCCAGAAGGCCTGGACGAGCGCCTCGGTCTGCGGCGGGAACTCGCGGACGAGGCCGCGGATGGTGTCCCAGGAGCCGACCAGCACCGGCACGGGCATGTCGGGGCCGCGCCGTTTGGTGGCCAGGAGGTTGGCCACCGCCTGGTTGTCGAAGGCGTCGCAGCCCAGCCCGTAGAGCGTGTCGGTGGGCAGGACGACCAGCCGGCCGCTGCGGGCGGCCTCGACGGCCGCGCTGATGCCCTCGGCGCGGGAGGTCTCGTCGGCACAGGAGTAGATGCGGCTCATGGGCTTACACCTTACTCGCCGTGACAAACCGCGCCCGCCCGGTCAGGTCGTGGAGCACCGCGATCTCCCGGAACCCTCCGTGAGCTGCGAGAACGTCCTGCACCGCCCGGGAGGTGGTGTCATCGTGCTCGATGCCGACGAGCCCGCCGGGACGCAGCAGGGCGTGGATCGTCGGGATGAAGGCCTCGATGACGTCCATGCCGGAGGCCCCGGAGAACACGGCCTCCGGCGGGTCGGCGTAGACCTCCCGGTCGAGGTCCGGGGTCTCGGGGACGTAGGGCGGGTTGGTCAGCACGAGGTCGACGGTGCCGTGCCACTCCCCCAGCAGGCCGGGGTCGGTGACGTCCCCCGCGACCATGTCCACGGTGGTGCCCGCCGCGTTGCGGCGTGCGTAGTCCAGGGCCACGGGATGCTTCTCGACGCCCGCGACCTCCGCCCCCGGCACCTCATGCGCGACGTAGAGCGCGAGGGCACCGGAGCCGGTGCACAGGTCGACGACACGGGGGGTCGGGGTGCCGAGTGAGGCGAGCTGACGCACACCCCAGTCGGCGAGGACCTCGGTCTCGGGGCGGGGGATGAACACCCCCGGGCCGACCGTGAGGTCGAGCGGCCCGAAGGGGGCGACACCCAGGATGTGCTGGAGCGGTTCGCGCCGCTCGCGGCGCGCGACCATCTCCTCGAAACCGGCCGGGACCTCGTCGTGGAACGCCACGTCGAGGGGACCGCAGCCGAGGAGGTGGGCGGCGATGAGGCGGGCGTCGACAAGCGGCGACGGCACGCCGGCCGCGGTGAGACGCTCCGCGGCGTCGAGAAGCGCGGCGCGGAGCGACACCCTACTCAGCCTCGAGACGCTCGGCGCGCTCCGCCGCCTTGAGGGCGGTGAACAGGTCGTCGAGGTTGCCGTCGAGGACGGAGTCCAGGTTGTTGGCCTTGAAACCGATGCGGTGGTCGCTGATGCGGTTCTCCGGCCAGTTGTAGGTGCGGATGCGCTCGGAGCGGTCCATGTTGCGCACCTGCGCGGCACGGCCCTCGGCGGCCTCGGCGTCGGCCTTCTCGCGCTCGATCTGCTCGAGGCGGGCCTGCAGGACCTGCATGGCGCGCGCCTTGTTCTGGATCTGCGAACGCTCCTTCTGACACGTCACGACGATGCCCGTGGGCAGGTGGGTCAGACGCACGGCGGAGTCGGTGGTGTTGACGCCCTGGCCGCCCTTACCGGAGGAACGGTAGACGTCGACGCGCAGATCCTTCTCCTCGATGGTGATCTCGCCGGCGTCCTCGGTCTCGGGGAAGACCATGACTCCGGCGGCGGAGGTCTGGATGCGGCCCTGCGACTCGGTCACGGGGATGCGCTGCACGCGGTGGACGCCACCCTCGAACTTGAACACGCTCCACGCACCGTCGCGGGAAGGGTTCTTCGCACGGATGGACAAGGTCATGTCCTTGACTCCACCGAGGTCGGACTCGGACAGGCCGAGCACCTCCCAGGTGAAACCGTGCTTGTCGGCGTAACGCTCGTACATGCGGGCCAGGTCGCCGGCGAACAGCGCGGCCTCCTCGCCACCGGCGCCGGCCTTGATCTCGATGATCACGTCATCGGCGTCGTGCGGGTCACGCGGGGCCAGCAGATCGGCGAGCTGCTCCTCGAGCTCGACCTCACGGGCCGCCAGGCGCTCGGCCTCTGCGGCGAACTCCTTGTCCTCGTGGGCCATCTCGCGGGCGACCTCGAGATCGTCACGCGTGCTCACGAGATCGTTGTTCACCTTGATGATCGGCTGCAGCTCGGCGTAACGCTTGGAGAGCTTGCGGAACAGGGCCTGGTCACCGGCGGTCGCCGGATCGGCCATCTGGGCCTCGATGCCCTGGTACTCGGAGACGACATCGTCCACCGCGGAAACATGGGAACTCATTTAGGAGTAGTCCTCCTCGTCCTTGTCGGCGGCCATCGGGGCGGAAGAGGCGACCTGCATGAGGAACTCACCGTTGCTCTTGGTCTTCTTCAGCTGCTTGATGAGCAGATCGATGGCCTGCTGCGGATCCAGTGCGGACAGGATACGACGCAGCTTGTGCATGATGCGGGCCTCCTCCGGGGCGAGCAGCAGCTCGTCCTTGCGGGTGCCCGAGGGGTTGACGTCGACGGCCGGGAAGACGCGACGCTCGGAGATACGGCGGTCCAGCTTGAGCTCCGCGTTACCGGTGCCCTTGAACTCCTCGAAGATGACGGTGTCACCGGCGGAACCGGTCTCCACCATCGCGGTGGCGATGATGGTCAGCGAACCACCGTTCTCGATGTTGCGGGCCGCACCCAGGAAACGCTTCGGCGGGTACAGCGCGTTCGAGTCGACACCACCGGAGAGGATGCGACCCGACGCCGGCGAGGAGTTGTTGTACGCACGACCCAGGCGAGTGATGGAGTCGAGCAGGACGACGACGTCCTTGCCCTGCTCCACCAGACGCTTGGCACGCTCGATGGCCAGCTCCGCGACGGCGGTGTGCTCTGACGGCGGACGGTCGAAGGTGGAGGCGATGACCTCACCGTGGACCGAACGCTGCATGTCGGTGACCTCCTCCGGACGCTCGTCGACAAGCACCACCATCAGGTGGCACTCCGGGTTGTTCGTGGAGATCGCGTTCGCGATGTTCTGCATGATCGTCGTCTTACCGGCCTTCGGCGGGGAGACGATCAGCGCACGCTGACCCTTGCCGATCGGCATGATCAGGTCGATGACGCGGGTGGTGAGGATCTTCGGGTCCGTCTCCAGACGCAGACGCTGGTTCGGGTACAGCGGCGTCAGCTTGGAGAACTCCGGACGGTTCCGCGCCTCCTCGATGCTCAGACCGTTGACGGTGTCGACGCTGACCAGCTGGTTGTACTTCTGACGGTTACGGCCCTGACCGTGGGTCTGGGCGGCACCCATGCGCACCTTGCCGGTCACGGCGTCACCGGCACGCAGACCGGAACGACGGATCAGCTGGTTCTGCACGAACACATCCGCCGGCGAGGCGTGGTAGCCGGTCGTGCGGACGAAGGCGACGTTGTTGTCGACGATGTCGAGGATGCCCGCCACGTCCTGCAGGTCAGCGGAATCATGCTGCTGATCATGCTGCTGGTCGTGCTGGTCTCCCCCACGGCCGCGACGGTTACGGCGGCTGCGACGACCACGACGGCCCTCGCCGTCCTGGTCCTGCTGGCGCTGGCCACGCTGGTTGCGCTGCTGGCCCTGCTGCTGGCCGGAGTCACGCTCGGAATCCTGACGGTCCTGGCGATCCTGACCGTCCTGGTCCTGGCGGTCCTGACGGTCCTGTCGCTGACCACGCTGCTGCTCGGAGCCGGACTGCTGGTCCTGCTCACGCTGGCCGTGACGGGCCCGGTTGCGACGCGCGCGGCGGGCGGCGGAGCGGGACTCGTAGCGCGGCTCCTCGTCGGAGTCACGGGAGTCGCCGGAGTCACGGGACTCCTCGGCCTGCCCGGTCTTCTCTTCCTGCTCAGCGGCCGGGGCCGCCTCAGCCTGGGCCGGCTGTTCAGCTGCGGCCTCGCTCTTGTCAGCCTTCTCAGCCGGAGCGGCCTCCTCGGCCTTCTCCTGGCTCGGACGGCTGGTGCGGGTGGCACGGCGGGTGCGCTGCGGGCGCTCGGCCTTCTCGGCCGGCTCTGCCTGCTCAGCCGGAGCGGCCTCCTCAGCCGCAGGTGCCGGAGCTGCCTGGGCCTGGTCTGCCTCTGCCTTGTCGGCGGTCGGCGCGGCGGCACGCTCACGGGCGGGCACGACGCCGGTCTGGATGGCAGTGATCAGATCGCCCTTGCGCAGGCCGGAGACCCCCTTGAGGCCCTTCTCCGCGGCGATCTTGCGCAGCTCGGTGAGCTTCAGCGACGCGAGGTCGGTGGAAGATGCTGCGGTGGCGGTGTCCGTTTCGGTCACGGATGTCCTTTCCTTGCTTGACCAGTCTTCGGCGCGTCATGGGCGGAGCGCGTCACACGCCGACTGGAAGCCTTCTGTGGAGTTGAGCGACTCGACGCCTCCCGTGGATCACCCACGCAGACGTGGGTGGTCCTCATGTGAGGACAGCAGGGGGACGGAGCCGTACTTCAGTGGTTGATCAGACCGGACCGAACCTGGGACCGCAACCTTCCGGGCCGGGGCAGCTCGGGGCCGCCTGCAGCGGAGGAAGGAGGGTGGACGCGTGATCCGGGTGGACTATGGGCCTGGGTTGAAGATGCAGACCCCCGTCGATCTCCGGACAGTGTACCGCATGCCGCACACACTATCGCATCGACCCTCCCGGCTAGAGTGTTGGTCATGCTCTCCACCATGCAGAATGTGCCGCTGTCGATCTCACGGATCCTGGAGTTCGGCGCGACCGCGCACGCCTCGACGAAGGTGACCACGTGGCGCACGGACAACGCCGAGGAGACCACCTTCGAGGAGGTCCGCGCGCGGGCGTCGGCACTCGCGCACGCCCTGCGTGATGATCTGGGGATCACGGGCGACCAGCGGGTGGGTTCCTTCATGCACAACTGCGCGGAGCACCTGGAGGTGCAGTTCGCCGTCTCGTGCATGGGGGCGGTGTTCGCACCGTTGAACAAGCAGCTGATGACCGACCAGGTCCGGCACATCATCAACCACTCGCAGATCGAGGTCATCGTGTGTGATCCGCGGCTGGCGGGCCTGCTGGGCCGCGCGCTGGACGGGTGCCACACGATGCGTGCCGTGGTATTCACCGGGCTGGAGCCGCTGGGTCCGCTGGCGGAGAAGATCCCGGAGCACCTCGCGGTGTACTCCTACGAGGAGCTTCTCGACGGCCGCTCGACCGTCTTCGACTGGCCCGTCCTCGACGAGGAGACCACCGCCGCGATCTGCTACTCGACGGGTACCTCTGGCGCCCCGAAGGGCGTGGCGTACTCGCACCGTTCCATCTTCCTGCAGGCCATGTCGCTGCGTGCCACCGATTCCCTGTCGGTGTCGCACGGCGAGTCCTTCCTGTGCTGTGTGCCGATCTACCACGTGCTGTCGTGGGGCGTGCCCTATGCGGCGTTCATGTCGGGCACTCCCCTGGTGTTCCCCGATTCGGATGTGTCGGCGCCGACGCTGGCCCGCCTCATCGCGGCCACCCACCCCCGTGTGGCGCACGGCGTGCCCACGCTGTGGATCCAGCTCATGGTGCACTACCTGCACAATCCCCCGGAGCGCATGTCGCTCACGGAGCTCTACGTCGGTGGTTCGCCGGCCCCGCCGATCCTCATCCAGCTGTGGGAGGAGCGTTACGGCGTCGATGTCATCCATGTGTGGGGTATGACGGAGACCTCCTCGGTGGGCACGGTCGCCCGTCCGCCGTCGGGCTCCTCCGGCGAGGCCCGCTGGGCGTACCGCGTGAGCCAGGGACGTTTCTCGCCGCTGCTTGAGTACCGGGTGGTCAACGACGGGGTGGTCGTCTCCTCGACCGACCGTAACCAGGGTGAGCTGCAGGTCCGGGGCAACATCGTGACGGGAGAGTACTACCACTCGCCCACCGAGGACGGCGACGGTTCCGCCAGCCAGTTCCGTGGCCGAGAGGTCGACGACGCGGAGGAGCTGTTCACCGCGGACGGCTGGCTACGCACCGGTGACGTCGGTTCGGTCACCGCCGACGGCTACCTCACGGTCTCCGACCGCGCGCGTGACGTCATCCGCTCCGGTGGTGAGTGGATCTACTCCGCCATGCTGGAGAACCTCATCATGAACTCCCCGGAGGTCGTGGAGTGCGCGGTCATCGGCTACCCGGACGAGAAGTGGAGTGAGCGCCCGCTGGCGGTCACGGTGCTGCACGAGGACATCCCGCAGACCCGCGGGACCGCCGAGCAGCTGCGTGACCAGCTCCGCGCCACCCTGCCGGGCTGGATGCTGCCCGAGTACTGGACGTTCGTGCAGGACATCGACAAGACCTCCGTCGGCAAGTTCGACAAGAAGGACCTGCGGAAGCACCTCGCGGACGACGAGTTCGAGATCATCAAGCTCAAGGGTCCGGGCGAGAAGGATGAGCAGGAGGTCGCCGAGGGGGCCGGGGGCTAGGATCGGCAGGCATGCACCGCGCCGTCGACAATCTGCTCATCCAGGGCGAGAACCTGCAGGTTCTCCGCCATCTGGCGGACACCCACGCCGGGCGGGTGCGCATGGTCTACATCGACCCGCCCTACAACACCGGCAGCGGTGACTACCTCTACGCCGACGCGATGCCGCGCGCGCAGTGGCTGTCGTTCATGGCCGAACGTCTCGAGGCCGCCCGTCCCCTGCTCGTCGATGACGCCGTCATCGCCATCCAGTGCAGCTTCCACCAGTCCGCACACCTCGAGGTGCTTCTCGACGCCACCCCCTGGCTCCACAAGGTCATGGTCCTCCATGTCCTCGTCCGTCACCCCGACCGGGCCCTGACCGCGGACAAGCAGTTCAACGACGTCGTCGAGCAGATCCTCATCTACTCCACCGACCCCCGGTTCCGCATGCCCCGCCGCATCCGCGAACGGGACCTCAGCCAGTACCGCTGGGACGTGGAGATCACCGGCCCCGGCACGCCCGCCGAGCTGGGCGGACGCGCCTGCCGGATCTACCGGCCGGAGGAGTGGCGCAAGGTGGACAACGGCGCGGGTGAGGGCACGTTCCGCACCCACTCCATCCGCGGCAGCCTGCGGGAGAAGAACTCCTCGGGCCGCTTCTGGGTCGCCCACCTCGAGGGTCTCGGCCTGGAGCCGATGTCCCTCATCCAGGTGCCCGACATCGGCGACGACGGCCTGGGACACCGTTTCTTCCACACCCCGAAGTCCGGCAACCGCAACGGCTCCTATTTCCAGGGTGTACCGCAGTCCAGCGACGTCACCGCCCTGCCCTACCCGAACTTCGCCGACTTCCACGCCGAGTTCAACCGCGTGTCCACCGAGGGCGGCGTGAGCTTCCGCAACGGCAAGAAACCGGAGGCGCTGCTGCGCTTCCTCATCGAGCTGTTCACCGCACCGGGTGACGTGGTGCTCGACTACCACCTCGGCTCCGGGACAACCGCCGCGGTGGCCCTGAAACTCGGCCGCCGTTTCCTCGGCGTGGAGCGCGAGGACTTCGCCGAGACCGTCGCCCTGGCCCGCCTGCGCGCGGTCATCGCCGGCGAGCAGTCCGGCATCTCCGCGGACGTCGGCTGGACCGGCGGGGGCTCCGTCGAGTTCCACCGCCTCCGACATCTATGATTGACGTGAAAACCATCTCCCCTGGTTGGGTCGCCCCGGCCACCGAAGGACCCCATGCGCCGCCACCTGCTGCTTCTCCCCCTCCTCGCCGTACTCACCGCGGCGGGGTGCGCCCCGGCCCCCGCCGGAGGTGACGGGGCGGAGCTGCTGGTTCTCGGGGCGTCGTCGTCACGTGTCATCAACGAGGACCTCGCCGCACTCACCGACACCCGGCTCACGTTCCTCAACGCCGGTTCATCCACGCTCATCCAGCAGCTCGCGGACGGCGCCCCCGGTGATGTCCTCATCACCGCTGACGAGGACTCCATGCAGCAGGCCGTCTCCCTGGGCGTGGCCCGTGACCCCCGGGTGGTGGCCACCAACTCGATGACCATGGTCGTGCCCGCCGGCAACCCGGCCGGCATCACGTCGGTGGAGGATCTGGCCGAGGCTGCCGTGATCGTCTGCGACACGCGGGTCCCCTGCGGCGCCTCCGCGCAGCGGATCAGTGAGGCGCAGGGCATCACCCTCGAGCCGGTCTCCCGCGAGCAGTCCGCCCTGGATGTCCTGGGCAAGGTCATGGCCGGGCGGGCCGACGCCGGCTGGGTCTACCGCACCGACGCCCGGGCCGCAGGCGCCGCCGTGGAGATCATCGACATCCCGGGAGCCGAGGACCACCCCAACTCACTCATGGCGGCGGTGACCACGACCGTCGTCGATAAGCAGGCGGCGACGGAACTGGTGTCCCTGCTCCGCTCCCCGGAGATGACCCGGGTGTGGGAGAAGCACGGATTCCTCCCGGTGCCGTGATCCTGCCCCGCCCGGGACAAGGGTGTATTGGTGAACATGGAAATTGACACCAAGACGATGTGTCGCGGACAATTGGCCGGGACAGGCACTGTTCCCGCTGACAGTGGGGATGCGGTTTGCGCCGGGACAGCAGAGTCGTCACTTTCCCCCGGAGGGTGGCGACCTTTCATTCGTGCGAACACGGTCGTCACCGAGGCGACCGCCATCACGCGACATGTGCTGCACCGGACATGAGGAGGTTTCGGTCCCGATGACGGACAACCGGCCGCCCCGCCCCGCCGCGGAGCTCTACCCTGAGTCACTGCAACTCAGTGCGAAGCAGCGCGAGGTCCTCGACCTGCTGCAGACCTACCCGCAGGGGGCACGGTCCGCCGACCTGGCCACCGACCTGGGCATGCACGTGAACACCGTCCGCGGGCACCTCGACGAACTCATCGCCCGCGGGGCCGTCCACGCGCACACCGCCCCGGCACAGGGCCGCGGTCGCCCCTCCCTGATCTTCCAGGTCCGGATCCCGGACAACCGGGCCATCGCCCGGGAGTACATCTCACTGGTGGAGTTGCTGGCGTCGATGCTCGTCGACATCGAGTCCCCCGGCCCCGAGACGATCGGGAAGGCCCGGGAGATCGGGCGTCTCTGGGCCCGGCGCATGGCCGAGCGGGTGGATTCTCCCGCAGACACCCCCGTGGCGGAAGGCGGGGATGCGATGGACGCGGCGCTCGACCGCCTCCAGGTCACCCTCCGCGAACTGGGTTTCGACCCGACGTTCCGACGTGCCCGGGAGAACGGGACAGACGACCCGGACTCCGTCGACATCGAGCTGAATGCCTGTCCCTTCGTCGCCGAGGGACACTCCCCCTCGCTCGTGGTCTGCGCCATCCACGAGGGTTTCCTGCAGGAGACCGTCGGCACCGCCCCCGTCCGGCTGAGCCTGCGCCCCTTCCACCCCTCAGGTGCGTGCTCGGTGGTCGCCGACCGGGTGGACCCGGCCGACGACCCCGCCGGGGAGGTTTAGGCCCGGCTGACCTCGACGGTCGCCGGACCGGCGACCTCGAGCTCGATGACACGCAGACCCGCGGTGCGGGCGTCCTCGAGGATGGCCTCCTCGATCGGGTCGACCGACAGGACCATGCAGGTCGGGCCGGCGCCGGACAGGTACGCGGCGTACCCCCGGTTGCGCAGGCGGTTGACCCACTCCGCGGTCACCGGCAGCACATCGGCGCGGTAGGGCTGGTGCAGGCGGTCACGGGTGCCCTCCCACAGCAGCTCCGGGTGATTCTGCAGCGCCACGGTCATCACCGCGGTACGCGAGACGTTGAAACGCGCGTCCGTGTGGGTGACGTGGCTCGGCAGCACGCGACGCACCGCCTGGGTGGAGGCGTGGAAGTCCGGCACGAGGGCCGTCGCCCGGATGCGCTTGTCGACGTCCACCGCCACCGCCCGGTAACCCGGCTGGGAGCCGTCGACCGGGGTGGTGGTCCAGGAGACCACGGCGGAACCGAGGACGGAGGCCGCGGCGTTGTCCGGGTGCCCCTCGAACGCGGAGGACAGCTGGACCACCTGATCCGTGGTCAGCGGGTTACCCGCCAGACCGTTGGCGGCCAGGACACCCGCGACCGCGGCGGCGGCGGAGGAGCCCAGACCACGGGACTGCGGGATGGCGTTGGTGCACACGACGCGCAGGCCCGGGGCCTCGGCGTGCGCGGCGTTGAGGCCCGACCGGATGGCCTTGACCACCAGGTGGGAACCGTCGCGGGGCAGGTCGTCGTCGCCCTCACCGAAGACCTCGACCTCGAGACCCGCCTCAATGACCTCGACCTCGACGGTGTCGTAGATGCCCACGGCCAGGCCGAGGGTGTCGAATCCGGGGCCCAGGTTCGCGGAGGAACCGGGGACGGTGACGGTGACCTTCGTGCCCACCTCAAGCTGGATGCTCAAACCTCGACGCTCCTTAGATGAGGCGCAGAACGCTGTCGACGGCCTTGACGGCCGAGGCCTTCTTCAGATCCTCGACGGTGGCGGCCAGGTCGGACTCGCGTGCCGAGTGGGTGACCACGATGAGGCGGGCGAGATCGCCGGCCTCCTCCTGGCGGACGGTCTTGAGGGAGATGTCGTGAGCCGCGAAGATGGTGGACAGCTCGGCGAGGACACCGGTGCGGTCCTCGACCTCCATGTCGATGTGGTAGCGGGTGCGCACGTCACCGAGCTCGGCGATCGGCAGGTTCGCGTAGGTGTTCTCACCCGGGGCGCGGCCACCGTGGACCTTGTTGCGGGCGGCGCCGACGAGGTCACCGAGGACGGCGGAGGCGGTCGGGGCGCCACCGGCACCGTTGCCGTAGAACATCAGGCGTCCGGCTGCCTCGGCCTCGACGAAGATGGCGTTGTAGGACTGGTTGACCGAGGCCAGCGGGTGGTCGACCGGCACGAGAGTCGGGTGGACGCGGCTGGCGACGGCCTCCTCGCCGTTCCGGTCGGTGATGCGCTCACAGATGGCGAGCAGCTTGATCACGTAACCGGCGTCGCGGGCGGCCTCGATGTCCTCGGCGGTGACCTTGGAGATGCCCTCGCAGCTGACGTCGTCGAACTTGACGCGGGTGTGGAAGCCCAGGGACGCGAGGATGGCGGCCTTGGAGGCGGCGTCGTGGCCCTCGACGTCGGCGGTCGGGTCGGCCTCGGCGTAGCCCAGGCGGGTGGCCTCGGCGAGCGCGTCGTCGTAGGTGGCGCCGGTGGACTCCATGGCGTCGAGGATGAAGTTGGTGGTGCCGTTGACGATGCCGGAGATACGCAGGATGTTGTCACCGGCGAGGGAACGACGCAGCATGCCGACGACCGGGATGGCGGCGGCGACGGCGGCCTCGAAGTAGAGGTCCACGTTGGCGGCGTCGGCGGCGTCGGCGAGCTCGTCGGCGTGGGCGGCGACGAGTGCCTTGTTGGCGGTGACGACGGACTTGCCGGCGCGCAGGGCTGCCAGGACCAGCTCGCGCGGGTAGTCGATACCGCCGATGACCTCGACGACGATGTCGACGTCCTCGCGGTTGATGAGGCTGAGAGCGTCATCGGTGAGCAGCTCCGGGGCCACGCCCTCACGCGGCTTGGAGAGGTCGGACACGGCCACACCCTTGATCTCGAGCGGACCGCCGATGCGGTGCGCGAGCGTGTCGGTGTACTCGCCCATCAGGCGCAGCACCTCAGATCCGACGGTGCCGTGGCCGAGAATGGCGACGCCCACCGGCTCGCCGGCTCCCTT
>NZ_DUOE01000196.1 GCF_012838985.1 Corynebacterium sp. | reverse complement strand
CGCCTGGCCACCACCGGCGGCACCACCGCCCACCGGGCACGCCGCCGCCCCAACCGCTCCCGGCTGCGCTCCGGACCGCCCCTCGACATGGGCGGCCGCTGGGCCCTCACCGTCCAGCCCAGCGGGGACGCCACCACCCGCTCCGTCGTGCAGGGCGAGACCTGGCTCGACCGCTACGGTGTGGTCACCCGCGGCAGCGTCGTCGCCGAGGAGGTCCTCGGCGGCTTCGCACTGGCCTACAAGGTGCTCAGCGGCTTCGAGGAGTCCGGCAAGGCCATGCGCGGCTACTTCATCGAGGGGCTCGGCGCAGCGCAGTTCTCCACCCCGGCGGTCATCGACCGGCTCCGCGGACTCGACGGCGACGGCCTGCCCCCGGACCTCCACGACCCGCAGCTCCACGTCCTCGCCGCCGCCGACCCCGCCAACCCCTACGGCGCGGCCCTCCCGTGGCCTGAGACCGGCCCCTCCCGGGCAGCCGGCGCCATGGTCGTGCTCGCCGACGGCGTCCTCCTCGCCCACCTCACCCGCGGCGGCCGCACCCTCACCGTCTTCGAGGAGGGGCACCTCGACCTCGTCGTCAAGGCGCTGAGCAGCGGCCCCGGCCCCGTCACCGTCGAGAAGCTCAACGGCCACCCGGTCTTCGACTCCCCGCTGCTGGGGGCGTTGCGGGAGGCGGGGGCGTCGATAAGCCCGCGGGGAGCGCGCATCGGCGGACGCACCGCACCTCCCCGTACCCCCGTGAGGGGGCGGCGCGTGGTCGACGCCCTCGAGGACATCAGTTTCGACGACGAGTAACCCCAGCTGATGTGACCCTGCCCACTGAACTGGGCAGAGTTACACCGTTGTCGGACCGCGTCATTCCCCATACTTCCTCCCGGGGGGATTACCCTCCGCGGGGCGCGGTCGGGGGCCGCGCCCCGCAGGATGTAGCGTGAAGACGTGCCCGAAGGTGACTCCGTACTCCAGCTCTCCCGGCGCCTGCAGTTCATGACCGGCCGGGAGGTCCTCCACACCTCCCTGCGCGTCCCCTCCGTCGCCCTCACCGACTTCACCGGCGAACTCGTCGACCGCGTCTGGCCCTACGGCAAACACCTCTTCATGCAGTTCGGCGACCGGATCCTGCACACCCACCTCAAGATGGAGGGCACCTGGGCCGTCCACCGCGTCGGCGACCGGTGGCGCAAACCGGGACACACCGCCCGCGTCGTCCTCCAGCTCGCCGACACCCACCCCATCGAGGTCGTCGGCCACTCCCTCGGACTCGTCCGCGTCTTCCCCACCGACCACTACCACGAACAGACCGCCCACCTCGGCCCCGACGTCCTCGGGGAGGACTGGCCCACCGGCGGCCGCGAGGAAGCCCGCCGACGCATCCTGGCGCAGCCCGCCGCCACCATCGGCGAAGCCCTCCTCGAACAACGCAACCTCGCCGGTGTGGGCAACGAATACCGCGCCGAGATCTGCTTCCTCTGCGGCATCCACCCCGCCCGTCGAGTAGCCGACGTCGACGTCGACCACGTCCTCGACGTGACCCGCCGCGTCATGTGGGCCAACCGCGACGCCCCCGTCCGCGTCACCACCGGCATCCGCCGCGCCGGGGAGACCACCTACGTCTTCGGCCGCCACGGCCGCCCCTGCCGCCGCTGCCGCACCCCCATCCGACGGGCCTGGCTGGGCCCCGCCGCCGAGGAACGCATCATCTGGTGGTGCCCCGCCTGCCAGCCTGCCGCGCCCGACTACGTCGCCGTGCCCGTCGTACCAGCAGGCCGAACCCCACGAGGAGCCCGGTACCGACGATGACGTAGACCACCGTCGAATACTCGCCGACGTACTTCTCGACGAGGTGGTAGTTGCTGCCCAGCACCACCCCCGCGTAGATGAGCAGCGCATTCCACAGGGCCGAACCGGTGAGTGTCAGGAGGCCGAAGGACAGCGGACTCATCCGGTCGATGCCCGCCGGGATCGAGATGAGGGAGCGGACACCCGGCATCAGACGCCCGAAGAACACCGACCAACGCCCGTACCTGTCGACATCCGCCGGCTCCACCAGCCACATCCGGTCCGCGATCTGCCGCAGCCGCTGCGCCCCGATCGCCGCACCCAGCCAGTACAGCAGGAACGCGCCCGCCACCGAACCGACCGTCGCCCAGATGAAGGCCGCCCACACGTTGAGCTCACCCCGCGAGGCCGTGAAACCCGCCAGCGGCAGGACCACCTCGGAGGGGATCGGCGGGAAGACGCTCTCGAGGAAGATGGCGACACCGACGCCGGGTGCCCCCAGAATCTCCATGAGGCGGACGACTCAGTCGACGATGGTGGTGAGCATGGGGCCGACGCTACTCCAGCTCCCTCAACCGCCGCTGCGCCCGCTCCAGACGCGCCGCCCGGGCCTTCTCCTCGATCTTCTTCAGCTCCTTGTAGGCCTTCTCGTCCGAGTCGGAGAAGCGGTTGACCAGCCGCGGGATCACGAACGCGGCACCCATCAGCGGCCACACGATCCACGCCCACGACACGTTGAACGCGAACATGAGGATGAAGAACGCCGCCAGGGTCACACTGCCGATCAGCCCGTCCCACTTCTCGACGCGCGCGCCCCGTGTGCGGATCCGTTCCAGCTCCGCCTCGTCGTCATGCTTCTCGACGACCGCCCCCTCCCCACTCAGCGCCGACTCCAGGCATCCGGGCAGATCGTCGAACAACGGGCGGATCTCACCCCGTGTCTTCGCCTGCGACACCGCGAGGGTGCGTTCGTCGAACTCGACGGTGTCCAGACGCCCCTCGGTGAAGTGGGTGCCGAGGGCGGACAGGGCGGCGAGACGTTCGGCGTCGGAAAGCCGGAGGTGGTCGTCCATGCCCGTCATCCTAGTGGTCTTCTCCACTAGATTCGGAGGTGTGAAACTCCTGCTGAACATCATCTGGTTCCTCACCGGCGGTTTTCTGCTGGCCGCCGGCTACATCCTCTTCGGCCTCATCGCGTGCCTCTTCGTCGTGACCATCCCGGCAGGAATCGCCTCGTTCCGGATGGCCAACTACGCCCTCGCCCCGTTCGGGCGTTCCGTCGTCCAGCCGACCGGTGGGGTCGGCGGGATGTCCGCCGTCAGTAACGTCATCTGGTTCGTCGTGGCGGGCGTGTGGCTGGCGATCGGCCATGTGACCACCGCCGCCGCGCAGGCCGCCACGATCATCGGCATCCCGCTGGCCTGGGCGAACATCAAGATGATCCCGGTGACCTGCTTCCCCTTCGGCAAGCAGATCGTCAATTCGGACCGCATCCCCTTCGGCTACGAGCCGATGGTCAAGCTCTAGATGTACTGACCAGGGCCGCGGCTGAGAGGTCGCGGATCGGGTGGATGTTCCGCCGGGGCGGGCCACCGTCGGGTGGGTGATGGACCACCCCACCCGGGGCGCGTTCCATCCGCCCGTGTTTCGGGGGTTTGTCCGGGTCATCGTCGTTGCGGGCGTTGTGCACCCCGCACAACATGGTCAGGTTGCTGATGTTGGTGTTGCCGCCCTGGGCCCAGGCGGTGAGGTGGT
>NZ_DUOE01000195.1 GCF_012838985.1 Corynebacterium sp. | reverse complement strand
GCCTCATCTTCGACGCCGAGTCGCCGCTGCTCCCGGGACGGAACTAACGGGGCATCCGCCGCCAGACCGGACGCGGGACCAGACGCATCACCCACGCCAGGAGACGCAGGCGGCCGGGGATCCACAGGGTGGCGCTGCCACGACCGGTGCGGATCTCCGCGGCGACGGCGTCGGCCACGTCGGCGGGGGTCACCGACAGCGGTGCCGGGTCCATCCCTTCGGTCATGGAGCCGATGACGAAACCGGGGCGGGCCGTGATCAGCCGCAGCCCCGTGCCGTGGAGGCGGTCGGACAGGCCCTGGCAGAACGCGTCGAGGCCGGCCTTCGTCGAGCCGTAGACGTAGTTGGCGCGGCGGGCCCGCCACCCGGCGATGGAGGAGAACGCGACGATCTCGCCGCCGGTCATGACGTCCGCCAGCACGGTGAGCATGGACACCTGGGCGGTGTAGTCGATGGTGGCGATCTCCGCGGCGTGCGCCTCGTCGCGCTCGGCCCGCGCCTGGTCGCCGAGGATGCCGAACGCCACGATGGCGGTGGACACTCCCCCGGTCAGCTCCAGCGCCTGCTTGACGACGCCCCGGTGGCCCTCCAGGTCACCCGCCTCGAAGGGGAGGTGGTGGACGGCGGTGGCGCCGGCGTCGTAAAGCGGGGCGGGATCGGTGTCCCGGCGGGCGGCAAGCACTACCGGGCGTCCCGCGCACAAACGCGCGGCAAGTTCCAGGCCGATGTCGGAGGTGCCGCCGAGGAGCAGAATGCCGTTCATGCCTTAAGAAGCTACCCGGTACCCGGTCATGGACAGCGAACCCATGGTGCGCTTCTCGTTGAACACGTCGACGGTGCCGCCGGTGGCCGCGGAGACACCCGCGATGTAGGCCAGCGGCAGGAAGTGATCCGGGGTCGGTACCGCGCGGGTGAAACCGGAGTGGCTGCGCAGCGCCTCGAGGCGGTCAGGGTCGCCGAGCATGATGTCGCGGGCAGCCTCGTCGAACTCATCGGCCCAGGCGAAACCGGTGTCCCCGCCGTGCCAGTCGACGAGCGAGAGATTGTGCACCACGTTGCCGGACCCGACGATGAGCACGTCGTGCTCGGTGGCCAGGCGGGCCAGGCGGGTGCCCAGCTCGACGTGCTCGGACAGCGGCTTGGTGGCGTCGATGGACAGCTGGACGACCGGGATGTCAGCCTCCGGGAACATGTGCTTGAGCACCGACCACGTGCCGTGGTCCAGGCCCCAGTCGTGGTCGTTCTGCACGAGGGTGGGCTTGGCGATGTCGCGGACCAGCTCGGCGATCTCGGGGTCGCCGGGGGCGTTGTACTGGACGTCGAAAAGCTCCTGGGGGAACCCGTAGAAGTCGTGGATGGTCCGCGGGTCGGTCATGGCCGTGACCCCGGTGCCGCGGGTGTACCAGTGGGCGGAGACCGAGAGGACGGCGCGCGGCTTGACGCCCTGGCCCAGCCGGGTCCAGGTGCGGGTGAAGTCGTTGACCTCGATGGCGTTCATCGGGGTGCCGTGGCCGACGAAGAGGGCGTGGGTGGCGCTCATGGGGGTTACCTCAGTTCACGTTGTTGATGTGTCAGTGATTCTACGCCGGTGTCCGACACAACCACAATGTCCTCCAGCCGCATTCCCCACTTCCCCGGCAGATAGATCCCCGGCTCGATGGAGAAGCACATGCCCGGCTCCAGAATCAGCTCGTTACCGGCCATGATGTAGGGCTCCTCGTGCGTCGACAGCCCGATCCCGTGACCGGTGCGGTGAATGAAATACTCGCCCAGGCCCGCCTCCTCGATGACCTCCCGGGCGGCCTTGTCCACCGACGCCGCCGACACGCCCGGCCGGGCCTGCGCCAGCGCCGCCCCGTGCGCGGCCTGCAGCACCTCGTAGGCCTTCCGCACCTCCCGGCCGGCCTCGTCCGGACCGCCGACGACATAGGTGCGCGTCGAATCCGAGTGGTAGCCCGGCCCCCGCGTGCCGCCGATGTCGACGACCACCACGTCGCCGGTCACCAGCTCCCGGCCGGAGTGACTGTGGTGCGGGTTCGCCCCGTTCGGCCCGGAACCGACGATGACGAAATCCACCACGTCGTGCTCCTTGAGGATCAGCGCCTGCAGATCCGCGGCCACTGCCGCCTCCGACCTTCCCGAACGCAGCAGCGCCGGCACCCGCTCATGCACCCGGTCGATCGCCGCGCCCGCCAGGGCCAGCTGCTCGATCTCCGCGGGATCCTTCCGCATGAACAGCTCCTTGAGGGTGGTCGCGGCGGGGAGGGTGGGGGCGTCGACAAGCTCCTGCAGACGCAGCACATGCAGCGTCGTCAACGACGACCCCAACGCCACCGGACCGTGATCGAGGACCGCCGCCGCCCAGGCGTGCGCGTCATCGCCGTCCACCCACCCGCGGATCACCACGTCCAGATGCGGCAGCGCCGAATGCTCCAGATCGCCGATGTCGGTCGCCGGGGCCAGCATCACCGGCGTGCCCTCCGCCGGCACGACCAGCACCGTCAACCGCTCATGCGACGACAGCCAGGAACCCGTGAGATACGCCAACTCCGGCCCGGTGCCGATGATCAGACCGGCCAGCCCCTCCTCCCGGCACAGTTCGGCGGCGCGGCGCAGGCGCCCAGCATAGACGTCGGTGGGAAAAAGATCAGCCATGTCCCCATGGTAGGTACCCTGGGGCACCGTGTCCTCCGCCATCACCGTCCGCCTCAGCTCCGGCCGCGCCTACTGCTCCGGCGTGCTCATCCACCCCGACCTCCAGGGAGCGACCGACGCCCGCACCGAGTACATGCTCAGCTGCGCCCACTTCCTGCGCGAACGCACCGGCCCGATCCGCGTCGGCGGCGCCTTCTTCCACGCCCGCGTCCGCGGCGCCGTGCGCCTGCCGCGCACCGACATCGCCGTCCTCCGGCTGGACCGCCCGTCACCGCCCAAGGACCTCCTGCGCTTATCGACGCGCCCCGCCCCCTGGCTCCTACCCACCGTCACCCAGGGCTTCGGTAAGAGCTGGCACAAGCTCCAGCACCGCACCGGCCGCGTCCTGCTGCGCACTCCGCTGGCGCTGGGCCGCAACCTCCACACCCTGGTGACCTCCGCCGCGATCCTCTACAACAAACCCCGCGCCGTCAAAGGGGACTCCGGCGGGCCCGTCATCATCGACAACCAGATCGTGGCGGTGCAGTCGATGATCACCGACCCCTTCGGCCTCAACACCGGGCTGGCCACCGTCGCCCAGGTGGCCCCGCACCGCCGGGCGATCCAGGCGGCGGTGCAGGCGCTGGAGCGGGCGTACTAGCTGCCGATCGCCACCACGCCGCGACGGATCGCGTCGATGGCGCGCCGGGCATTAGCCTGCACGTCATCGGTGTACGCGGTCTTGGCCACCTGCCCCAGCAGGTCCATGACCTGGCGGCACCAGCGGACGAAATCACCCGGGGTCATCTCGGCACCGGACTCGGCGGCCGCGGCCAGGCAGTAGCCCAGCGGTGCGCCGGCAGCCCACTGGTGCATCGCCAGGGCGAACCCGGCCTCCGGCTCGCGGGTGATGGGCAGATTGTGGCGCTTCTCGTCGGCGGCCAGCTCCTGCCAGATGCGGACGGTGGCGTCCATGGCGTCGGCCATCCGGTC
>NZ_DUOE01000194.1 GCF_012838985.1 Corynebacterium sp. | reverse complement strand
GCCCGTTGCTGCTTTTCGCCTGCTCAGCGCTTCGTGATCAGCGTGAGACCGGCACCCAGCGGCAGGCGGGTGACGATCGCGCCCTCCAGGGAGCGGGCCATCTCGTCGGCCTCCCGGGCGGCGGTGGTGTCGCGGTCGCGGCGGGACTCGTCGGCGAGGGTGGCGTCGAGAAGCGCGTCGGCGAGCACCAGGGTGCCGCCGGGGGTGAGCAGGGGCCAGGAGGCCTGGATGACGGCGGGCAGCTCCACCGGGGCGACCTGGGCGTAGACGAGCTGGTAGGCGCCGGCGGCGAGGCGGCCCATGACGTCGAGCGGACGGGAGGGCAGGAAGCGGACCCGGGAGGGGGCGTAGCCGGCCTCGCGGAAGACGTTGCGGGCCTGGGCCTGGTGCTCGACCTCGGGGTCGATGCACGTGAGGGTGCCCTTGTCGCCGAGTCCGCGGAGGATGTAGAGGCCCACCACGCCGGCGGCGGGTGTCACGGCGACCGCGCCGGTGGAGTTCGAGGGGGAGCCCGTGGCGGCGGCGAGGGTGGCCAGGAGCTGGCCGGTCATCTCGTCGGGCACGGTGAGTCCGAACTCCGCGGCGTCGCGGCGCGCGTCGGTGAGCGCCTCCGGGATCTCCGTGGTGGATTCGATGTAGGTGCGCAGTGCGTCATATGCCGTGTCAGTCACGATTCCCCAGTCTAGGGTGGTCAGAGCACATTGTGCGGGAACCCCCCGGGATTGTGGCTGGTGTGACGGGTGGGGCTTATGGGGGGTGTTCACAGTATGTTGCCAGACCACTCTGCAGTCTTCTGCAGTGGGGTGTAGCACAATAATCGGCATGACACGCACTGCAGGACACGACGCCCACACCCAGGACGCCGCGCTCACCACTCCGGAGAACCTCTCCGGCACCGCTGCCTTCGATGCCGGTCAGGGGGACATGCCCAGCTGGGGCGAGCTCGTCGCGGAACACGCCGACAGCGTCTACCGTCTGGCCTTCCGTCTCTCCGGTAACCCGCACGACGCGGAGGACCTCACCCAGGAGACGTTCATGCGTGTGTTCCGCTCCCTCCGTCACTACCAGCCCGGCACCTTCGAGGGCTGGCTGCACCGCATCACCACCAACCTCTTCCTGGACATGGTGCGCCACCGCAACAAGATCCGCATGGAGGCGCTGCCCGAGGACTACGAGCGTGTCCCCGGCACGGACATGACCCCGGAGCAGGCGTACTCCGTCGCCAACCTGGACCCGGCCCTGCAGGCCGCGCTGGACCAGCTGAGCCCCGACTTCCGTGTCGCCGTCGTCCTCTGTGACGTGGTCGGCATGTCCTACGACGAGATCGCCGACACCCTCGGCGTGAAGATGGGCACCGTCCGTTCCCGCATCCACCGCGGCCGTACCCAGCTGCGCGCCAGCCTCGAGGCCGCCGCACAGAAGGATGAGGGCGCGAAGCTCCTCCTGCGGACCCGCTGACCCTCCCGGGGGTATTCTGGCGGAGAAAGGAGGACCCGAGCACCCGATGAGCCGCCCCAACCTGCCGCGCATGCCCCGCATGCCGAAGCTGTCCCGTCCGGCCCGCCCACGCGCCCCGCGTCGGCCCCGTGAATTCGCCTCCGTCGAGCACCTCAGCCCGGAGGCCGTCGCCGCGTTCGTGGACGGCGAACTCACCGACCTCGCCTGCCACCGTGCCCGCGTGCACCTCGTCCACTGCGCCGAGTGCCGGGCCGAGATCGAGCGTCAGCGCGGCGCCTCCGAGTGGCTGCGCGGATCCAACATCGGGGAGGACGTCCGGGCCCCGCACGACCTGCTCACCCGTCTGGCCGGCATCGCGTCCGCCCCGCCGCGTTCCGGACCGGACGCGGAGTCGACTCCGACCCCGGTGCCCGAGGGTCTGCTGGACAAGATGGAGATGATCCTGCGGGCGGTCAAACGTAACCAGGGCCACTAGCCGCACAGCGGTTCCGTGGTGTGACTAAGGTGGATGTGTGTTTCAGAGTATCGGTTGGCTGGAGATCTTCACGCTGCTGATCGTGGCTCTCATTGTCGTCGGCCCGGAGCGTCTGCCGGGACTCATCGAGGACGTGCGGGCCGCTATCTTTGCGGCCCGACGCGCGATCAACAACGCGAAAAAGGAGCTGAACGGCGAGTTCGGTTCGGAGTTCGACGAGTTCCGTAAGCCCCTCGAGCAGGTGGCGGAGTACACGCGCCTCGGCCCCCGCGGGGCGATCACCAAGGCGCTTTTCGACGGCGACGAGTCCGCCCTCGACGCCTTCGACCCGCAGCGCATCATGCAGGAGGATCCGCGCGACACCCCCGATGCGCGTCGTCGCAGCCCCCAGCCCCAGCCTTCGCAGGAGCAGGCTGGGCAGCCGCAGAATCAGCCTCCCCGGAATCCCGACGACACCCCGAAGGGTGACTACGGGACCGGCGGCGGCTTCTCCTGGGCGGACATCACCTAGCACCGGGGCGCAGGCAACAGAAACATACCGCGAAGGCCCTCTCCCGCTGGTCGGGGAGGGCCTTCGCGGTGTATCCGGGTTGCTGCAGAGTACGTGGGTCAGCTGCGGGTGACGCCGAGGCCCAGCGACTTACCGGCCAGCGACTCACGACGCGTCATCAGCTGCTCGGCGATGGCGCCGATGGCCTGACCCGCGGGGCTGTCCGGCTCGGAGACGGCGATCGGGGTGCCGTCGTCGCCGTGGGCACGCAGGGCCGGATCCAGCGGGATCTGGCCGAGCAGCGGCACCTTGCCGCCGGTGAGCACGGACAGGCGCTCGGCGACGTGCTGACCGCCGCCTTCGCCGAAGACGTCGAGGGTGGTGCCGTCGGGAAGCACCATGGCGGACATGTTCTCGATGACGCCGGCGACGCGCTGACGCGTCTGCTGCGTGATGGAGCCGGCGCGCTCGGCGACCTCCGCGGCCGCGGCCTGCGGGGTGGTCACGATGAGCAGTTCGGCGTTCGGGACCAGCTGCGCCACGGAGATGGCGACGTCACCGGTACCCGGGGGCAGGTCCATGAACAGGAAGTCCAGGTCGCCCCAGAAGACGTCGGCGAGGAACTGCTGGATCGCGCGGTGCAGCATGGGGCCGCGCCACACGACGGGTGCGTTGCCGTCGACGAAGTGGCCGATGGAGATGAGCTTCACGCCGTGGGCCTGGGGCGGCATGATCATGTCGTCGACGGCGGTGGGGCGGTCCTCGGAGCCGAGGAGACCCGGGACGGAGTGGCCGTAGATGTCGGCGTCGAGGACACCGACCTTGAAGCCGCGCGCCGCGAGGGCGACGGCCAGGTTGACGGTCATCGAGGACTTGCCGACGCCGCCCTTGCCCGACGCCACCGCGTACACGCGGGTCGTCGAGTCGGGCTCGGCGAAGGGGATGGTGGGCTCCTCGACGCCGCCGCGCAGAGACATGCGCAGCTCACGGCGCTGCTCGTCGCTCATGACGTCGGTGGTGACGGTGACGGTGCCCACCCCGTCGATCTCCTCCACGGCCGCCTGCGCGTTGGACGTGATGGTGGATTTCATGGGGCAGCCGGCGATGGTGAGGTAGAGCTCGACATCGACGTCCGGGCCGTTGACGGCGATCGACTTGACCATCCCCAGCTCGGTGAGGGGCTTGCCGATTTCAGGGTCCTCTACGCGGGACAGCGCGCTGCGGACAGCGGATTCGGTGATAGCAGACATGACAGCGTCCATCGTAGTAAGTCAGCGGCCGGTCTCGTCCGCCAGGTCACCCTGGGTGGGTTCGGAGAGATCCTCGTGGGAGTCGGCGACGTCCGCGGAGACGTCGTCCAGCTTCGCCTCGAGGCGCTCCAGCAGGCTGCGGAGGTCCTCGAGCTCGTGGCGCAGGAAGTCACGGGAGACCATGTCGCCGACGGCCAGGCGCACGCCGGCGAGCTCGCGGGCGAGGAACTCGGTGTCCGCCTTCGTCTGCTCCGCGCGGCGGCGGTCGGCGGACAGGGTCACCTTGTCGCGGTCCTCCTGCCGGTTCTGCGCCAGGAGGATGAGCGGGGCGGCGTAGGCGGCCTGCGTCGAGAAGGCCAGGTTGAGCAGGATGAACGGGTAGGGGTCCCACTTCCAGATGAACCAGCCGCCCGCGTTGAGCGCGATCCACACGATCACGATGACGGTCTGCCACATGAGGTACTGGCCCGTGCCGAAGAAACGGGCGACCTGCTCGGCGCCGGCGCCGACGGCGTCGTCGTCGATGTGCAGGAAGCGGGGGCGACGCTTGGCGACGGGGGTGTCCAGGTAATCAGCCACGGGTCATCTCCTTACGCGGGCGCAGACCCTCGGAACGCCAGTCCTCGGGCAGCATGTGGTCGAGGAGGTCATCGACGGCGACGGCCCCCAGCAGATGGTTGTCCTCGTCGAGGACGGGACCGCAGACGAGGTTGTACGTCGCGAAGTAACGGGCGGCGGTCTCCTGGTCGTCGTCCGCGTACAGGGGCGGCAGATCCGGGTCGAGGATGCCCGACACCAACGTCGAGGGCGGCTCGCGCAGCAGCTTCTGCAGGTGCACGCACCCCAGGTAGTGGCCCGTCGGCGTGGCCGTCGGGGGACGCACCACGAAGACCATCGACGCCAGCGACGTCGGCAGATCAGGGTTACGCGCCAGGGCCAGGGCCTCCGCGACGGTCGTCTGCGGGGTGAGGATGAGCGGCTCCGGCGTCATGAGCGCACCCACCGTGTCGGGGGAGAAGCTCATGAGGCGACGGACCGGGGCGGACTCCTCCGGGTCCATCAGCTCCAGGAGCACCTCGGCCTTGTCGTCGGGCAGCTCCTGGAGGATGTCCGCGGCGTCATCGGGATCCATCTCCTCCAGGACGTCCGCGGCACGCTCGATGTCGAGGGTCTCCAGCAGCTCCGCCTGGTGGTCCTCCGGCATCTCCTGGAGGATGTCGGCCAGACGCTCGTCGTTGAGCTCGTTGGCCAGCTGGTGCCGCTCGTCGCTGGGCAGCTCGTGGAGGATGTTCGCGACGTCCGCCGGACGCATCCGGTCGAAACCGGCGAGCTTCTCCGCCAACTTGTCCGACTGCCCGGCACCACTCGAGGACAGGCCGTGGACGTGGCTCCACGGGGCGGTGAACAGACTGGGGGAGCGGCCGAACTTGGGCCGCGAACCGAACACCGCCACCTTGGTGATCACCCAGTCGCGGGTACGCACCCGCTCCAGCTCGACGTCGGCGATCTCCACCGCCCTGCCGTGCAGGTGGGACAGCTCCGGGTCGTCCGTGTGCACCTTCGCGCCCACCAGATCCCCCATGACCGTCAGCTCACCCGAACGGACCTGGAACGCACGCATGGACACCGAACCCGACGCCAGGGTGATGTCACCCGGCTCGATCGCCGCGATCCGGCCCATGGGCACGAAGATGCGCCGCCGGCTGGTCAGCTCCACCACCACACCCAGCGCGCGGGACTGCTGCCCCTGCGGACGGATGGTGACCACGACGTCGCGGACACGGCCGATGGGGTCCAGATCCGGGCCTCTGACCTGCAGTCCGATCAGACGACCCGCGTACACGCGGGTGACAGCACTCATGGGACCCAATTCTAGACCGGAACCAAACGGACCCCTGATTCGTTGTACAGGTATGAGCTCCCCCCAGAAACGTCCGCCCCTGCGTTCCCGACCCACCGGCTGGCCGGTGGGTAGTTTCGATTCTTATGAGGACGCGCAGGCGGCCGTCGACAAGCTCTCTGACCTGGAGTTCCCCGTCGCCGACCTGACGATCGTCGGCGTCGACCTCATGGAGGTCGAAAGGGTCAGCGGACGCCTCACCTGGCCGCGCGTGCTCGGCGGGGGCGCCGCCTCCGGAGCCTGGATCGGCATCTTCTTCGGACTGCTGCTGAGCTTCCTCGGGGGCGACATCGCCTCCGCCCTGATGCTGGGCCTGCTCATGGGTGTCGTCTTCGGCGTCGTGTCCGCCGCCGTGCCCTACGCCCTGTCCGCCGGCAAGCGGGACTTCACCTCCCGGACCGAGATCGTCGCCGGACGCTACGACCTGCTGTGCGACCCCGCCCGGGCACCCGAGGCCCGCGACATCATCGCCCGCTCGGGTCTGGCCCGGATTCAGCCGCCGACCGGGTAGATTCATCGGCATGAACGCCGTCCCGTCCGCCGCCCGCACCCCGAGGAGGCTGACGTGGTCGGCCGCACGGGCCGCCCTGGCGGCTCTCACCACCGCCACCCTGCTCGTGGGGTGCTCCACCGCGGAGCCCGCCCGCAAGACGAACATCAACCACGACCGGACCGTGCGCATCCTCGTCTCCGCGAACTCCCCGGAACAGCTGATCCTCGGCCAGATCTACCTGCAGGTGCTCACCGAGGCGGGACGTGAGGCGGACCTCGTCAGCGAATCCACCCCCCAGCCCCTCAACCGGCTGGCGAAGGTCCGGGCGAAGGAGGCGGACCTGGTCATCGGGTGCACCGGCAACTTCCTCGACCGGCTGGACCCGGTGCGGGCCCGCGGGCTCTCCGCCGAGATCGCCGCCGGTCAGTTCGAGGACCCCGCCGACCAGACCCACCGCGAGTTCGTCGGGGCGCTCCCCGGCTCCATGACCACCACCGACCCCTCCTCCGCGGAGGGCTGCGCCGGGGACGTCCAACGCCGGCAGGTCCCCGACCTGCCCGAGAACATCGTCCCGGTCTTCTCCCGGGACCTGTTCGACCGGGAGGAGACCGCCGCGCTGGCCGCCGTCACGAGGGTGCTGACCACCGAGGAGATCGCCACCCTCCTGGAGAAGCTGGAGGAGGAGTCCTCCGTGTCCACCGTCGTCGCCGAGTGGCTGGGCTACTAGACGGGGACGTCGGGAAGCGGAAAGCCGGCGCCCGGTCCCTCCGGGGAGGGGCCGGGCGCCGGCGTCGTGCCGCCAGAGTGGCGTCAGATGATCTAGGCGAAGGCCTCGTCGATCAACTGTGCCTGCTCAAGCTGGTGGACCTTGGTCACACCGGTGGCCGTCGAGGACTGCGCACGGCGGGAGATGCGGCGCATCTCCGGCATACCCGGGATCAGGTTACGCAGGTGCTCGTTGTAGAACGGCCACGGACCCTGGTTCGCCGGCTCGTCCTGGACGAAGCGGATCTCGGTGGCGTTCGGGTAGCACTCGAAGGCCTCGCGCAGACGGTTGAACGGGATCGGGTGCAGCATCTCGATGCGCACGATCGCGATGTCCTCGCGCTTGTCCTTCTTACGACGCTTCTCCAGCTCGTAGTACACCTTGCCGGAGCACAGCATGATGGTGGTGACCTTGTCGGCGTCGCCGATGACGTTGCCCTCGAGGTCGACCAGACGCGGGTCGTTGTAGACCGACTGGAAGGAGGTCACGTCGGTGAAGTGCTCGACCGGGGAGGCCGCGTCCTTCATGCGGAGCATCGACTTCGGGGTGAACACGACCAGCGGGCGACGCATGGTGCCCAGTGCGTGACGACGCAGCAGGTGGAAGTGGTTCGCCGGGGTCGTCGGCTGGGCGACGGTCATGGAACCCTCGGCACACAGCTGCAGGAAGCGCTCGATGCGGGCGGAGGAGTGGTCCGGGCCCTGGCCCTCGTAGCCGTGCGGCAGGAGGAGGATGACGCCGGAGGTCTGGCCCCACTTGGCCTCACCGGAGGAGACGTATTCGTCGATGATGGTCTGTGCGCCGTTGGCGAAGTCACCGAACTGCGCCTCCCACGCGACGACGGCGTCGGAGTTGCCCATGGTGTAGCCGTACTCGAAGCCCATGCCGGCGTACTCGGTCAGGGCGGAGTTGTACACGAGGAACTTGCCGCCGTTGCCCTTCTGCACGGCCAGCTCGTTCAGCGGGTTGAACTCGTTGCCGTTGCGCGGGTCGATCGGGATGGCGTGACGCTGGGTGAAGGTACCGCGACGGGAGTCCTCACCGGCGAGGCGGACCAGACGGCCCTCGTTCGCCAGGGAGGAGAAGGCGATGAGCTCGCCCCAGCCCCAGTCGATGCCGCCCTCGCGGACGGACTCGGCGCGACGCTTGGCCACCGGTGCCACACGCGGGTGGAACTCGAAGTCCTCCGGGGCGGTGGAGTAGGCCATGCCGATCTCGACGAGGTCCTCGCGGGTGATGGAGGTGTCCAGGCCGCGGGTCAGCTCCTGGGAGCCGGTGATGCCGGTCTGCTCCTGCGGGCCGTCCTTCTCGGCTTCCTTGACCTCGTTGAAGACGGACTCCATCTGGTCGTGGAAGTCCTGTGCCGCGATCTCGGCGTCCTCTGCGGAGAGGTCACCACGGCCGACGAGGTCGTCGGTGTAGCGGGCACGGACGGACTTGCGGTCCGCGATGAGGTCGTACATCAGCGGCTGGGTCATCGACGGGTCATCGGCCTCGTTGTGGCCGCGGCGGCGGTAGCAGATGAGGTCGATGAAGACGTCCTTGCCGAAGCGACGACGGTACTCGGTGGCCAGCTGGCCGACCCAGACGACGGCCTCCGGGTCATCGCCGTTGACGTGGAAGACCGGGCAGTCGAAGCCCTTGGCCACGTCGGTGGCGTAGTGGGTGGAGCGGGAGGAGTCCGGGGTGGTGGTGAAGCCGATCTGGTTGTTCACCACGATGTGGACGGTGCCGCCGACGGTGTAGCCGCGCAGGCCGTAGAGGTTGATCGTCTCCTGGACGATGCCCAGGCCGGCGAAGGAGGCGTCACCGTGGAGCATGAGCGGCATGACGGTGAAGCCGTCGTCGCCCTTGTCCAGCAGGTCCTGCTTCGCGCGGGCCATACCCACCATGACCGGGTCGACGGCCTCGAGGTGGGAGGGGTTGGCGGTGAGGGAGACCTTGATCTCGCCGTCGCCGAACATCTGGATGTGGGTGCCCTCGGAGCCGAGGTGGTACTTCACGTCACCGGAGCCACCGATCTGGCCCTGGGTGATGTTGCCCTCGAACTCGTTGAAGATGGTGGCGAGGGACTTGCCCACGATGTTGAACAGGACGTTCAGGCGGCCACGGTGCGGCATGCCGATGACGACCTCGTCGAGGCCCTGGCCTGCGGCGGTGTCGATGGCGGCGTCCATGAGCGGGATGAGTGCCTCGGCGCCCTCGAGGGAGAAGCGCTTCTGGCCGACGTACTTGGTCTGCAGGAAGTTCTCGAAGGCCTCGGCGGCGTTGAGCTTCTGCAGGATGTACTTCTGCTCGGCGTTGGTCGGCTTGGGCATGCCCGCCTCGAGGCGGTCCTGCAGCCACTCACGCTCGTCGCGGTCGAGGATGTGGGTGTACTCGGAGCCGACCTTGAGGGTGTAGGCGGCGCGCAGGCGGGAGAGCACCTCGCGCAGGGTCATGGACTCCTTGCCGCCGAAGCCACCGACGTGGAAGGAGCGGTCCAGGTCCCAGATGGTCAGGCCGTGGGTCTCGATGTCGAGGTCACGGTGGTCCGGCACCGGCATGCCCGGCTGGATCCAGTTCAGCGGGTTGGTGTCGGCGATGAGGTGGCCGCGGGAGCGGTACGCCTCGATGAGCTGCATGACGCGGGTGTTCTTGTCGATGCCGCGGTTCGGCAGGTCCTGCGCCCAACGCATCGGGGCGTAGGGGATGTTCATCCGGTCGAAGATGTGGTCCCAGAACTTGTCGTCGACCAGCAGCTGCGACATGGTGCGCAGGAACTCACCGGACTCCGCGCCCTGGATGACGCGGTGGTCGTAGGTGGAGGTGATGGTGACCAGCTTGC
>NZ_DUOE01000193.1 GCF_012838985.1 Corynebacterium sp. | reverse complement strand
GGCGGCAGAGGACGCTGGGGGCGGGGATTCACGTCAGTCACGGCTCATTACTCTATACGTCCGCCCGCCGGACGGACGGTCCCGGCCGGCCGGATGCCAGGAGGCGGGTGCGGGGGCGCGAACATGCCTTGACAGGGCGGTAAGTGATCCGGGACACGGGAAACTTGACGTGCGGAGGCCAAACGTGCTCCCAGGGTTTTCAGCGTTCATGCAGGTCACCGGCTCGATGACAGAGCCCCAAAACAGTGACACAGGACACTTTGCAGCCTTAACAATGGATAAAACTGTGTGAATTCAATCACAATTTGACGTTTACCCCTAGCGTACTTTGTGTTCACGTGTCATTATTCTCGGGTAGCAAAAACGACCGGCCAGTTAATCGGTCCTTAACCTCGACACACCACGGGGTTAACGCCACATGAACGAGGTGAGGGCCCCGAGCCCGGACCCGGCATCGTGGAGAATGCAACTTTTCTGTCGGCCGCACCCCTGCGGCCGTCGTTTCTGGTGTGCGCTTTTCGCCCGCGTTCCAACTGTGTAAGGAGAATAACCCATGTCTGATTGGCGCCACGAAGCCGTCTGCCGCGACGAGGATCCCGAGCTGTTCTTCCCGGTCGGCAACTCCGGCCCGGCTCTGACCCAGATCGCTAAGGCCAAGATCGTCTGCAACCGCTGCCCCGTCACCTCCCAGTGCCTGAAGTGGGCCCTGGAGACCGGCCAGGACGCCGGCGTGTGGGGCGGCATGTCCGAGGACGAGCGTCGCGCTCTGAAGCGTCGCAACTCCCGCGGCCGTCGCACCCGCGTCGCAGCCTGACCAAGTTCATAAACTAGACCTCAATTTTTCGCGACCGGGCCTGAGCGCTAGAGTTGTCGGAAGTTGACAACCCCCTCACCCAAGGAGAATCACATGAGCAAGCGTGGTAGCAAGCGCCGTGCCCGTCGCAAGAAGAGCGCGAACCACGGTAAGCGCCCGAACTCCTAAACCAGGATGTAAAGCGGCTTGACCGCCCACCGAGCATGATGCCCGGTGGGCGGTTTCTTCTTTCTCCCCGTGAGAAGCCCGGGAATGAGAAGAAGGTGCGGCCCCGGTCGGGACCGCACCTTCCTCTTGTTCTCACCCCTGGTACCGCGTCACCCGGACCTCGCGGATCTGCATCGAGATCCGCTGCCTCAGTGTCGCCGGGGCCGCCGCCTCCGCGGTGCAGCACTTCTGCAGCAGCGCGCGGATCTCCCGCTCCGAACTCAGCCGACCGTGGCAGTGGGGGCACTCGGCGATGACCTTGAGGATCTCCCGTGCCTGCTCAGGGGTCGTGGAGGGGTCGAACAGCGCGCACAGCTGGGACTGGATATCCTCGCAACGGCCGATGCAGGGTTCCTTCATTACTTGCTCGCTTCCGGGGTCGTGATGTCCATGTCAGGGTGGTCGAGGCCGATGCCCTGTTCATGCGCCACTTCCTTCAACAACTGGCGGAGCTGTTTTCTTCCCCGGTGCAGTCGTGACATGACGGTGCCGATGGGCGTGTCCATGATCTCGGCGATCTCCTTGTACGCCAGGTCCTCGACGTCGGCGTAGTAGACGACCATGCGGTAGTCCTCGGAGAGCTGGTTCATGGCCTCGGCGATCTTGCCGTCGGGCATGTTCTTCAGGGCCTCGACCTCCGCCGACTCCAGCCCCGTGGAGTCGTGCGAGCTGGTGGTGTAGAGCTGCCAGTCGCTGATCTCCTCGGTGGGTGCCTGGACGGGCTGACGCTGCCTCTTCCGGTAGACGTTGATGTACGTGTTCGTCATGATCCGGTAGAGCCAGGCCTTGAGGTTGGTGCCCGGCTTGAAGGAGTCGAAGGCACGGAACGCCTTGAGGTACGTCTCCTGGACGAGGTCCTCGGCGTCCGTGGGGTTGCGGGTCATGCGCAGGGCGCCGCCGTAGAGCTGGTCGAGCAGGGGCAGTGCCTCCTCCTCGAAGCGGGTCGCGAGCTCGGTGCCCGTAGTATCCGACATCGGCGCCTTTCTTGTGTTCCAGGTCGATTCTGATCCATTGTAGATCAGTGTCCAGACGCCCCTCCGCGCCCACCGCCGCCGTCCGACTGCTTGTCGACGCCGCCGTCCCCCATCACCTCCACACCTTCGAGGGTGGCACCGACCACTTCGGGGAGCAGGCGGCCGCGGCCCTCGACGTGGATCCGGGGCTCATCCTCAAGACGCTCATCGTCGACACCGGGCGGGAACTCGCGGTGTGCTGCGTGCCGGTGACGGGGAAGCTCTCGCTCAAGAAGGCCGCCGCGGCCCTGGGCGTGAAGTCCGTGGCCCTGGCCGACCCGGCGAAGGCCCAGCGTGCGACCGGTTACGTCACCGGCGGCATCTCGCCCCTGGGGCAGAAACGGAGGTTGCGGACGGTGATTGACGCGAGCGTCGTCACGCAGCCGCGGGTGTACGTCTCCGGCGGGCGCCGTGGCCTCGACATCGCCCTCGACCCGCAGGATCTGGCGCGGCTGACGGGGGCTCAGTTCTCGGCGATCAACTCCGGGTAGTCGTTGCGCACGTTGCCGACCGCCCTGTCCACGGGCCGCACCGTCAGCCGCTCCAGGTACGCCGGCGGCGTGGGGTGCAGCAGCTCCGCGGCCTGTTCCGGGGTGCCCGTGACCCACTGCCCGATCTCGTCGGTGGCGAGCAGGCGGGGCAGGCGGTTGTGCAGCCATTCCAGCGGGCCGTGGGAGTCGGTGGTGACCATGGTCGTCGAGAGCCGGTCCAGGCCGGTCGCCCACAGCGCCGCCACCCACATGACCTCCCCCAGCGAGACGAAGTACGGCCGCCTGCCGGTGCCGTCATCGTGCCACTCGTAGTAGCCGTCCATGGGGATGAGCCCCCGCTGGCTGCGGAACGCGTCCCGGAAGCTCGGCTTGGTGGCCACCGTCTCACCGCGGGCGTTGAACAGCGGCGGACCGGAGTCGTCCTTCTTCCAGTGCGGCAGCAGGCCCCACCGGGCGGGATCGACCTGCGCCTGCGGCGGGGCGAGGCGCACCAGCGGGACGATCTGGGTGGGTGCCAGGTTGTAGCGCGGCGGCGGGGTGCCGTCCGGCGCGTGGACCTCGGTGACCCCCGGGAGGGTGCCGACGGCGTCGAGAAGCGACTCGTCGGAGGTGAACAGAACGAATCGACCGCACATAGTCTCTATTATGGACCCCATGACTGCCCTTTGGCCTGCGCCCACTGCTTCAGGACCGATCAGGTGGACCCAGCACGTCCCCGGATCCAAGTCGATCACCAACCGTGCCTACATCCTCGCCGCACTCGCCGACTACCCGTCGGTCATCGAGAACGTGCTGCACTCCCGCGACACCGACCTCATGGCCGGCGCGCTGCGCACCCTCGGGGTACGCATCCGCGACACCGACGGAGCCGTCCACGTCGAACCCGGACCACTGCACGGTGGTGAAGTCGAGTGCGGCCTCGCCGGCACCGTCATGCGCTTCGTCCCGCCCGTCGCCGCCATGGCCTCCGGCACCGTCATCTTCGACGGCGACCCGCAGGCCCGCGTCCGCCCGATGAACACCATTCTCGACGCCCTGCGCACCCTCGGGGTCTCCGTCGAGGGTGACTCCCTGCCCTTCACCGTCAGGAGCAACGGCACCCCGGAGGGCGGCGTCGTCGAGATCGACGCCTCCGGCTCCTCCCAGTTCGTCTCCGGTCTGCTGCTCGCCGGCCCCCGCTTCACCAAGGGCATCACGGTCCGCCACGTCGGCGGCCGCCTGCCCTCCCTGCCCCACATCGAGATGACCGTCGACATGCTCCGCAAGGCGGGCGTGAAGGTCGACGTCACCGAGAACTCCTGGAAGGTCCACCCCGGCCCCATCCAGGGCCGCACCTGGCACGTCGAGCCGGACCTGTCCAACGCCACCCCGTTCCTCGCCGCCGCCGCCGTCACCGGGGGCACCGTCCGCGTCCGCCACTGGCCGCTGTCGACCACCCAGCCGGGCGACGCGATCCGCCTCATCCTCGAGACGATGGGCTGCCGCGTCGACCTGCTCACCGCCGAGTCCGGCCCCGGCCAGGACCTGCAGATCACCGGCCCGGAGTCGGGCGTGCTCAAGGGCATCAGCCTCGACATGTCCGACATCGGTGAGCTCACCCCGACCGTCGCGGCGCTGGCCGTCCTCGCCTCCACCCCGTCCGAGCTCACGGGCATCGCGCACCTGCGCGGACACGAGACCAACCGCCTGGCGGCCCTGGCCGCGGAGATCAACAACCTCGGCGGCAACTGCGAGGAGCTGCACGACGGCCTGCGCATCACCCCGGCCCCGCTCCACGGCGGCGTGTGGCACTCCTACGCCGACCACCGCATGGCCACCGCCGGCGCCATCATCGGCCTGCGCGTCGAGGGCGTGGAGGTCGAGGACGTCCAGACCACCGCGAAGACGCTCCCCGGCTTCGAGACGATGTGGGAGGACATGGTCGCGCGTGGGTAGGGCTCATGAGTAGACGACAGTGGGACGAATCCGACGTCCGCATCCGCCCCTCCCGCCGCGGCACCCGTCCGCGCACCAAGGACCGGCCCGCGCATGACGACGCCGAGTTCGGCATGGTCGTCACCAAGGACCGCGGCCGCTGGGGCGTGGTGCTCGACGGCCGGGAGGACCCCATCGTCACCATGCGTGCCCGCGAGATGGGCCGCACCCCCGTCGAGGTCGGCGACCGCGTCGGCGTCGTCGGCGACACCTCCGGCCGGGAGGGCACCCTGGCGCGCATCGTGAAACTCGAGGAACGCACCTCCGTTCTGCGCCGCACCGCCGACGACACGGACCCCTATGAGCGGATCGTGGTGGCCAACGCGGAGCAGCTGCTCATCGTCACCGCCGTCGCCGATCCCCCGCCGCGCTCCGGCTTCGTCGAGCGCGCGCTCATCGCCGCGTTCGTGGGCAACGTGCAGCCCGTCCTGTGCCTGACCAAGTCCGACCTCGCCGACCCGGCGCCCTTCGCCGCCGAGTTCGCCGACCTCGACGTCCCCGTCGTCATCGCGGGTGTCGACGACCCCCTCGAGCCCGTCATCGACCTCGTCGCCGGGCACGTCACCGCCTTGGTCGGCCACTCCGGCGTGGGCAAGTCCACCCTGGTCAACCGCCTCGTCCCCGACGCCTACCGCGAGACCGGCGAGGTCTCCGGCGTGGGCAAGGGCCGCCACACCTCCACCCAGTCCGTCGCCCTGCGCCTGCCCTTCGAGGAGGGCGGCTGGATCATCGACACCCCCGGCATCCGCTCCTTCGGTCTGGCCCACGTCGACGACGACACCGTCATCGGTGTCTTCGATGATCTGGCCGCCGCAGCGGAGGACTGCCCCCGCGGCTGCACCCACCTCGGCCCCCCGGCTGACCCGGAGTGCGCACTCGACGAGTTCGACCCGGACACCGCGTCAGCGCGCCGCCGCGACGCCGTGCGCAAGCTGCTCGAGGCGCTGCGCTCCAAGGAGGAGTGGGAGCTGTAACACCACCACCACCGCACAACAACGAACCCCGCCGCCCACCCGGAGACGGGGGACGGCGGGGCGTCGATGAGCGGAGGACCTAGACGGCCTTCTGTGCCTCGGCGGCGGCGACCTTCTTACGCCACTCCGGGGTGCGGCCGGTGAAGTTGAGGATGGCCTCCTTGACCGTCGGGCGCAGCTCGGCGAGCAGCGGCAGACCGGTGCGCAGGCCGGCGCGGCGACCGGACTCGTCGGCGCCGACGTGCAGCTTCTCCGAGACCTCCGGGTACTTGGTGAACGCCGCGTTGGAACGCACCTCGGGGGCGTTGTCACGGTCGGCGGCCAGGAACTTGTTCGGCAGGGTCAGCTTGAGCAGGGTCTTCTGCACCTTGAGCAGCTGCGCCGGGAAGGAGTCGGTGTTGTAGGGCAGGTCGAACTCCCTGCAGATCGCCTCGACGCGGGTGCCGATCTCCGCCAGGCGGTTGGACGGCATGTCCGGGAAGAGGTGGTGCTCGATCTGGTAGTTCAGGTTGCCGGACAGGATCGTGAGGATCTTGCCACCGCGGAAGTTCGCGGAACCGAGCATCTGGCGGAGGTACCACTCGTCGTGGGTCTCGTTCTTCCACTGCTCCTTGGTGAAGGTCTCCGCCTCATCCGGGAAGTGGCCGCAGAAGATGACGGCGTAGGCCCACACGGAACGCGCGAAGTTGGCGGTCGCGTTGGCGGTGACGGTGTGCATGAAGTTCGGGCCGGACAGGGCCGGGAACAGCACGTAGTCACGCAGGCCCTGAGTGCCGGCCTTGCGCATGGTCTCCCAGAACTTCGGGGCAGTCTCCTTCCAGGTGGCGCGGCCGGCGGCGACCTTGCCCAGCTCCACGTCGTAGAAACCGACGGCCCACTGGAACATCGACGCCAGGGTGACGTTGATCAGCGGCTGGAAGGCGTGCATCGCGCTCCACTTGCGGTCCCGGGTGACGCGCAGGACGCCGTAGCCGACGTCGGTGTCCATGCCGAGGATGTTCGTGTACTTGTGGTGCGCGAAGTTGTGGGTGTGCATCCACTGGGAGGAGGGGCAGACGTTGTCCCACTCCCAGGTGGTGGAGTGGATCTCCGGGTCGTTCATCCAGTCCCACTGGCCGTGCATGACGTTGTGGCCGATCTCGAGGTTCTCGAGGATCTTGGACAGGGAGAGCAGGGCGACACCGGCCAGCCAGGCCGGGCGCCAGCCGGAGAAGAGCAGCGCACCGCGGCCGGCGATCTCCATGTAGCGCTGCGTGCGGATGAGGCTCTTGATGTAGCGGACGTCCTTCTCGCCGAGGTCCGCCTCGAACTCCTCCTTGATCGCGTCGAGGCGACGACCGATCTCACGGATGTCCTCGTCGCTGAGGTGGGAGTATGCCTTGATGTTGTCGATGGCCATGATGGGGGTTCTCCTTATGCGTCGATGGTGACGTCGCCGGCGGCGACGCCGACGCAGGTACGGATACGGGAGCCGGGCTCCCTGGTGTCGCCGGTGCGCAGGTCGTGGACGTGGCCGTCGACGAGCTCACGGACGCAGGTCTGGCAGATGCCCATGCGGCAGCCGAAGGGCATCTGCACACCGGCGGCCTCGCCGGCCTCGAGGATCGTGGTGGCGCCGTCCACGGTGGTCTCCACGTTGGACCTGGCGAAGGTGATCGTGCCGCCCTTCGCGTCGGAGGCGCGGTCGAGGGTGAAACGCTCGACGCGGATCTCGAGGTCGTTGTCGGAGGCCCAGGACTCCAGCTCATCGAGCATGGTGGCCGGGCCACAGGCGTAGACGACGCGCTCCCGGTAGTCGGGGATCAGCTTCTCCAGCACCTGCGGCGACACGCGGCCGTCCTCGGAGGTGACCTGGATGTGGGCGTCGTACTCTTCGAGGACGTCCTCGAAGATGAGGTCGGAGCGGTTGCGCACCGAGTGGACGACCTTGATGTCGGTGGAGTCGCGGCGGCCCTCCATGCTGCGGAGCATGGCGATGACCGGGGTGACGCCGGAGCCGGCGGTGACGAACAGCAGCTTCTCCGGCAGCGGGTCGGTGAGGTGGAAGTCACCGGCCGGGGCGGCCAGACGCACGTTGATGCCCGGGCGGGCGGTGCCGACCAGGTGGGTGGAGAGCTTGCCCTTCTCCACGGCGCGGATGGTGATGGAGAACAGTCCGTCGCGGGTGTCCGGGACGTTCGTCAGGGAGTAGGAGCGCCAGGTGTAGCGTCCGTCGACGCGCAGACCGATGCCGATGTACTGGCCTGCCTCGAAGGTGACGGGCACGCCCCAGCCGGGGCGGATGACCAGGTGGATGGTGTCGTCCGGGCAGCGTTCGACACTCTCGATCTTGCCGCGTAGTTCGCGCTTCGACCACAGCGGGTTGGCCAGGACGGTGTAGTCGTCGGGCAGCAACGGTGTGGTGAATCGGCGCAGAATGCCGCGGAAGCGTGCGAGTCCATCGGGCGATTCGGTCATCGGCCCCTCCTTCAGTCAGTTGGTTACGCCAGCGTAGCCTACGTCAACGTAACCCCCTTGTCCATCGCCGACCGAAACAAATTAGAGGAGCTCTATGAGAAAAGGAAGCTCCGTCGGATCATAGAACGCCATGAAGTTGTCCTGGGCGTCCCCGACGGTGAGTTCCGCGTCCTCGTCGCCGAGATCCGCGGCGTCGACGGCCGCGATGGCCGCCTTCGTCGCCTCCTCCGACTCCTCGGTGTCGATGTGGATCGCGGCGATGTCCTCCACGCGGATCTGCGCGGGGCTCAGGGACACCACGGACTCACCGTTCTCCGGCGTGAGGGTGACCACCTCATCGGCCACGTCGACGGACACGACCACGCGGCGGTACGGGAAGGTCTCCTCATCGCCGATGGCCAGCAGCCGCAGCGACGCCTCCGCGGCGTCGAGGAAGGCGGCGTAGCCGATCTCGTCCTCGTCCCCGGAGGTGTAGAACTCCAGCAGCGCGGGGGTGGCCGCGAAACCCCAGCCGGAGCGGGCGGACATGACGCCGGTCTCGTGCAGTCCGGTCAGCATGGCGAAGGTCGCCGGCAGGTAGACGCGCACCCTAGAACTCGCCCTCGATGTCGAAGATGGAGCAGATCTCGATGACCGCACGGTCGAAGACCTGGTACAGCACGCCCACCAGGCCCGCCTCGACGGCACCACGCACGTTGAGGATCGAGTCGTCGACGTGGACGCAGTCGTTCATCGGCAGGTCGAGCGCGGCGGCTGCGGCGGCGAAGGCCTCCGGCTCCGGCTTCTCGGCGCCGACCTCACCGGAGAGCACGACAGCGTCGACGATGCCCTTGAACTCCCACTCGCGGATGTGCTCGGCCCCCGGGCCGCCCGGGTCGTTCGAGAGGATCGCGGTGGACACACCGTTGGCCTTCGCCGCGGCGAAGAGCTCACGCCAGCGCCGCTGGTCCTCCTCCGGTCCGTCCAGTACCCCGACAAAGTCGACGATCAGTCCACGCACTCGCTAGCTCCCTCATGTCAATTCGCTTACTACGTGCCACAATGATACCCAGCCCACCCCGCGTCCGTGCCCGGTGACCCACTGGAGCAGCCATGTTGTCCCCCGTCCCCGGCCTCACGCACCTCAAGGTCCTCACTCCCGTCCCCCTGCTTTCCGACGCCACCCCTCCCCCACCCCCGCCCCGCAGAGCCGGGGTGTCCGGGGCATCAGGGGCACAGCGCCGCGCGCAGGCGCTCGTGCGGATCGCCCTGGAGTCCGCCTTCGGCATGCGCCCGCTGCCGCACCTGCGGTCGACTGAGTTCGACGGGCCGGTGCGTCTGCACGTCGCGGCGCGGCAGCGGCAGGGGGTGCGGGGGTCGGTGCGCGTCGACACGTTCCACCTGCGTGCCGACGGCGAGGTCTTCGGCACCGCCGTCTCCGGCGGCCGCGCCCACGCCTTCACCGGCCGCGTCGCTGAGCAGCGGCTGGTCAGTTTCCGGGTGTTGTGAGGGCCTGCCCGGCGCGGTAGACGGTCTCCTCGTCGTGGTGCCGCCCGATGACCTGCATCCCGACGGGCCGGCCGTCGATCTCCCCGACCGGCACCGTCAGCGCCGGATGGCCGGTGAGGTTGGCGGGGACGAGCAGCCTCGTGAGGTCCCCGCGCAGGGAGAGCCCCGGCGAGGGCAGGGTCGGGGCGAGGATGACGTCGACGTCGGTGAGGGCGCGGTCGAGGTCGGCGCGGATGACCTCGCGCACCCGGCGTGCCTCGAGGTAGTCCACCGCGGCGATGGTCTCGCCGAGCTGGAGGTTGAGGCGCACCGGCAGGGAGATGTCCTGCGGCCGTTCCTGCAGCGTGCGGTGGTGGATCGCCGCGGCCTCCGCCAGGGCGATGACGGAGGTCGCCCAGGGGGCGTCGACAAGCGAAGGAACGGACACGGGGCGCACCTCCCACCCGGGCCTCCGGACACCCGCCCGGAACAGCTCCGCCACCTCATCATCGACGCCCGCCAGGAAGTAGTCCTCCTCCACACCGATGACCAGCGGCTCCCCGCTGAGCTCACAGCTACGTCCGGTGAGGGCACCGAGCACCGCCGCATTGTCCGCCACGGTGCGCGTCATCGGCCCGAGGCAGCCGAGCGTCGGGGTCAGCGGCACATCACCGTGGGTGGGCACCAGCCCGTGCGTCGGCTTGAGCCCCACTCCCCCGCACACCGCGGAGGGCAGGCGGATGGAACCGGCGGCGTCCGCCCCCAGCGCCGCGAAGGCCAGGTACCCGGCCACCGCCGCCGCGCTGCCCCCGCTGGAACCGCCGGCCGACGTGCCGGGAACCCGCGGGTTGCGGACCGGCCCGTACCAGGGGTTGTCGCCGGTGACGCCCCAGGCGTACTCGTTCATCTGCAGCTTGCCGAGGATGACGCAGCCCGCCGCCCGCAGCCGGTCCACCACCGTGGCATCATGGGGCGCCACGACATCCCGGTGGGTGCGGGACCCGAGCGTGGTCACCTCACCGCTGACGTGGATGCTGTCCTTGAGGGCGACCGGCACCCCGTGCAGCGGCCCCCGGGAACGCCCCGCCGCCAGTTCCTCCCCGAGGACGGCGGCCTCGGCGCGGGCGGCGTCGTGGCGCACTGAGATGTAGGCGCCGATCCCCGGATCGACGGCGTCGATGCGGGCGAGTTGGGCGTCGACAAGTTCCGAGGGTGTGAGATGACCGGCGGCGAGGGCACGGCCGGCGGTGAGGGCGTCGTCGAAAAGCAGCTCAGTCACCGGCCCACGCCTCCGGCCCCGGGCTCTCCGGGCGGAGGCCCAGGAGCGCCCGGTGACGCTCGGCGAGCACCTCCGCCTCCCCCTCGGTGACGGCGATGCCGCGGCTGAGCAGCAGCTCCCGGATCAGGTCCTCCACAGGGGGCTAGACCTGGGTGGTCTCCGGCGCCGGCTGCGGCTCGAACTGCTTGCGCAGCAGGAAGAGGTTACGCACCGTGTCCTCCTTGATGCCCTCCTTCATGCCGTTGAACATGTCGCCGCCCTCCTTCTGGTACTCGACCAGCGGATCGCGCTGCGCCATGGCACGCAGACCGATGCCCTCCTTGAGGTAGTCCATCTCGTAGAGGTGCTCACGCCACTTGGTGTCGATGACCGGCAGGATCACCATGCGCTCGATGTTGCGCATCTGGGCCTCGCCGCCGATCCGGGAGACGTTGGCCTCCAGCTCGTCGTACTGGGCGTTCGCGTCGGCGATGAGGGCCTCACGCAGCTGCTCGGCGGTGAGCTCCCCGTTGTTCTGCTCCAGCAGGGTCTGCCAGGTGAACGTCGGACCGTAGAGGGACTCGAGGGCGTTCCACAGCTGGTCCAGGTCCCAGTCCTCGACGTAGCCGACGGCGGTGGCACCGTCGACGTAGGCGGCGACGGTCTCGTCGATCATGTGGCGGATGTACTCGCGGATGTCCCTGGACTCGAGGATCTCGCGGCGCTCGGCGTAGATGACCTTGCGCTGCTCGTTGAGGACCTCGTCGTACTTCAGGACGTTCTTGCGCATCTCGAAGTTCTGGTTCTCCACCTGCGCCTGCGCACCCTTGATGGAGTTGGTGACCATCTTCGCCTCGATCGGGACGTCATCCGGGACGTTGAGGCGGTTCATCATGTTCTCCATGGCCTGGCCCACGAAACGGACCATGAGCTCATCACGCATGGAGAGGTAGAAGCGGGTCTCGCCCGGGTCACCCTGACGGCCGGAACGGCCACGCAGCTGGTTGTCGATGCGGCGGGACTCGTGACGCTCGGTGCCCAGCACGTAGAGGCCACCGGCCTCACGGACCTTGTCACCGAGCTCGTTGGCACGCTGGCGGGCCTTCGGCAGCTCCTCGTCCCACGCCGCCTGGTAGGCCTCCTCGTCCTCGAAGGGGTCGAGGCCACGCTCACGCAGCTTGATGTCGAGGATGACCTCGGGGTTACCGCCGAGGACGATATCGGTACCACGACCGGCCATGTTGGTGGACACGGTGACGGCACCCGGCAGGCCGGCCTGCGCGATGATCTGGCCCTCCTGCTCGTGGTGCTTCGCGTTGAGCACCTTGTGCGCGATGCCGCGGCGCTGCAGCAGCTCGGAGAGGTACTCGGAACGCTCGACGGAGGTGGTGCCGACCAGCACCGGCTGGCCCTTCTCCACACGCTCCGCGATGTCGTCGGCGACGGCCGCGAACTTGGCCTCCTGCGTCTTGTAGACGCGGTCGGTGAGGTCCTGGCGCTGGTTCGGACGGTTCGTCGGGATCGGGACCACGTCGAGCTTGTAGATCTGGTGCAGCTCGGCGGCCTCGGTCTCGGCGGTACCGGTCATGCCGGCCAGCTTGTCGTAGAGACGGAAGAAGTTCTGCAGGGTGATCGTCGCGAGGGTCTGGTTCTCGCTCTTGATCTCCACCTGCTCCTTGGCCTCGATGGCCTGGTGCATGCCCTCGTTGTAGCGACGGCCGGCGAGCACACGACCGGTGAAGGAGTCGACGATCATGACCTCACCGTTGCGGACGATGTAGTCCTTGTCGCGGACGAACAGCTCCTTCGCCTTGAGCGCGTTGTTCAGGTAGCTGACCAGGGTGGAGTGCTCCGGGGCGTAGAGGTTGTCGATGCCCAGCTGGTCCTCGACGTACGCGACGCCGTCCTCGAGCACACCGACCGTGCGCTTACGGTGGTCCACCTCGTAGTGGATGCCCTCCTTCATGCGCGGCGCCAGGGTGGCGAACACATGGTAGAACTGCGAGGATCCGTCGACCGGGCCGGAGATGATCAGCGGGGTACGGGCCTCATCGATGAGGATCGAGTCGACCTCATCCACGATGGCGAAGTTGTGGCCCCGCTGGACCAGCTCGTCGAGGCTGCGGGCCATGTTGTCACGCAGGTAGTCGAAGCCGAGCTCATTGTTCGTGCCGTAGGTGATGTCCGCCTCGTAGGCGACGCGACGCTGGTCCGGCTGCAGGTCGGAGAGGATGACGCCGACCTTGAGACCCAGGTAGCGGTGCACACGGCCCATCATCTCGGCGTCACGCTTGGCCAGGTAGTCGTTGACCGTGACGATGTGGACGCCCTTGCCCTCGAGGGCGTTGAGGTAGGCGGGGAGCACGGCGGTCAGGGTCTTGCCTTCACCGGTCTTCATCTCGGCGACGTTGCCGAAGTGCAGGGCCGCACCGCCCATGACCTGCACGTGGTAGGGCTTCTGACCGAGCACGCGCCACGCCGCCTCGCGGGCGGTGGCGAAGGCCTCGAGGAAGATGTCGTCGAGCGTGGCACCGTCTGCCAGGCGGGCCCGGAACTCGTCGGTCTTGGCCTTGAGCTCGGCGTCGCTCAGTGCGGAGAACTTGTCGTCGAGAGCGATCACCTGCTCAGCCATCTTGTGGAGACGCTTAACGGTGCGCCCTTCACCGGCGCGAAGCAGCCTGGACAGTCCAAACACGTGCAGTCGTCCTTAACATCAGATGGAAACTAGTTTCTTCCGCGTCATTGTACGCAACAAGCGCAAAGCCGCCGCCCCCGGGATGGGGACGGCGGCCTCGCGTCGTGGTGATGCAGTTCCTACTGGGACTCATCCGCCAGGGCGATCAGACCGTAGTCGAATGCGTGACGACGGTAGACCACGGACGGACGGTTGTTCTCCTCGTTGATGAAGAGGTAGAAGTCATGTCCGACGAGCTCCATCTCCGACAGTGCGTCATCGACGCTCATCGGGGTGGCGGTGTGCTCCTTGGTGCGGACGACCTGACCCGGGATGACGTCCTTGACGGAGTCTGCGTACGGGTCGACGTCGTACTGGTCCTGCGCCTCACGGGCCTTCTGGGCCTCGGCGACCATCTCTGCGGCGGCGACACCGGTCGAGGTCGGGGCACGGTGGCCCGAACGCGAGATGGAACGGCGTGCCTTCACCTTGCGCAGGGAACGCTCCATCTTGGCCAGAGCGGTCTCCAGTGCGGCGTAGAAGCTGTCCTCCTTGGCCTCGGCGCGGGCCAGGTGGCCCTTACCGGTGGCGGTGATCTGGATACGGTCGGACTCCGACTCACGGCGCGGGTTCGGCTCGTGCTGGAGTTCCACGTGGAAGAAGGTCAGGGTCGGGTCCAGGCGCTCGATCTTGGCGAGCTTGGAGTTGACGCGCTCGGCAAAGTGCTCCGGCACCTCAACGTTACGGCCCGTGATGGTGACCTGTGCCTCGGGGCTCAGGACATCGGTGTTCTCAGCAGGTGATGTCATCTGCTTCCTCCCTACTATTGGTGGGACAACTTCAAATCAACCCCCATCGTACATCTGGTCATAACCGGGCGGCCATCACCCCCCGCCTTTCATGCGTGACAGATCACAATCGCACCCACCACCCGGCACCCCGCCGCCAAAAGTGCCTCTGAGCTGGCGGCGAGCGTCGATCCTGTGGTCGTGACATCATCCACGAGCAGCACCTGACCAGGCGGAATCCGCCGCAGTTCCAGCGCCCCGGAGAGGTTCCTCCGCCGCTTCCCGACGTCCAGCCCCACCTGGTCCGCCACCCCGGGGCGGTGCCGCAGGGCCTCACTCACCGGGAGCCCGGAGGCCCGGCAGACGTCGGTCACCGGATCACCGCCGCGCAGACGCGCCGCCCGCGCGCGGGTGGGGGCGGGGACCAGCACGGGGGCCGGTGCAGAGACGAGCTCTCCGCGCACCTGCAGGAACTCCACCGCCGCGGCGAGCACCGGCCCGAGGAGGCCGCGGACCGCGAGGTGCCGGTGCTCCTTCATCGCCAGGACCACACCGCGGTGGGTGCCCTCGTAGGGGCCGAGCGACCACACCGGCACGTGCGGGTCGACGCGGGTGTGGACGCGCCGCGGCGGGGTGCGCAGCGACTGCCGGCACCGCAGACACAGGTGCTCCCCCGGGGCGGCACAACCGGCGCACCGCCGCGGGAGGAGCAGATCCATCTAGTTGGCGGCCACCGGGGCCGAGCGGACACCCTGGAGGCCGTAGACCTCACGCCAGTAGACGTTGTCCCCGCCGCTGGTCGGCAGCTGCAGGGTCGCGTGGGAGTCGGTGAGGTAGAGCATCGACGGTGTCGCGGCGACGGCCACCACCGGCGCCGTGATGTTGCCCGAAGGCAGCGAGGTCGCCGCGGAGCCGTCCTGCTCGACGCGCCACACCGGGGTCTCCGGGGTGGACGTGCCCACCAGGAGCGAGCCGTCCGGCTGCCAGTCCAACGACAGTGCCGTGCCACCCAGCTGCGGGGCGAGTTCCCGCAGGTTGACGATGCGCCGCTCCGAGGGCCCCGGGCGCTCCACGACGCCGACGTGGAGGCGTCCCTCGATGATCATGGCGACCCGGGCACCCGAGTTCGACAGCCGGATGACGGAGATCTCGCCCGGCGCGCTGCCCAGCGTGGTGATGTCCACCTCGGTGGGGCTGAACTCCCCGGTCGGACCGGAGCGGACGACCCGGACGATCCGGTCGCCGTCGACGACCACCCACTGGATGCTCGGGTCGAACTCGAAGGTCGGACGTGAGATCGTCCCGGCCCGCAGCGCCTCCCCCAGGTCCCCGCCGAGGGGTCCGGCCAGCAGCACCGACTCATCGCCTTCGCGACGCACCGCCGCCACGGTCCCCTCCCCCGTGATGTCCACGGATTCGATGTTCCCGAGACTGCCCAGGTCCCCGTCCACGGGCACGACCTGGTTGGAGGAGACCCGGCTGACCACGCCGTCGGTGAGCGCGTAGAGCGGCACCGGGGCGGCCGCGTTGACCCGCGGGTTGAACTCCGCGAAGTCGTCGGTGTTGAGCTGCTCGTAGCCCGGGGCGAGCGGCTCCCCGTCGACCACCACGGAATAGGGCTCGGGGATGTTCGCCACGGCGAGGGTCCACACGAGCTGCGCCGCGAAGAGCAGCCGGTCGTCGGAGTCGACGTCCGCGAAACCGGTGAAGTGGTACACGCCGTCGACGACACCCGCGAAGGTCGCCTCCGGGGGCAGCACGCGGCGCACGCCGGGCGCCAGCGTCGGCGACGGACCCTCCATCATGAGGGTGATGAGCGCGGCGTCGAGAGCCTGGTGCCCGGAGTAGATCCAGCGGCGGTCCGAGACGAGCACCTGGCCGCCCGGCTCGAAGAAGAACACCCGCTGCGGCTGGAACTGGTTACGCAGTTCGGTGCGTTCCAGCACCACGCCGGCGGGCAGAGACTCGATGCGCCACTCCCCGCCGGTGCGGATCATCTCGATCGTGGCCTCGTAGACGCCGTTCTCCGGTTCGTAGGCACCGCCGGTGGTGATCCGGCCGACGACGGCACCACGCACGTTGAAGGTCCGCCGCTCCGGGGTGGCACCCGCCGCCGTCACGAGGTCGATGCGGTTGACCACCAGGATCGACTCGTGCGCGTCCCACTGCTGCGAGGTGTCGGCCGCGAGGTAGGCGCGGGCGGCCTGGTAGTTCTGGGTGGGGTGTGCGCTGGCGGTGTAGAAGTCACGCAGCAGCAGGTCCGGCTCCCGGCCCGGGCGGGGACCCAGGTTGGACTCCTCCTCCACCTGCGGCTCGAAGGACCGCACGGCCTGCGGCTCCGTGTTGGTGGGCAGGGTGGTGCAGGCGGTGAGCAGACCGGTCACGGCGGTCAGGGCAGCCAGCTTCCTCAGACGGTTCATGACGTCGGTGCCTCCAGTTCCAGGGGGCTCTCGGTGATCGGCTTGCGCGGCTCGCGCGGCAGGACCACGCGGAACTGGGATCCCACCCCGTGGTTGCCCGCCGCGTCGAGCTGCCCGCCGTGGAGGACGACATCCTCACGCGCGATCGCCAGGCCGAGGCCGGTGCCGCCGGAGTGGCGGCGCCGGGAGGCGTCGGCACGCCAGAAGCGGTTGAACACCAGCTCCTCCTGGCCGGGCTTGAGGCCCACGCCGTGGTCGGTGACCGTGATGGCCACGGCGTCCTCGTTCTCCGCGAGGGTGACGTCGACGGGGTTGCCCTCGGAGTGGTCGATGGCGTTGGCGATGAGGTTGCGCAGGACGCGCTCGATGCGGCGCGAGTCGCCGGTCATCATCACCGGCTCCTCCGGGGTGTGGAAGCGCACGTCGACATTGAGCTTCTCGGCGATGTGGCAGGTCTGCTCCCAGGCGGAGGTGATGCACGAGCGGACGTCGATACGCGCCTCGGAGAGGTCGGCGACGCCGGCGTCGTGACGCGAGATCTCCAGCAGGTCCGCCAGCAGTTCCTCGAAACGGTCGAGCTCACGGACCATGAGCTCGGAGGCGCGCCGCGTGTGCGGTTCGAGGCTGTCCGGGTCGGAGGCGATCATGTCCGCCGCCATGCGCACCGTGGTCAGCGGGGTGCGCAGCTCGTGGGAGACGTCCGAGGTGAACTGACGTTGCAGGTTGCCGTACTCCTCGAGCTGGTGGATCTGCTTGGAGAGCTTCTCCGCCATGTCGTTGAAGGACAGCGCCAGGCGGGCCATCTCGTCCTCGCCGTCGACGATCATGCGCTCACGCAGGTGACCGGCGGCGAGCCGCTGGGCGATGCGGGAGGCGGAACGGACGGGGGCGGTCACCTGCTGCGTCGCCAGCCAGGCGATGCCCACGAGGAGGACGACCACCACCACGCCCGCCGCACTGAGCAGACCGCGCAGCAGGGCCAGGGTGGAGGCGTCGGACTCCATCGACATGACCAGGTAGACCTGCAGGTCGGGGATGTCCGTCTCCGTCGGTGTGCCAATGACCAGCGCGTTGTACGTCGAACCGTCATCCCGGTCGATCGTGGCGAACTGGTAGGAGATCTGGTCCTCGCTGACGAAGCGGCGCAGCTTCTCCGGGATGCGGTACCCCTCCGGGGAGGTCGTCGTCGTGCCGTCCTGGTTGGCCACCACGAGCACCGGCTCATAGACCGTCGCGATGTCCGTCTGGGTGGTGCGCTGCGTGAGGGAGGCGCGGGCGGAGTTGAGCCGCACCTGCATCGTCGAGGTGGCCGACGTGGCGTCGATCTGCCTCTCGACGGAGACACGCGCCCGGTCGATCTCCGAGTTCGCGATGTCGAGCTTCGCGCCCACCAGCCGTGACGTCACCACGGAGATCAGGGCCATCCCGAGGATGAGCATGACCACCGCGGACGCGACGAAGATCGAGCCGATGACCCGCACCTGGAGCGAGGTCCGCCAGGTCTCGCTGACGCGGGTATAGGCCCGGTTGAGCTGGGTGGGGAGCCGGGAGATTATGTGCTACTCCCCCATGCCCGTCTTGTACCCGACGCCACGGACGGTGAGCACGATCTGCGGGTTCTCCGGATCCTTCTCGATCTTCGCGCGCAGACGCTGCACGTGCACGTTGACCAGGCGGGTGTCGGAGGCGTGGCGGTAACCCCAGACGTTCTCCAGCAGCTCCTCACGGGTGTGCACCTGACGCGGCTTGCGGGCCATCTCCAGGAGCAGGTCGAACTCGAGCGGCGTGAGGGCGATCTCCTCGGTGCCGCGCTTGACGGTGTGCTCCGGGACGTCGATGGTCAGGTCGCCGACCTCGATGATCTCGGTCGGCTCGGACTCGGTGCGGCGCAGGCGCGCCCGGATACGGGCGATCAGCTCCTTCGGCTTGAAGGGCTTGGTGATGTAGTCGTCCGCGCCGGACTCCAGGCCGAGGACGACGTCGACGGTGTCGGTCTTGGCGGTGAGCATGACGATCGGCACGCTCGACTCCTGGCGGATGGCGCGGCAGATGTCGACGCCGTTCATGCCGGGCAGCATGAGGTCGAGCAGGATCAGGTCCGGCTGGTGCTCACGGAACGCGGGCACCGCCTCGTTGCCGTCCATGACCGGAACCGGGTCGAACCCCTCCGTCTCCAGGACGAGAGTGAGCATGTCGGAGATCGACGCATCATCGTCGACGACGAGAATCTTGGGTGCCATGGAAAGTCACAGTCCTTGTGTTATGTGTGCAATCTCTTGCAATACTACGTCCGCACTCGTGGTCACTAGCCAGCGACCCGCCCAGCCCTGCTCGGCGAGTCCCAGATAAGCATCATAGGTGCGCTGCTGCAGGTCCGCGTCACGTTCATAACGGTCCCTCTCCCGGCTCGCGTCCTGCGCCTCCCGCTGCGCGGCGCGTTGCGACGCCGTCTCCGGCTCCGTCGCCAGCAGCACCTGCAGGTCCGGCCGCGGCAGTCCGAGACGCCCGAACTCCAGGTCGTGCACCCAGTCGGCCACGGCCCCGTCGCCCAGCCGGGCCACCGAGTAGGCGGCGTTCGAGGCGACGTAACGGTCCAGCAGGATGATACGGTCACTGTCGACGTAGGGCTCGAGCTGCTCCCGCGCCCCGTGCCGGTCCAGCGCGAAGAGCGTGGCCATGGCGTAGGCGGAGTCCGTGAGATCACCCATGCGCCCGTGCAGGGCCTCCTGCACCAGCTGGGCGGGCGCGGAGGTCTCGTAGCGGGGGAAGGACAGCATGTCGACGTCGACACGCTCACGGATGGCCCGCACCAGCGTGTTCTTGCCGGCGCCGTCGATCCCCTCGATCGCGATGATCATCTAGGACAGAGCCTCGGTGAAGACCTCGACGTCCTCGTCGTCCTCCACCGACTCGAGCAGCTCGGCGGCGGCCTCATGGAGGGACTCGTCGCCGGTGCCGATGAGTTCCCGGATGTACGGGTAGGTGTCGGCCACGTCTCCGGCGGAGAACGGCGCGCCGGCCCAGATGGCGGCGATCGTCGCGGCGGCGAGACCGTTCAGCCGCTCCACCTCATTCACGTTGGGCTGCCTCAGCACGAGCAGGCAGGCATCGCGGACGGCCTCCACGATCTCGTCGTCGTCCAGGTCACTGAGCTCGTCCAGGAAATCAATGTTGTCGTCCTCGTTGAAGATGGCGACATCCCAAGCGCTCATTACTGTCTCCCTTTTCCTCTCTGGTGATCTGCGGAAACCGCCCCGGTGATGAGATGAGGTCCGCAAAACTAGTCGTGTCGTACTTATTCGTCTGATATGTTGTTACCGAGTTGTTACCAGCATGCCTCGGAAGGGGGTCCAGGTGAACACGGACACGCGTCGCGTCTATCTCTTCATCGCGGTCGGCCTGATGGCCGCCGGCGTCATAGGTTACGGAGTCTGGCGCGCCGGAACTCCCACGACCCCTTCCGCCTCTGATACTGCCACGGTCACACCCGAGGTATCCACCATTCCAGAGTCGGCCCATGCCGCGCTCGCCACCCCCATCTCCGAGACGCCCACCGTCTCGGTGGAGGCCGCGCCCCAGCCGATCAGTCCTCCGCGTCTCGACGACCCCTTCCTGGCCCCGCACGCCATCGTCCAGGCGGTGCCCAGCACCATCGCCCCGACGACCGTCTACCGCCCGGAGAACATCCGTCCCACCCCCACCACGGAAGCCCCCGTGGAGCCGACGGAGCTCATGACCACCCCGGAGCCCCTCGAGGCACCGGAGACCACGGCCCCGGAGAGCACGGAGCCCACGGAGCCTACGGAGGCACCGGACGCCCCCGGGACCACCCCGTCCACCCCGACCACCCCGTCCGCCCCCGGCACGGAGCCGACCCCCGCGCCTGAGCCGGCTGAGCCGCAGGTCACCGGCACCACAGAACCCACCGACACCCCCGCAACCACCGAGCCGGCGGCACCCTCCCCCGTCGAGACCCCGCCGACCCCCGGGGACCGGGAGATCGAGCAGGCCGGCCTCCCGGAGGGGCAGCCGGCGGTGCCGCTCTCCGGCAGCAGTTCCTGAGCCCCGGCAGGTCAGGCGCAGGCGACGAACAGCTCGCCGCCCTCGACCGAGGAGATCTCCCATTCCGGGTCCCCGGCCGGGATCCAGGCCGCCTCCCCCGGGAGCAGCCCCAGGTTGCCCAGCTGGACCTCCCCTGCGGTGCACAGGGCGATGGTGGGCCCGTCGTGGTCGTAGCGGAAGGAGCCGGCGGGGGGCAGTTCGAAGCGGTGCAGCCGGAACTCGGCGGCCGGCACGGGGTACTCGCCGTCCTCGACCACGACCACCGGGTCGGTGATCGAGTTGAAGCGGAGGATGCGCACGAGCTCGGGCACGTCGACGTACTTGGAGGTCAGTCCCCCACGCAGCACGTTGTCGGAGTTCGCCATGACCTCGACACCGAGTCCGGAGATGTAGGCGTGGAGGTGACCGGCCTCGAGGAAGATCGCCTCACCCGGGCGGAGCACCAGGTGGTTGAGCAGGAGGGCACCGAGGACACCGATGTCGCCGGGGTAGCGCTCCTGCAGTTCCAGGACGGTACGCAGGACGTCGGAGATCCAGTCACCCCGGTCGAGCTGCCCCTGTGCGGCGCGGGCGATGCCGTCGATGAGCGCGTGGCGGGCCACGGAGGGGATGGTGATCCAGGTGGTGAACAGTCCGCGCAGGCTGTCCTCCTCCGAGCCGGGATCGAGGATGGTGAGGTAGCGGTCGAGCTCCGGGCAGTGGAGCGCGGAGAAGAGCTCGAGGGTGCGCTCCAGGGGGCGGAAACCGACCATCGCGTGGAAGTCCGTGAGGGCGACGACGAGCTCCGGCTTATGGAAGGCGTCGCGGTAGTTGCGGTTCACGGCGGTCAGCGGGATGCCGAGCTGGTTCTCCCGGTCGAAGCCGTCACGGGCCTGTTCCGCAGAGGGGTGGGCCTGCAGTGAGAGCGGCTCGGCGGCACCGAGCAGCTTGAGCATGAAGGGCAGGCCGTCACCGAACTCCCGGTGCACGCGCGGGCCGAGGGCGGCCTGCGGGTCGGCGGCGATGATGTCGGTGAGGGGGATGCCGTCGACAAGCGAGGAACCCACCGGGTGCGCACCGAACCAGACCTCCGCCTCCGGACGGGAGGACGGTGAGGGCTCTCCGCGCAGCTCGGGGATGAGCGTGCGGGAGCCCCAGGGATAGCTCCGGAGGGTGCCGGTGAGCTTGTGCATTCAGTAGTCCTCGCTTGGTGCTTCGGGGAGATCGTACGTGGTGGCCGCAAGCCCCCGGGTGATGAGCTTCAGGGCAGCAGCCAGCGGACCCACGCCGGGGGTCTCGCAGTTCACGGCGAAGGCGTCGGGGAACACGGCGGCCACGTCCGGGTCCTCCGCCCAGACAACAGTCCTCAACGGTAGCAAATCGACCGGGCCGTCAATGAGAGGGTCATGGAAGAAGTCGCGCACGGGAGCGGGGGGAGGCGTCTCCATCTCATCCATGGCCGTCACCCCGGAGGGGAGACCCTTGAGTGACCACAGCACGGACATGAGCTCGGCGACGGCGAAGCCGGTGCGGTTGCCGCCGGTGTGGAGCACGCGGGAGAGGTCACCGAACTCGCGGAGCTGGCGGCCGGGGTTGACCACGGTGTCACGTTCGGGGGAGAGCTGCTCGAGCTCCTCGTCGATGTGGTCGGCGGTGTCCTCGAGACGCTGCACCACGAGGTCGGGGTCCTCCTCCAGCAGGTCGAGCACGGTGCTGACCGCCGTGATCGAGCGTGCCGGCGAGGCGCCGAAGACGGTGGGCAGCGCCGGGATGAGGATCGTGCCCGAGGGTGCGTCCTCGAGGACGGGCCCCCGGGGCGGGCCGACGAGCAGGGTGGTGGCTCCGCGCCGGTCCGCGGCGATGAGCCCCTGGGAGACGTCCGGGTCGTCGGCCCGGTCACCGACCACCATCACGATGTCGAGGGCGCCGACGTAGGAGGGCAGCGCGTCGGTGATCACCACGGGCACCCGCAGCGGCGAGCGCATCCGGGTGACGAAGCGTGCCGACGCCGTCGCCACCTGATCCGTCGCGATGATGACCACGCTGCGTGGTTGCAGCCCGTGGAGGCCCTCCATCTGCGGGACCGCCCCGGCGACGGAGCGGATCTGCGCGCCTTCATGCGCGACGTCGTAGAACCGCACGGTCTCACCACCGTAGGCGGAGCCGTCGAGGTAGGCGTCGAGAGAGCTGTTGTCCATGCGGTCGTCCATGCCCCCAGGATAGTGCCGGGTCAGCGCGGGCCGGCTCAGCCCCGGATGATCCCGAGGATCTCCGTGACCAGTTCATCGACCTCGGCGCGGGTCGGGGCCTCGACGTTGAGGCGCAGGAGCGGCTCGGTGTTGGAGGCGCGGACGTTGAACCACGCCGGCGTGTCCTTCAGTTCCACGGTGACGCCGTCGAGGCGGTCGACGCTCTCGATGCGGTCGGCGAAGGCGTCGAGCACGGCCTGCGTGCTGGCTGCCTGGTCATCGACGGTGGAGTTGATCTCGCCGGAGGCCTCGTAGCGCTTGTACTCGGCCATCATCTCGGACAGCGGCTTGTCCTGGGAGCCGAGGGCGGCGAGGACGTACATGGCGGCGAGGATGCCGGAGTCGGCGTTGAAGAACTCGGAGAAGTAGTAGTGCGCGGAGTGCTCGCCACCGAAGACCGCCCCGGTCTCGGCCATCTTCGCCTTGATGAAGGAGTGGCCGACGCGCGTGCGGACGGCGGTGCCGCCCTCCTCCGCGATGATCTCGGGCACCGACTTCGAGGTGATGAGGTTGTGGATGATCGTCGCGCCCTCGTTCTCCTGCAGGTACTGCTTCGCGACGATCGCGCAGATCGCCGAGGGGCTCACCGGGTCACCGTTCTCGTCGATGAAGAAGCAGCGGTCGGCGTCACCGTCGAAGGCCAGGCCGATGTCGGCGTGCTGCTCTACCGTGAACTTCTGCAGGTCGACGAGGTTCGCCGGGTCCAGCGGATTGGCCTCGTGGTTGGGGAAGGTGCCGTCGAGCTCGAAGTACAGCGCACGCACGTCGAGCGGCAGGCCCTTGAACACCTCAGGCACCGTGTGACCGGCCATGCCGTTCGCCGCGTCGACGGCCACGACGAGCGGGCGGATGCTGTGCAGGTCCACCAGGTCGCGGAGGTACTCGCCGTACACCTCGAGGGTGTCCTGCTGCTTCTCGACGCCCACCTCGCCGTCATACGCCGGGATGCCGTCGACAAGCATGTCGATGATGTCGGACAGTCCGGTGTCCTGGGACACCGGACGGGCGCCGGAGCGGCACAGCTTGATGCCGTTGTACTCCGCCGGGTTGTGCGAGGCGGTGAACATGGCGCCCGCGCAGTCGAGGGTGCCGGCCGCGAAGTAGAGCTGGTCGGTGGAGTTGAGACCCAGCATGACCACGTCGAGGCCCTGCGCACGCGCACCTTCGGAGAAGGCGGCGGCCAGCTCCGGGGAGGAGGGACGCATGTCGTGGCCGACGGCGATCCGCGTCTCCCCCTCGGCGCGCAGCAGGACGGCGAAGGCGGCGCCGACGTCCCGGATGAACTCGGGGGTGACCTCCTCGTCCACGAGTCCGCGGACGTCGTAGGCCTTGATCACACGGGACACGTCTTCGCGGGTGCGCTGGGTCATGGGTCCTCCTGCTGTTCGTCGGTTACTCAGCAGCAGAGCTTACCCCTGACGGACGGATCTCCACTGTCCGGACCGGATATTGACGGAGGGGAACACATTCTCCGTGTCTCTCCGTGCGGTCAGAAGTCGTCAGGGTTCTCCGCGGGTTCCTCGAACCCGGCGTCCTCATCATCCGAGACGACCCGCAGGTGCGCGCGACGACGCTGCCTCTCGTCCTGCATGCGGCGGGCGCGGTGGACCGGGTGCAGGGAGGTCTCGGGGTCCGCCGGGTCCTCCGGGTGCAGCTCGGGGCCCTCGGACTCAACGAGACCGCTGGTCACGCGGCCGGCCTCACGCACGGCCTCGGCCAGTGCGGTGAGGTCCTCGTCATCGTCGATGTCGATGTGGTTGACACGCAGCATCTCCCACCCGAGCGGGGCGGTGATCTTCTCCGCGTGATGATCACACAGGTCCCAGCTGTGAGGCTCGGCGGCGGGCGCCAACGGACCCACCACTGCGGTGGACTCGGCGTAGGCGTACGTCATAGTGGCCACGGCAGGCTTGCCGCAGCCCGGGCGGGAACAACGTCGGAACTGGCTCACGGCCACCAAGTCTAAACCTTTCCTTTAGAATTTGGTACCCCCGCGCGCCGCGGCCCCCTCGGGGACGCACCGAACTACCATCACCCTCATGCACACCAGGACGTTCCGCGACCGCCACGGCCGGGGGGTACGCGGGCCGCTGCTCCCCATGGACGCGCCCCGCTACCGCACCCGCGCGGAGTCCTTCGACGTCGCCGTCCTGGAGGCCTACGCCCCGATCCTGCACTCCTACCCGGATCAGCTGGCCAACCTCGACATCGCGGTGGACACCGTCCCCCGCATGCGGCTGCGCGCCGACATGACAGTGCTCCCCGACGAGATCGTCGCCGACGGCCCGGTCCCCCTCGGCCGGGTCATCCCGGCGGGCGTCGACCCCCAGGGGCGGCCCACCCGCGCCCGCCTCGTGCTGTTCCGCATGCCCGTGGAACAGCGCTGCGCCACCCCGCAGGAACGCGAGGATCTGCTCACCGGCATCCTCACCGCGCTGGTGGCGCAGTACCTCAACCTGGACCCGCGGGACATCGACCCCGGCTACCAGTTCTAGACTGCCCGGACCCGTCCCCGGAATCACAAAAGCGACCCCGCGGGGTCGCCGCTCGTTTCCCGGAGGTCAGCCGATCTGCTTCTTCAGACGGCGACGCTCACGGTCGGAGAGTCCACCCCAGATACCGAAGCGCTCGTCGTGCTCGAGCGCGTACTCGAGGCACTCGTCCCGGACCGCGCACGCCATGCAGATGCGCTTGGCCTCGCGGGTGGAGCCGCCCTTCTCCGGGAAGAACGCCTCCGGATCGGTCTGTGCACACAGGGCCTGGTCCTGCCATTCCCTCTCGACTGCCCCGAAAAGCTCGTCGAGGCTCATTTCCACGGCTGCTCCGTTGACGCTGGCAAGCCCGCCACGGAAAACGGTGCCGTCACCAATGTTGTCCATGGTGCCCCCCTTCTCCGTTCGGCGACCGGTGTTGTCCGCTGAATCCGCAGACGTCCACCGGTGATCATTGTGGTGATTATTACATTGATGCGATTACACACGGGATCACTAAATGCCGTCAACCGGAATGAGCGGGAATAATCCACGAAATTACATTTCCGCTGGAGACTATTCACACCAGTCACACGAGTAACAGAGTCACATCGAGGGGGGTATTCGACGGGGGTACAACATGTTGTGGTGGGTCAGGCTCCTGGCAACAACTGACAGGATGTGGAGAGCTCCCCCGGCGTGTCGTCACGCATCCGAGGAGAAACGGACTCCATTGTCCGGGATGACCACACCAGGCCACACGCGCATGCCGTCCAGCAGCTCACAACGGGCACCGATCTGGGCCCCCTCACCGATGACGCAGCCCGTGATCCGGGCATTCGCACCGATACGCGCACCCGAGGCGATGATCGAGTCACGGATGACCGCGCCCGGCTCAATGGTGACGCCGTCGAACACGACCGTGTCGTCCAGGCGGCAGCCCGCCCCGATCTCCGAACCACGGCCGACCCACGTGCCGCCCACGAGGATCGTGCCGGCGGCGACTCCCGCGGTGTCGTCGACAAGCGACTCACCGGTGCGCCCCTCGAGCAGCGGCGAGTGCGCGATGCCGCGCACCAGGTCGGAGGAGCCGCGGACGAAGTCGTCCGGGCGCCCCATGTCACGCCAGTAGGCATGGTCGACGTGGCCGTAGACGCGGCGGCCCTGCGCGAGGAGTTGAGGGAAGGTCTCGCGCTCCACGGAGACGACGCGCCCCTCGGGGATCTCCTCGATGAGCTCACGGCGGAAGACGTAGCAGCCTGCGTTGATCTGGTCGGTCGGCGGATCCTCGGTCTTCTCCAGGAACTCCAGCACACGCCCGTCGGCGTCGGTGGGCACGCAGCCGAAGGCACGCGGGTCCGGCACACGCACGAGGTGCATGGTGAGGTCGGCGTCCTTCTCGGCGTGGGTGCTGAGGATGGCGCGCAGGTCCGTCCCGCCCAGGACGTCGCCGTTGAAGACCATGACCGTGTCGTGGCGCAGCCTGTCGTAGACGTTGCGGATGCCGCCACCGGTGCCCAGGGCCTCCTCCTCCACGACGTACTCGATCTCCAGGCCCATGTCGGAACCGTCGCCGAAGTACTCCTCGAACACCTCCGCCTTGTAGGAGGTGCCGAGCACGACGTGCGTCATCCCGGCCGCCCGGATCCGCGCGAGCAGGTGCTGCAGGAACGGGTAGCCCGCGGTCGGCAGCATCGGCTTGGGGGTGTTGACCGTCAGCGGACGCAGGCGGGTGCCGCGGCCGCCGACGAGGATGACGGCGTCGGTACGCGCAGGATCGATGACATCAGACATGGGAGTCCTTTCGTTTGGTGCGTGCCCGGGTGACGGCGACCGCGCTCCGGGCGTTGAGCCCCGCACGGATGAGGCCCCGCAGGGGAGCCTGCCACAGGTGCGGAAGCCGGTCAGCCTGGAAGCGGTAGGCCGACTCGTGGTGGGCGGGGAGCATCGTCTCGGCGTGCTGCCCGGCCACGTGGCCCTTGGCGTGGGTGATCTCGGCGGAGGGGCAGTAGATGTTGCGGAACCCGGCGCGCGTGAAGCGGTCCCCCAGGTCCACGTCCTCCATGTACATGAAGTAGCGCTCGTCGAAGCCGCCGACGGCGTCGAACGCGTCCCACCTCACCAGCAGGCACGACCCCGAGAGCCAGCCGGCCTCGCGCTCGCTGTCCATGTCGGCGTTGTCACGGTAGGACCGCGTCCAGGGGTTCGAGGGCCAGACCTGCCCGAGCAGCGCATGGCCGATGCCGTTGCGCAGCGTCGGCACCGCGCGGGCGCTCGGGTAGACGGAACCGTCCGGCTCGACGATCCGCGGCCCGACGGCCGCCGCCTCCGGGTGGCGTTCCATGCACGCGATCATCGCGTCGACGGAGCCTTCCCCGAACACGACGTCCGGGTTGCTCAGCAGCAGGTACTCGGGGTCGATGTCGCCGGCGTCACGCGCGGGCCGCAGGTGGCGGGCACCGACGTTCATGCCGGTGCCGTAGCCGAGGTTGCCGCCGGTGGGCAGGAACTCGACGTTCCCGCTTCTCGACGCCGCCTCCTCCGGCACCCCGTCCCGGGAACCGTTGTCGGCGAGCACGACATGCACCCCCCGGGCGGTGGCGCCCGGCAGGCTGTCGAGGAACGCCTGCAGATGGCGCCCCGGGGAATAGGTCACCGTGATGACGGCGACCGGAGTCTGGGAGGTGGTCACAATGTGTGAAGCATAGTGTCGTCACCCCTCGGCCACCCGCTGCGCCACTCGCAATGCCCTAGACTTAACCCCCGTGAGTGACAAGTACCGCCGCGTGCGCGACATCCAGGCCGCCCCGTCCGCCGCCACCCCGGCACGTCAGGCAGGCCCCGCGCCGCTCAAAGCACTGCTGGCGTTCTTGTCCGTCCTGGTGCTCCTGATCTCCGGACTCGGCTACGTCGCCGTCGGCCGACTCGGCACCGACATCGCCTCCGCCGGCAACCTCCTCCTCGGCGGTGGCCAGGGCCTCAAGGGCAAGGCACCCGACGGTGCGACGGACATCCTGCTCGTCGGCTCCGACTCGCGTACCGACGCCCAGGGCAACCCCCTCTCCGAGGAGGAGCTCGCACGTCTGCGCGCCGGCGTCGACGACGGCGAGGAGAACACCGACACCCTCATGGTGATCCGTGTGCCCAACGACGGCTCCTCCGCCACCGCCGTGTCCATCCCCCGTGACACCTACGTCGCCGACGACGTGCACGGCAACATGAAGATCAACGGTGTCTTCGCCGCCCACAAGGGAGCCCGGGCGGAGCAGCTCCTGGCCCGCGGGATGTCCGACCAGGAGATCGAACGCCAGGCCACCGAAGCAGGTCGCCAGGGCCTCATCGGCGCGGTCTCCGACCTCACGGGCATCGAGGTCGACCACTACGCGGAGATCGGGCTCTTCGGCTTCGTCCTGCTCACCGACGCCGTCGGCGGCGTCGACGTCTGCCTCAACAACGCCGTCCAGGACGAGTTCTCCGGTGCGGACTTCCACGCCGGCGTGCAGACCCTCGACGGTGCCCAGGCCCTCGCCTTCGTCCGCCAGCGTCACGGACTGCCCCGCGGTGACCTCGACCGCATCGTCCGCCAGCAGGCCTACATGGCCTCCCTGGTGAACAAAGTCCTCGCAGCCGGCACCCTGACCAACCCGGCCAAACTCTCCGACATGGGCACCGCCGTCGAACGCTCCGTGGTCATCGACGCCAACTGGGACATCATGTCGTTCGCCACCCAGCTGGCCAACCTCGCCGGCGGCAACGTCGTGTTCAACACCATCCCGGTCACCTCCATCGACGGCGTCGGCGACTACGGCGAGTCCATCGTCACCGTCGACGTCCCCACCGTCCACGCCTTCATGGACGAACTCCTCGGTTCCATGGAGATCAGCGAGATCCCCGACGGCGCCCCGGAGGACGCACCCGCCGAGGCGCAGATCGCGGGCAAGGACATCCACGTCCTCAACGCCGGCTTCACCACCGGTCTGGCCGGCAACGTCGGCGGCTGGCTCTCCGCGGAGGGCTACTCCGTCGTCGAGGTGACCAACGCCCTGCCGGGCATCTACACCT
>NZ_DUOE01000192.1 GCF_012838985.1 Corynebacterium sp. | reverse complement strand
TGTGGGCCATCGTCACCAACTGGGAGACCTACGCCCTCATCCTCGGCGCCACCCTGGGCACGATCGTCCAGCAGTACTCCTTCAACGCGGGCGCACTGAAGAACTCCCTGCCCGCCATGACGATCTCTGAACCCATCGTCGCGTTTTCCCTGGGTTACCTCGTTCTGGGCGAGAAGTTCCAGGTGTCGACGGTGACCGGCTGGTTGTTCATGGCGCTGGCGTTCCTCGCCATGGTCGCCGCGACGGTGGTGTCTGCGGGCGACCTCCGATCAGGAGGAGGTCACGGTGAACAGTTCCGTCATGGAGCTGCCGGTGCCAGCGACGATGTCGTACAGCCAGATGGAGCTGCCGACGAAGAAGTCGAGCAGGGACGATCCGGTGAACTGGATGTTCTCGATCACGATGGGAAGCGGAAGAAAGAGCATGGTCTACCTCCTCTCCAAGGTGTCGGCGTTGCGGTTGTTCATGGTTACTGCCTGTTCCTGCGGGAGCGCACCCGAGACACCGGGGGATGTACGGGTGCACGCGACCCCGAGGGGGTTGCGATGGGCCACGGATTTCTCCTGGCTGTCCAGGTCATCAATCTGGGCGAGCCAGAAGGACGCGATATGGATCGAAACCGCGCCAGACAATCCCCAGAGACCAGAAGCAGTGCCTGTTTCCGTCCGTTCAATCGAGATCTCCCGGCGAAATGCGAGACTTATCCCCGGAAAATCACAGGCGCTCGGACAGTTTAAGGCTCTTCGTTAACTGATTGTGACTTCAATACAACTTGAAGCGGAAGGCGCACGTCGGGCGCAACTACATTCCCCGGAAACCACCCCATTGCGGGGGGAATCTCGCGCCAAGTTGGCCAGAACCGGTTCAGATCGCCCACTCAAATACGGCGAGCATGTACGCCGAGAACCACGCCCCGAACACCACCCACCCGGCGGCGGCGCCCAGCTGCCAACCCCGGGGGAGCCTCTCCGCGGCCCGGAGCACCCACGGCAGCAGCAGGATCACCGCCGGCAGGAGCAGGCGGGGGCGGGAGTGCATGATGCCGTCGGAGAGCAGGACGGTGGCCAGGATGGCGGCCGAGAACCACCACACCTCCAGCGGGGTGCGTCCCCATGCAGCCACCAGCGCCACGACGGCCGCCGCCATCACGCCGACGCTGAGCAGGCAACCACCCTCGGCGCTGGTGGTGAGGACCTCCCACACCCAGACGACGGTGGCCCGGCCGAAGTCGAAGCCGGAGTCCCAGCCGTCCTCCTGGATGCCGAAGTAGCCGCCCCGGCTGATCGTGTGGCTGCTCGCCCAGGCCAGGTAGCCCAGCAGCGACCACGGGGTGAGGGCCAGCGCGACCCAGGCCCGCCAGTCCCGGCGCGCGTACAGCAGGACCACCAGCCCGAACACGCCGATCATGGTGACCGCGGTCAGGCGGGTGAAGCCCAGGAGGAAGATGAGGCCGGCGGCCCACCACCAGCGCCTGTCGATGAGGGCGACGAGCGACCACACCGCCAGCGCCCCGAACAGCGCCTCGGTGTAGGGCATGGAGTAGGTGATGGCCATCGGGGCGGAGGACACGACGACGGCCGCCCCGATCTGCGGGGCCCGTCCCGCCCCCATGCGTTGGGCGAGCACCATCACGCCGGCCGTCATGGCGATCCCGGCGATGATGTTGACCAGCGCGGCCGCGGTCCCGTACTCCAGGCGCGTCAGCTCGTGGACGAGCCGCACCAGCCCCGGGTAGCCGGGGAAGAAGGCCAGGGTGCGTTCATGCACCGGCACATCAGTGGCGATGTCGGCCTGGAAATAGCCGTTTTCGGCGATTTCGAGGTAGTACTCCGCGTCCCACTTGGTCAGCAGGCCGGTGAGGGAGTCGTCGTTGGTGCGGGCGAGGACGCTGAGCGTCGCGACGCGGAAGGCGGTGCCGAGGAGGAGGATGAGGGTGGCGTCGAGAAGCACTCGAAACCACCGCATCCCCGCGCTACCCTGGTGGGAAACACCTCTCACATCAGGAGACCCCATGCTCAGCGTCATTCCCCTTCCCTTCGTCCTGCTTCTCGACGGCCTCGCCTCCTCGATCGTTGAGGCTGCGCCCTTCCTCAGCTCCCTGGGCTGATCCCCTGCATTCTGTTACGGGCCCGTGCTGCGGGCAAGGTGGGACACACGTGTCCCCGGTGCCATGATTCTCCCAGCGGAAAAGTATGGACGTCCCGCAGCCGCACACGTAACATAAGAGGCGGTTCATTAATCGAGAGAAAGGAACCGCCATGCACGGATCTGCTGAATTGATCAACTGGGCGATCTCCCCGTTCGAGTTCCTGTTCGGTTGGGCCTCCTGGCCGTTCACGACGCTGAGCTCCCACCTTTCCTAGGGACTCACGGACTCCGACACCGACCCCCGCCGCGCCTCCGGTGCGGCGGGGGTCGACATGATTCCGCCGCCCCGGACGCCATAAAGCAGGGTGGAGCAGGGCTTTTCACGTTTCTTCACAAAACTGCGTTGCGCGGAGGTCCGGAGTGTGTAGAATTCACAGCATGTTCTCCCGCGCGAACCTGCTTCTTCTTCGCCGCGGCGGGTCTCAGGTCCAGTAACAAGCGACCGGCACCCCGTCGCGGAGTCTGGTGTTGCCGGTTGCTGCCTCCGCTGAATCAACAGGATTCATCAGCGGTGAGACCTCCCCGGCTACTACAGTGAAGGCCATTGCCGGCCCCTGGTAGCCGCATAAAGACCCGAAAAGGAAATATCCATGTCCCCGAACGACTCCTTCATCTCCGCCCCCTCCGAGATCCGCACCCCGGACGGACCGCGCCGCGAGGGCCAGCCCGCCTGGAACAAGCAGCGCAACTCCTCGATGCCGGTACACCGCTACCGCCCCTTCGCCGAGGCCGTCGAGGACATCGTCCTGCCGGACCGCACCTGGCCGGACAAGAAGATCACCGTCGCCCCGCAGTGGTGCGCCGTGGACCTGCGCGACGGCAACCAGGCCCTCATCGACCCGATGAGCCCGGAGCGTAAGCGCCGCATGTTCGAACTGCTGGTGAAGATGGGTTTCAAGGAAATCGAGGTCGGTTTCCCCTCCGCATCCCAGACTGATTTCGA
>NZ_DUOE01000032.1 GCF_012838985.1 Corynebacterium sp. | reverse complement strand
GTCGTGCGGGACGTGCGGGCGGGGGCGGCACGGCGGCGTCGGGAAGCACATGCCGCCACCTTCCTCGGACACCTCGCCGGGGAGCTGCAGGCTGGCAACGGCATGGCCCCGGCCGTCGCCCACGCCGCCGCGCATCTCCCCGCGGACGCCCCGCTGTCCGACCTGCTCCGCCGGGTCGGGGCGCTCACCCGGCAGGGACGTTCCGCCGCCGCGCTCCTCCGGGAGGGACCACCGGAACTGCGGCCCCTCGGCACCCTGTGGGAGCTGTCCGAGCGGCACGGACTGCCGCTGGTGCCCCTCGTGGAACAGGCGCAACTGCGTATCGACGCCCGCCTCCGCCACCACGCCACCACCAGCGCCACGCTGCAGGGACCGCAGGCCACCGCCGTGATCCTCACCCTGCTGCCCCTGGCGGGGATCGCCATGGGCACGGCGATGGGCGCGCGTCCCCTCAGCCTGCTGTTCGGGGGCGGGCTCGGAGGCCTCCTGCTGGTCACCGGCGTAGCCCTCGCCGCCGGCGGTTTCCTGTGGTCCCGGCACATCATCGGGAGGGCCGCGGCATGACCTCCCTGACGCTCCTCCTGCTGGCCGCCGCCGCGCTGCTGCCGCCACCCCGGCCCGTGACCCGCACGGGGCACCCCGGACCCAAGACCCCACGCGACGGACCGCGGGCCCGCGCGGACGCGGACCGCCTGGCACTCGCCGCCGACATCGACCTCTACGCCGCGTGCCTGCGCGCCGGGCTGAGCCCGGCCACCGCCGCCGCAGCCCTGGTCGAGGCCGGTGCAGACCCCGCCACGCGACCCGCCTGGCGCTCAGTCTCCGCCCTCCTCGCCATCGGGGTGCCGGCGGAACGCGCCTGGTCCGAGGTCGCCGGGATCCCGGGGCTGACGGACGTGGCCGGACTGGCCACCCTGTCGGGCCGCTCCGGGGCCGCCGTGTCGGAGGCCTGCGGCCGCCTCGCCGCCGCGCTACGTGATGAGGCCGCCGCACAGGCCACCGCCCGCGCCGAACGGGCCGGGGTGCTCATCGCCCTGCCCCTGACCCTCTGTTTCCTGCCCGCCTTCCTGGTGCTCGGCCTGGCCCCCGTGGTCATCAGCCTCGGCACCGCACTACTCACACACTGACCACCCAGTCACCCCACGAAGGAGAACACCATGCAGAACATCCCCACCCTCACCGTCCTGACCAGCCGATTCCGCGCCAAGCTCGCCGACGAGTCCGGGATGAGCACCATCGAATACGCCATGGGCAGCCTGGCCGCCGCGGCCCTGGCGGCGGTGCTCTACGGCGTCATCAACGCCTCGGCCGTCGTCGACGCCATCGAGTCGATCATCACCGGCGCGCTGTCCAACACGCCGTGACCACCATCGAGACGGCCCTCGGGATCGGCAGCCTCGTCACGGTCTGCGCACTCCTCGTCGCGGGCCTGGCGACCATGTCGGCGCACCTGGCCGCCGTGGACACCGCGGGGGCGGCCGCCCGCTCCCACGCCATCGGGCGGGAGTTCGTGCCTGTCCGGGGCGTGGTCCACGTGACCGAGCACGGCGGGTTGGCCACGGCCACCGCCACCGTCCCGGGCCCGCTGGGGTCACGCAGCCACGCGGCGGTCTTCCCGGTGGAGGTGCCCTGACGTGCCCACGATCGTCACGGCCGGGGTCGCCGCCGCGCTGTTCAGCCTCGGAGTGGTCCTGCTGGGTGCGGCCGGCCAGGTCAGCGCCCACCATGAGGCGCAGGTGGCGGCCGACCTCGCGGCGGTCGCCGGGGCGTTCGCCGTCTACCACGGCGAGGACGGCTGCGCCGTGGCGGCGGTGGTGGCCGAGGACAACGGGGCGTCGCTGAGCGGATGTCGCGGGACGGGGGCGGACCTCACCGTCACCGCCCGTATCCGCGGAAGGGAGGTCACGTCGACGGCGGGCCCGGTGTAGCGCCCGTCATGGTCACCAGCGCGCCGAGGAGCTTGAGGGCACCGGCCTTGTCCAGCGGATTGTTGCCGTTGCCGCACTTCGGGGACTGCACGCAGGAGGGGCAGCCGGACTCGCAGCCGCAGGACCGGACGGCCTCGAAGGTGGCCTCGATCCACTCGGGAAAGCGGGCGAAACCCTCGTCGGCGAAGCCCGCGCCGCCCGGGTGGCCGTCGTAGACGAAGACGGTCGGCAGCATCGTGTCCGGGTGCAGGGCCGTCGAGACACCGCCGATGTCCCAGCGGTCGCACGTGGCGATGAGCGGCAGCAGCCCGATCGCCGCGTGCTCCGCCGCGTGGAGCGTGCCGGGGGTGTCCCCGGCGGTCACCCCCATGGCCTCGAGGGCGAGGGGGTCGACCGTGTACGCCACCGCCCGGGTGGTCAGACGCTGCTCCGGCATGTCCAGCGGCACGACGTCGGCGGTGCTGCCGTCGGCGAGTTTGACGATGTACCCGGTCACCCGGTCGGTCACCTCCACCGCGACGTTGGCCACCCACAGGCCGGGGGAGTAGTTGACCAGCTCATGCTCGGCGGGACCGTCGATGATGCGGATGTCCGTCTCGGAACGGGCGATGGTCGAGTAGTCGGGCACGTCCGGCCGCGCCAGAGCGATGTGGTCCTCGAAGTCGAGTTCCTCGATGACGAAGCTCTCCCCCTGGTGCAGGTACACCGCGCCGGGGTGCACCTGGGCGGCGGCGCGGGCCGCGTCCACCGTGCCGAGGAGCCGCCCGTCGGAGACGTCGACGATGAGCACCTCCTCGCCGGAGCCACCCCGCAGGTTCAGGGCGGCGTGGGCGGTTTCGGGGGTGAGGGGGGCATCGAGAAGCGGGGTGGGGAACCACCCACGCGGGCGACGCCGCAGGAGACCGTCGGCGGTGAGCTCGTCGACGACCTCCGCGGCGTCCAGCGCCGCGACGTCCGCCTCCGACAGAGGCTTCTCGACGGCCGCGCAGTACACGTGTCCCCGCAGGACATAGGGGTTGCGGGGGTTGAACACCGCGCGCTCCACGGGGCGACCCAGGAGCGCCTCGGGGTGGTGGACGAGGTAGGTGTCCATGGGCTCGTCGCGCGCGACGAGCACCACGATCGAGCCCTGCCCACGTCGTCCCGCCCGGCCGGCCTGCTGCCAGAAACTGGCCACCGTGCCGGGGAACCCGGCGGTGACGACGGCGTCGAGCCCACCGACGTCGATGCCCAGCTCGAGGGCGTTGGTGGTGGCGACACCGAGGAGGGCGCCGTCGTCGAGCTGCCGCTCCAGACGACGACGGTCCTCCGCCAGGTAGCCCGCCCGGTAGGCCGCGATACGACGGGCGAAGTCCGGCCGCCCCATCGCGGAGAGATCCTCGGCCGCACGCAGGGCGACCAGCTCCGCGGAGCGACGGGAACGGACGAACGTGAGGGTACGGGCACCCTCCGCGACGAAGGACGCCATGATCCCGGCCGCCTCCGAGGTCGCGGCCCGGCGGACCGGGGCCCCGTTCTCCCCCTCGACGCCCTCGAGGAAGCCCGGCTCCCACAGCAGGACGGAGCGGGCCCCGGTGGGGGCGCCGTCCCGGGTGACCGCCGTGACCGGCCGGCCGATGAGGTTGGCGGCGTGCGCGGCCGGGTCGTTCGCGGTGGCCGACGCCAGGACCACCGTGGGGGTGGAACCGTAGTGCGCCGCCAGCCGCAGGAGCCGACGCAGCACCAGGGCGACGTGCGCGCCGAAGACCCCGCGGTAGGTGTGGCACTCGTCGACGACGATGAACCGCAGCCGACGCAGCACACGGGCCCACCGGGCGTGGTGGGCGAGCAGCGACACGTGCAGCATGTCCGGGTTGGTGAACACGAACCGCGCGGAGTCCCGGATCCCGGCACGGGCCTCGGTCGGGGTGTCACCGTCGTAGGGGGCCGGATGCACCGACTCCAGGCCGTCCACCGCGCGGGTGAGCGCGGAGACCGTCTGCAGCTGATCGGAGCCCAGGGCCTTCGTCGGGGTGAGGTAGAGGGCACAGGCGGTGGGGTCCGCGGCGAGCGCACTGAGAACCGGCAGGAGATAACCGAGCGACTTGCCCGAGGAGGTGCCGGTGGCGACGACGACGTCCGTTCCCCCGTGCGCGAGCTCCGCGGTGGCCGCCTGGTGGCTGTAGAGCGCCGGAATGCCCCCGTCGACGAGATATTCACGCAACGGGGGGTGGATCCACGCCGGCCAGGGGGCCGATTCCGCGGGGCGGGCGGGCTGCACCGTGGAATAGGTGCAGGTCGAGGCGGGGAAACGGCGGGTGATCGCAGCGGTGAGTTCTTCGCCCAGATGGTGCGGACCCGTCATCTTGATCACCCCTGTATGTGGGAGAGCCCCCGGCTTTTAGGGGTCTTTTTGACCCGGAATTGACGTAAGACTATCGCGGCGACCTAATCC
>NZ_DUOE01000031.1 GCF_012838985.1 Corynebacterium sp. | reverse complement strand
TCGGCGTCGTCGCCGCCCTGCTGGGGGCGTTCCTCGTGTGGAGCGCCTTCCGCCCCCGCACCCGCACCCACCGCCGCATCCGCTCCACGGCCCCCGTGTGGATGCGGCCCGTCGACATCTCCCGCACACTCTGCGCCGCCGCCCGCACCGTCCCCGGCGTGGCCTCCGCCGCCAGCCACGTCAGCGGCGACACCGCCCACGTCTCCGTCACAGGTCACCGGGAGGATCTCGCCGAGCTTGTCGACGCCGCCCTGCATCCCCTCCTCAACTCCCTCGACGTCGGTCTCACACTGCAGGTCCGGCAGCGGCCGCTCGCGGAGATGGAGGAGCCGTGAACAGACGGATCAACTACTTCAACCGGCTGGTGGTCCTCGCCTCCGGGCTGCTCATCCTCGCGGGCGGTGCCTGGGCGGTGGGGCTCTACCTCGACCTGCCCCCCGCCCAGCGGCTGACCGACTTCATCGACTTCCCCGCCTGGCGGGCCGCCCCCGGACAACCCTGGTTCGACTGGTTGCTCGCCGGCGTGCTGCTGGTCAGCGCCGTGCTCGGGGGCTGGCTCATCGCCCTGAACCTGCGCCGCTACCGGGTCAGCCGGGTCACCTCACCGGCCTCAGGCACCGCGGGCACCATCGAGCTCAACCTCGCGACCCTGGCGGGCGCGATCGCCCGGGAACTGGAGGAACACCCCCGCGTCGACTCCGTGCTGCACAGCGTCACCCGCTACTGGGACCGCCCCACCATGACCATCACCGTGCGTGCCCGGCCGGGTGCGGACATCCCCGCCCTACGCGACACACTCGAACAGGTCGAGCAGGAGTTCCGCGCCGCCACCCCGGGTATCACCGTCACCACGGAGTACCGGCTGCACCTCCTGCCGCCCCCTCAGTGATCCTCTGACCAGGGTTCATCCTCGACGACCAGGATCTCCCGGACCTCCGCGTACTCCACCGGACGCCCACCCCCGGGCGGCTGCACCACCAGCGGGGCACCCGGCCGGCACTGCACCAGCGACTCCCACGTCCGCTCCTCCCGCTCGAGGCTCCGCCGCCCGGCGGAGAAGCGCTCCATCCCGTGGGAGAGCAGCACCGTCGAGTCATCGGCGAGGGTGACCAGGTGCACCGCATCGCCCCGGTCCCGGCGGCGCACCCCGCACAGGGCGGGGACGGTGGCGGAGGGGGTGGCGTCGAGAAGCGTGATGCCGCTGATCACCCCGAGACGGTGGTCGATGCCCTCCCCCGAGGTGACCACCAGCGGACCCCCGACGAAGGCGGGCCGCAGCGTGGCGTAGGGCCACACCCCCGGTTGCGCCGTCACCCCCGGACGACGGACGATGACGCGCCACGGGTCGACCATGACGCGGTGCTCCGGCGCCTCCGTGCGCAGGAGGTAACGGGCGGTGACGCGGGAACCGACGAGCGGCAGCTCCCCGGGGTGGACACGCCCGAGGACCCCGAGCTCACGCACGAGGTCCTCATCGGTGGCGCCCCACCCGATCCCCCGGTTGGACAGGATGCCGAACAACGTCGGCAGCGACAGGTCCGGCTGTCCCTCCCACACCCGCTGCACCGCGGCGAGAACACCGGGGATGCGCAGGGGATCCTGCATCAGAAGCGGGCGGAGACGCAGTCGGAGCCCGGGACGGCCTCCGCGATGTCATTGCCCAGGGCGACGATGCGGTTGTTCTCGTCCACGTGGACGATGCGCGGCTCGTACTCGAGGGCCTCCTCGAGAGTCGCCTGCAGGTAGGAGATGAGGATGACGATGTCACCCGGGTGGATGAGGTGCGCGGCGGCACCGTTGATGCAGATCTCACCGGTGCCGGGACGGCCGGTGATGACGTAGGTCTCGAGACGTGCACCGTTGGTGACGTCCACGATCGCGACCTTCTCACCTTCGATGAGTCCGGCCGCGGCAAGCAGGTCGGCGTCCACCGTGACGGAACCGACGTAGTTCAGGTCGGCCTGCGTGACGGTGGCGCGATGGATCTTGGCCCCGAGAATGGTCTTGAGCATGCGTAAGAAGATACCTGCATCACACGCTTTTACCAAAGGGGTGGACGGTTACGTTTGCGTAACCTTCTGAATCGACGAAGGGCCCGGAGGGGATGAACCCCTCCGGACCCTCAGGTCAGATCAGAAGCAGAAGACTACTTCAGGATCTTGGTGACACGGCCAGCGCCGACGGTGCGGGAGCCCTCGCGGATAGCGAAGCGCAGGCCCTCGTCCATGGCGACCGGCTGGATCAGGGTGACGGTCATGTCGACGTTGTCGCCCGGCATGACCATCTCGGTGCCCTCCGGCAGCTTCACGACACCGGTGACGTCAGTGGTGCGGAAGTAGAACTGCGGACGGTAGTTGTCGAAGAACGGGGTGTGGCGGCCGCCCTCGTCCTTGGACAGGACGTAGACGGAACCCTCGAACTCGGTGTGCGGGGTGTAAGCGCCCGGCTTGA
>NZ_DUOE01000191.1 GCF_012838985.1 Corynebacterium sp. | reverse complement strand
GTCCAGGGTCACTGCGGAGAAGTCGAGCCGCGCGCCGGTGGACTCGTTGTAGACGGTCAGCCGCGGGGTCGAGGGGTCGGTCCTGAGCAGATGTGCGAGAAGCTCCATGCCGCCCCATGGTAGGCAGCCTGCGTGGGATACGCTGCTATCCATGTCAGAGATGGTGGATCCCCTGCGCAGGTTCGACCGGATGGCCCACCGGGCCGCCCGGGAGGTCATCGGCAGTTACTCCACCAGTTTCTCCCTGGCGGCGAAGCTGCTGGCGCCGGGCATCCGCCGTGACGTGCAGAACATCTACGCGATGGTGCGTGTGGCGGACGAGATCGTCGACGGCCCCGCCGCGGAGGCCGGCGCCAGCCCTTCCGCGCTTCTCGACGCCTACGAGCAGTCCGTCCTCGTCTCCCTCACGGGACGCTTCTCGGTGGATCCCGTCGTCCACGCCTTCGGCCTCACCGCCCGGCGTTGCGGCATCCCCGCGGAGCACGTGACGGCCTTCTTCCGTTCGATGCGGGCGGACCTCACCGAGACGTCCCACACCCCGGAATCCCTCGAGGCGTACATCTACGGTTCCGCGGAGGTCGTCGGGCTGATGTGCCTGGCGGCGTTCCTCGTCGACCACCCAGTCACCCCGGAGGAGCGGGCGCGCCTCGAGCACGGGGCGCGGGCACTGGGCTCGGCGTTCCAGAAGATCAACTTCCTCCGCGACCTCGCCGAGGACTCCCGCGACCTGGGCCGCAGCTACCTCGGGGATCTCAGCGACGACACGAAACCGGCGTTCATCGCCGGGATCCGCGAAGAGCTCGCCGCCGCCCGCGACGTCCTCCCGCTGCTGCCGGGGCAGGCACGCGTCGGCGTCCTCGCGGCCACGGACCTCTTCTCGGAACTCACCGATCTTCTCGACGCCGCCCCCGTCGCCGAACTCCGCGCCCGCCGGCTGAGCGTGCCGATGCGCCGCAAGGTCGCCCTCGCCGCCCGCGCCATGGTGAAGGCTGGCCGATGAGCACCGCCGGGAAGGGCCGGGCGCTGGTCATCGGTGCCGGAGTCGCCGGTCTGGCCACCGCCGCACTGCTGGGCCGGGAGGGTTACGACGTCACCGTCCTCGAACGCACCGACGCCGTCGGCGGCCGCGCCGGGATCCACGAGGTCGACGGGTTCCGCTTCGACACCGGCCCCTCCTGGTACCTCATGCCCGACGCCTTCGAGCACTTCTACCGCCTGCTGGGCACGTCGAGTGAGGAGCAGCTCGACCTCGTCCCCCTCGATCCCGCGTACCGGCTCTTCCCGGAGGGGGAGGAACCACTCGACGTGCCCTCCGGTCCCGGGATATTCCGGCTGGCGGAATCGCTCGAGCCCGGGGCGGGGGAGAAGCTGCGCCGCTACCTGGAGTCGGCGGGGGACTCCTACGACATCGCCGTCGACCGGTTCCTCTACACGACGTTCTCCGACCCCCGCTCCTTCCTCCATCCCGCGACGCTGCGCCGTTCGGTGAAGCTGACGACGCTGATCACGCAGAGTCTGGAGGGGTTCGTCGAGAAGCAGTTCCGGGACCGTCGCCTGCGGCAGATGCTCACCTACCCGGCGGTGTTCCTGTCCTCGCACCCGGAGCGCACCCCCGCGCTGTACCACCTGATGAGTCACACCGACCTCGTGCAGGGGGTGCGTTTCCCGGTGGGCGGATTCGCGGCCGTCGTCCGGTCCTTCGAGAACCTCGCGCGCGAGCAGGGCGTGGAGTTCCGCCTCGGCGCGGAGGTGACCGCCATCCGCAGCTCCGAGGGCCGTGTCACCGGCGTCGAGCTCGCCGACGGTGCGCTTGTCGACGCCCCCCTCGTCGTCTCCGCCGCCGACCTCCACCACACCGAGACCCGCCTGCTCCCGCCGGAGCTGCGCACCTACCCGGAGAAGTACTGGGAACGACGCGAACCGGGCCTGGGCACCGTCCTCGTCCTGGCCGGCGTGCGTGGCGAACTGCCGGAACTGACGCACCACAACCTGCTGTTCTCCCGCGACTGGACGCCCGACTTCGACGCGGTCTTCGACGGCACCGGCTCCGGCCGCGCCTCCCGCTCGATCTACGTGTCCAAGACCTCCGCCACCGAGACCGACGTGGCACCGGAGGGGCACGAGAACCTCTTCCTCCTGGTCCCCGTCGCCGCGGACCCCGCCCTCGGGCACGGCTCCCTCTACCGCGGAACCGGCGCCCCCGCCGTGGAGGCGATCGCCGACGCCGCACTCGACCAGCTCGGCCAGTGGGCCGGTGTCCCGGACCTCAGCGAGCGCGTCGTCGTGCGTGAGACCCTCGGCCCGGCGGACTTCGAGTCGCAGTTCCACTCCTGGTCCGGCGGTTCCATCGGCCCGTCGCACACGCTGTGGCAGTCGGCCTTCCTCCGCGGCCGCAACGCGTCCCGCAAGGTGCAGGGCCTCTACTACGCCGGCGCGACCACCGTCCCCGGCGTCGGTGTGCCGATGTGCCTCATCTCCGCCGAGAACGTGGTCAAACGCCTGCGCGGAGACCGCTCCTCCGGGCCGCTGGAGGGCTGACGGGGAGGGGAGGGCGTCGATAAGCTGGCCGTGACACCCCTCTTCCCCAAGGAGCACCCATGTTGCCGAGCACCTTCATCCCCGTGACGATCCTCGACTGGGTCATCGTCTTCGCCGCCCGCTTCCTCAGCGATCCCTTCAGTTCGGAGACCGGCAGCGGACAGGCGTTGAGCAGTCTGTTCCGCCCCTGAGAACCCTCCGCCCGCGGCCCGAGAGGTACTCCCTTTTCAGGGGTAGCACACTGAAATAGTGGCGAAGATCACGCGGGCTGGCCATCATGGGGTGAATATCGACCCAGAAAGGACCACCTCATGCAGCCGACCTCCGATCACCCCTACGCGATGGCCAAGCGGGCCGGTGACTTCATCTTCGTCTCCGGCGCCCTGTCCGTGGACAGGGACTACCAGCCGGTGGAGGGCCGCAGGGAGGCCCTGGCCGCAGCGCTCGAGCGCATGACCGAGCGCCTGGCCACCGAGGGCGGCGAGCTGAAGGACCTGGTGAAGCTCACCTACTTCGTCACCGACATCACGCTGCGCGAGGAGGCCAACGAGCAGTTTACCGAGCACTTCGCGGAGGCCCGCCCGGCGCGCACCTTCCTCGAGGCGTCCGGCCTGCCCTACGGTGCGACGGTGGAGATCGACGCGATCGCCTACGTGGGGCAGTAGGCGGGCTGAACCACCGCGCCTTGTCCGTGGTCACCGGTGTCAGGCTCCGACCGGAGCCCGCTTTCCTTCCATCGGGTCGTTCTTCTCGACGAAACCACCTGCCCGGAGGACGGTGGACTCATCGAAGGCGCGGCCGATGATCTGCAGGCCGACGGGCATGCCGTCGTTCAGGCCGGCAGGGACGCTGAGTGCCGGCAGGCCGGTGAGGTTGCTGGGGCCGGTGTACCGGATGAACGCCATCACCAGGTCGACGTCGGTGCCGTTGAGGTCGGCGAACTCGGAACCGATCTTCGGCGGCATGACCGGCAGCGTCGGCGCCATGATGACGTCGACTTCCGACAGGGCGGCGGCGAAGTCCTTCTTGATCTGGCGGCGGGCCTGCTGCGCCTGCAGGTACTCGACCGAGGAGAACAGCTCCCCCAGCTCGAACAGGAAGCGGATGTCGGCGCCGAAGTCGTCGGCCCGGGCGACCAGGTCGTTGTGGTGGATGGCGGAGGCCTCGGAGAGGCTGACGGCCAGCTCGGTCCACTCGGAGATCGCCAGGGAGGGGATCTCCACCTTCTTGAGCTGGGCGCCCTGTTCCACCAGGGCGTCGATCTGGGCGCGCACCAGGCGTTCCACCTCCGAGTCGACGTCCCGGAAGAAGTAGTCCTCCTCGATGCCGATGACGAGGTCCTTCGGGCTTCCGTCGAGGGCACTGAGCGTCGGCGTGACGGGGACGTCGACCGCGGTCGGGTCCTTGGGGCTGAACCCGGCGATCACGTCGAACAGTGCGGCAGCATCCTCCACCGACTTGGACATCGGGCCGATGTGGTCGAGGCTCCAGGCGAGCGGGAAGCAGCCGTCCTTCGAGACGCGTCCGTGCGTCGGCTTGAGACCCACCAGGCCGCAGGCCGAGGACGGGATGCGGATGGAGCCGGCGGTGTCTGTGCCGAGGGTGTTGAAGCTCATGTCGGCGGCGACAGCGGCACCCGACCCGCCACTGGAACCACCGGGGACCTTCTCCAGGTCCCAGGGGTTGCCGACGGCGCCGAAGTGCGGGTTGTTGTTGTCGATGCCCCAGGCGTACTCGTGCATGTTGAGCTTGCCGGTGAGGACGATGCCCGCGTCCTTCATGCGGGCGACGACGGAGGCGTCCTCCTCGGGGACGAAGTCCCTGTGGATCTTCGACGCCATGGTGGTGGTCTCGCCACCGACGTAGATGTTGTCCTTGATGGCCATCGGCACGCCGTGCAGCGGGCCGCGGCTCTTGCCGGCCGCGATCTCCTGGTCTGCGGTCTCGGCCTCCTGCAGGGCCTTCTCGTCGCGGAAGCTGATGTAGGCGTTGACGTCGCCGTTCAGCTTGTGTGCGTGGTCGAGGAGGGCCTGGGTCACCTCGACGGCGGTGACCTCCTTGTCGGCGATGAGCTTGCCGACCTCAACCGATGTCTTCCTGAGCAGCTCACTGGTCAACGTGGTCACCTCCCGGGATGTTCCGGACCGCGAGGTCGGCGTCGTCGAGCGGGACGACGTCGAGATTCTGTTTCAGCGACTGAATCTCCTCCCACATCGCCTCCAGCTTCGTCAGGTGCTCCGGGCTCGGGTGAATGTCCCGTGCGGCCAGAGCATCCTTCACTGAAAAGCTCATGATGTCTCCTTAATCCAAGAAATGAGTGAGCCATATCACGTGATTGAGATCACGTTTGGCGTCGACCCGACCATAGCTCACAAGAACTTCGATTGCAGTGATCGTCTTTCACTAACGACGCCCCGCGGGCCCAATTTCAGCCTCTACCTGCGGTTTTGTTGCGGGGGTGTCAGTGAGTCAAAAGGAGGGAGGCGGTCGCCGCGACGATCGCGATGGGCGCAATGACCAACCCTGCGAACATGAATGTGGACCAGCGGATCCCCACGCCGTGACGCCTGGCCTGGTCGGCCCACAGGAGGGTGGCCAGGGAGGCCCACGGCGTCACGATCGGCCCCGCGTTCACGCCGATCAGCAGCGCCATGAGGTCGGCGGGTGTGGCTGCCGCCGGTTCGAGGGCGAGGTAGGCGGGGATGTTGTTGCCGGCGTTGGATAGCAGTGCCCCGGCGAACGCGAGCGTGAAGGGTCCCCGGTCCGCGAGCGCCACCAGGACGGGATCGAGCAGCCCGAGGGTGTGCACGAGGGCGGCCGCGGCGCTGAGGGAGAACGCGAAGGACAGCGTCGACCAGGGGATCATCCGGTGCACCGGCGTGGGGAGGCCGAGGCTGCGCAGGTAGAGCACGGCGACCAGTGCGGCGGCGGTGGTGGGCACCCAGACGGGAAGCGGGGTCAGCAGCAGCACCAGCAGCACGCCGATGAGGCCCGCAAACCTCCGGGACTCGGGGGAGAGGGGGACGGTGGTGGTGTCGGCGAGTGGGGAGCGCTCGGGCCGGAAGACCAATGGGGCAAGGACCGCGATCATCGCCAGCACGACGGCCGGCAACCAGCTCAGGGAGAGGTAGTCACCCAGACCCGAGAAATGCCCCGTCTCGACGGCGAGGAGGTTCGTCAGGTTGGAGATGGGCAGGAGCATCGACCCGAGGTTGGCCATCCACACCACCGCGAAGGCGGCTGCCAGGGTGTTGAGCCCTGAACCACGGGCGATGGCGATGACCAGCGGAGTGATCAGGATGGCGGTGGTGTCCAGGGAGAAGAAGACCGTCACCACGAGGGAGATGCCGAAGATGAGTGCCCACGCCCGGGCCGGGGAGCCCCCACCGCGGCCACCGGACAGGCCGAGGAGGCGCTGGAGGTGACCGATCAGCCCCTCGAAGGTCCGCACCGACTGTGCGGCGTTGACGACCACGGACATGGCCGCGACGAACCCGAGGACCGGGACGATCCGCCGGAGCAGTTCGACGGCGGCGCCGCTGTCCAGCAGAGCCAGGGCGGCCAGCCCGCAGAAAGAACTGACCGCCAGGACCCAGGTGCGCACCTCCTAGTTCACGCACCTCGGTCCGTCGCCACCGGCGTCGATCTCGGGGGCGACCTCGGCCTTGCCGAAGTCGGAGCCCGGGGTACCCACGGTCTCGGTCTCGCCGACGCCGACCCCGGCGCCGGAGGAGGGGCCGACGGAGGAGTCGCCGACCAGGGAGGCGTCGCCGAGGGGGCCGTTCCACTCGTCGTGGGTGACGACGATGAGGGTGTCCGAGTTGAGGCCGGCGTTCTCGGTGACCGGCAGCCCGCCGAGGGCCGCGGCCAGGGCGAGTGCGTCCGGATCGGTGGCGGAGGCCGCGACGACCTGCGAGAAGGTGTAGATGCCCGGCAGGGCGTTGGTCACCTCGACGACGGAGTAGCCCTCCGCGGAGAGCCAGCCGCCGACGTTGCCGGCCAGACCGGTGGTGAAGCCGGCGTTGAGGACGTGGATGTCCTTGCC
>NZ_DUOE01000030.1 GCF_012838985.1 Corynebacterium sp. | reverse complement strand
TCAGCTCCGCGCCGCTTCCCGCGCCCTGGACAAGGCCGTGACCAAGGGCGTGTTCCACCGCAACAACGCCGCCAACAAGAAGTCCTCCATGGCCCAGGCCTTCAACAAGCTCGGCTAAAGGTACTTCAACGACAAGACCCGGTTCCCCTTCCCAGGGGTTCCGGGTCTTTTTGTGCTTTCCGACGTCTACCTCTGCAGATCCTCCATCCCGTTCCACACCAGCACCACGCCGGCGACGAGGAAGAAGATGCCGGAGACCACGTCGATCCACGGCCCGGCGCGCAGGAACTTCTGCTGCATCGCCGGGGTGGACACGAGCAGCGCCATGCCCAGCTGCAGGATGACCGAGGAGATCGACAGCATCGCCACCACACCGATCGCCAGCCACACCGACGGTGACGCCGGCAGCAGCGGGGCGATGAGCGCGGAGAGGAACAGCACGATCTTCGGGTTCGACAGGTTGGTGGTCATCCCGTGGAGGAAGGCGTGACGCAGCCTGCCGAGGCGGGTCTGGGCCTCCTCGAGGTCGGCGGGCGGGGCCTTCCGCTCGCTCAGGCCGCCGGACAGCATGCCGTAGCCCATCCACACCAGCCAGGCGCCGCCGATGAGCTGGAGGAATCCCAGGACCGCCGGAAACGCCGTCAGCAGGGCCGCGAAGCCCATGACGGTGAGGGTGCACCAGAACAGGACGCCGACCTGGATGCCCAGGACCGTGGCGACGGCGTGCCGACGCGAGCGGATGGCCGTCCGCGTGATCAGCAGGATGTCAGGTCCGGGCGACGCCGCGCCCGCGATGTTCAGGATCAGGAGTGCGCCCCACTGCGCGGGGCTCACTCCGTTACGCCGAGGCGGGCCAGTGCGTCGTGCATCTGGAACAGTCGGGCAGTCTCCACTGCGGAGGGCGCACCCGCCTGCGGGTCGGCCCCCGCGGCGACGAGGGTGTCCACGACCTCGTCGTACTTCTTGAACACGGCGCCCGCCAGCGGGGTCTGTCCGCGGTTGTTCTGCTTGTCGACGTCCGCCCCGCGCTCCACCAGCGCCTGCACGATGCCGTTGTGGCCCGCGTAGGCGGCGAGCATGAGGAGGGTGTTGCCGTCCTGGTTGGCCAGGTCCGGGCTCACGCCGTTGTCGAGGTACTCGATGAGGGCGTCGTCACCGTTGCGGGCCATGTCGAAGAGACGCGTGGCGAATTCACGGACGTCGTCGGGAATCTCGGTCATGGCGTCAATCCTAGCCCGCGAGTTCGGCCACCCGGCGCACCGCGTGCTCGATGGCGAACTCCGGATCCCCGCCCTGTCCCTTCACCTCCGCGTCGAGTTCCGCCATGAGGATGACGGCCTTCGAGACGTTGTCGCCGGACCAGCGGCGGGCCACCCGGGAGGTCTTCTCCGCCAGCCACGGCGGCATGCCGACCTGACCGGCCAGCACGTTGAAGTTGGTCGTGCGGGTCGAGTACAGCCGGGCGATGCCGGCGACCTTCATGCTCAGGGCGGTGGCCAGGGCCACCGGGTGCATGCCCAGCTGGAGGGCGCGGCGGCAGCTGGCCACGGCGCGGGCGGTCTGCCCGGTGACGGCGAGGTCGGCGATGTCGAAGCCCGACACCTCGGCCACCCCCTCGTAGTAGGCGCGGACCGTCTCGACGGTCACCTCCCCGTCGGTGTCGGAGACCAGCTGCGACACCGCGGAGGCGAGTTCGCGCAGATCGGAGCCGACGCCCTCTAGCAGGGCGTGGATGACGTCCGGGGTGGGCCGCACGCCGTGGGAGCGGAACTCGTTGGTCACCCACGCGGTGCGGTCGCTCGGCTTGAGCGGGGTGGCCTCGTGGACCTGCGCCAGTTTCCGGTACTTCGCCACCATCGCCTTCTGCCGGCCGCCGCCGGTGTGGTGGATGATGATCGTGATGCCCGGCGCGACGTTCCTGCACGTGGCCAGCAGCAGCTCGTTGGGTTCCTTGCCGGCGATCTCGGTGTGGGTGATGATCACCGCGCGGTCCTCGCCGAACAGGGAGGGACTGGTGGCGTCGATGAGCTCGGGTCCGCTGACCTCGTTGGCCCGCATGATGGTGAGCTCGAGGTCGGGGGCCTGCGCACGCAGCTGATCGAGGATCGAACGACGGATGCGCTCGCCGAGGAAATCCTCTTCCCCGAGGATGAGGTGGACGGGTGCTACTGCGGGCGCGGACATGCTGACCATCCTAGAACCTCCCGTCACGGGCGTGCTGGGTGCCGTCGACATGGAGGGTGACCTCGCCGTCGCGGTGCGGGAAGAGGACGGGTACTCCCCCGCGGGTGACGGTGGGCCGCCCGGCGGGACTGCCGTCCGGGTCGAGCACGACGATCACCTGGGTGCCGGGTGGGGCACGGTCGACGTCCGCGAGCTTCCCGACGACATGCACGTTGAGCGAGTCCAGCGGGACCTCCGCGGGTGGGCGGGAGAGGTCGGCGTTCCACACCCACCACGCGACGACGATGAGGAGGGTCACCCAGGGCCGTCCTGCGAGCAGCCCGGCGAGGATCCAGCCGTAGGCGAGGAGCACCCACACCGGCTCCGCGGGCACCGTCGACGCGGGCAGGTCGGCGCACCACGAGGCGACGGTGTGGATCCACCACGTGCACGGCTCGAGGAGTTTGAGCGGCAGCCAGGCCCATGGGCCGGGGAGAAGCGCCAGGCCGGCGGCGAGGAAACCCAGCACGGTCACGGGGGCCACCGCCGGGGCGACGAGCACGTTGGCCAGTACGGAGACCACCGACACCTCCCCGGCCATGAGCGCGATGAGTGGGAGGGTGACCAGATCCGCCGCCACCGCCACCGCCAGGGCACGGACGAGGATGTCCGGCAGGCGGGTGCGTGCCAGGGCCGGGTAGAGCAGCGGATGCAGGGCGATGATCCCGGCGGTCGCCGCCACGGAGAGCGCGAAGCCGTAGGAGACGGCCATGTCCGGGTCCCACAGGAGGAGCCCGATGACCGCCAGGCAGAGGCCGTGGATGGGTTCCAGGCGGGTGGAGCCCAGCACCGCGAGCAGCCCGACGAGCCCGGTGACGGAGGCCCGCAGCACGGAGGGCTCGGTGCCGACCAGACCGACGAATACCGCCAGGGACACCACCGCCGCCCCCACCTGGACACGCGGCCCGAGGGTGAACAGCCGGCAGGCCAGCACGGCGGCGGTGGTGACGATGGCGACGTTGGCCCCCGACACCGCGCTGAGGTGCGAGAGACCCGTGTCGATGTACAGCTGCCGCTCCGTACCGGACTGGGCGGAGACGTCGCCGAGCACCATCCCGGGAACGAGACCGCGGGAGGACTCCCCCACCGTCGCGTCGACGGCGTCCCCGAGTGCCGCCCGGACCGTCGCCGCCACCCGCGGCATCCCCGTCGGCCCCGCCAGGACCGTGAGTTCCCCGTTTCCCACCACGTCCGCGAGGCCGGGGCGGCGGGAGGGGGACCAGGCGGCGTCGACGGACACCAGCGAACCGGGCTCCACCGGGTCCTGAGTGAAGACGGTGAGCAGCGCGGGGTGATCGGGGGCGCGGATCCGCACGAGGCCGGAGCCGAGGCCCACCACCCGTCCGGCCAGCTCCTCCGGGGCGCTCCACGCCGCTGCCAGATGCTGTCGCCACGCCGTCGCGCCGGCGGCCAGGCCGCCGAGCACCCCGGTGAACAGCGCCTGCCCCGGCTGCCCCATCAGGAGCAGTCCGGCGGGGACAACGAGGACGAGCAGGGCTGCGAGGGGAATGCCGAGCATCAGGAGGAGCGTGACCGCCCACACCACCACGGCCGCGGGCACCAGGCGGAGTTCACTCACAGGGTGACCTGGTCGCGCAGGGACTCGAACTTGGCGGGGCCGATGCCCCGCACGTCGAGGAGTTGCTCGACGGTGGCGAAACCACCGGTGGCCTCCCGGTGGGCCACGATCGCAGACGCCGTGGCGGGGCCGACCCCGGGCAGCGCGGTGAGCTCGGACTCGGAGGCGGAGTTCAACGACACCCCCGCGGGCGCAGCACCCACCGGGCTCTCTCCCACCACGGGCACCACCAGCTGCTGTCCGTCGGTGAGTTTCTGGGCGAGGTTGAGGGCGGTGAGGTCGGCGTCGGGAAGCGGGGTGACCTCACCCAACGCATCGTGGACCCGGGCGCCCGGCGCGAGGGTGAGCAGGCCGGGCTCCACCACCGCCCCGACCACGGAGACCACCAGCTCCTCCTGCTCCACTGTGGGGGCCTCCACCGCGGGGACCTCGAAGGCCACGGGTTCGGGGCTGCGGGACTGCGCCACCAGCAGCACCCCGACGACGGCGACCACCGCCAGGGCGGCGAGGACGGCGTGACGGACGCTGAGGTGCAGGCGTGGGGTGGGGTAGGTGACGTCGAGAAGATCCTCCTGCCCCGTGGGTCGGGTGAGGTCCTTGAGGCGGTCGAGCGGGCTCATGCCCCTGACGTTAAGGCCGCGGCACGGTCCCCGGAAGGCAGCCGGCGGCAGCCTGTGGACAACTTTGTCCGGATGTCACCTATCTGGGGACAAGATCCTCCGGCTGCGACATGAACACCGCGGAGACACCGATCGCGCCGGCCCCGGTGTGCACCGCGAGGGTCTGCTCCATGGGCAGGGTCATGAGGCTGGAGCCGTCGGGAAGCACCTGCTCGAGCATCCCCTCGAGGTGCGCCGCTGCCTCGGCGGCCGCGTTGTGCTGGATGGCGGCGAAGACGGGGCGGCCGTCGGCACGCTCGATGACCAGCTCCACCAGGCGGGTGAAGGCCTTCTCCTGCGTGCGGGTCTTGCCCACCAGCTCCAGGCGGCCGTCCGTGATCGACATGATCGGCTTGGTGGCCAGCAGCGTCGCCGACAGCGCCGTGCCCGTGGAGATGCGGCCCGACCGGCGGATGTCCTCGATTCCGTGCAGGTAGACCCACGTCGCGGAACGGCTGAGGGTGTCCACCGCGATGTCGTGGCAGGTCTGCAGGTCGGCGCCCTCGGAGGCCAGCTTCGCGGCGGTCATCGCCGCCGCCCCCACCGCCATGCCGACGGAACCCGTCTCGATGACCCGCACCTGCTCATCCGGGAACACCGCCGCCGCCTGCGCCGCCGCCGACCACGTGGAGGACAGCTCCTTGGCCAGGTGCAGCGCCAGCACGCCCTCATCACCGCCGCGTTCCAGCTGGCGGGCGTACGCCGCGACCAGTTCCAGGGAGGACAGACCCGCCGTGGAGGAACCGTCACCGTCGGACATGACATGCAGGTCGACGACGGTGATGCCCAGCTCCTCGACGACGTCGGCGGGCAGCCCGGAGGACGAGTCGGTGACAATACGGACCGGCATTTATCCCATGTTCCATCCGTCGAGGTACCACTGGGCATCCCCGACGGTCTCCGGGGTGAAACGCGGCGCACCCGCCTGGGTGCCGCCGTTGCCGGACTCGACGCCGTGCGACACGTCATCCAGCGCGTCCCGGCTGCCCGGCTGGTAACGCGGGCGGGCGGTGAGCTCGGAACGGCGGGTGTTCTTCAGCCCCGAGAGCATCGGGTACATGCTCACGTCGAGGCCCAGCAGACTGGAGGTCAGGGCGGAGATGGTGCCGCCGTGCGCGACGATGAGGACGGCATGGGAGTCCCAGTCGTCGTAGTCGCGCATGAGCTCCTCGATGACGGGGCGGGCACGACCCGCCACCTGCACGCGGGACTCGCCCCCGGGCGGGGCCCACGTGGCGTCGTGGCGCCAGGCCGCACGCGCACCGGGCAGTTCCTCGTCGACCTCCGCGGAGGTGCGGGACTGCCACTCCCCCAGGTGGGTCTCACGCAGCCGCTCATCGGTCTGCACGTCGAGGCCGAGCTGTTCAGCGATGATCTGCGCGGTATCGTGGGCGCGCGTCAGATCGGAGGAGAGGATGCGGGTGATCGGTGCGTCACTGAGCGCACGCCCCGCACGGGCCGCCTGTTCCCGGCCGAGATCGGACAGGTGGGTGTCCAGCTGACCCTGCATACGACGGGTCGCGTTGTAGTCGGTTTGACCGTGACGGATCAGAATCAGGCGGCGGGTCATGATGTCAGTACTCCTCGTCGGTGTCGCCCGGAGCCTCCGCGGCGAGCGGGATCTCATCGATGGAAGCCACGGCGCGGGTGTCCACGTCGTCCTCGGTCCAGGAACCCGGACGCTCCGGCGGCTCGAGGCCCTCGACCTCGATCAGCGGGCAGTCGCGGTACAGACGGTCCAGTCCGTAGAACTCTCGTTCCGCGTCGCGCTGCACGTGGACGACGATCCCGCCGTAATCGAGCAGCACCCAGCGGTTCTCCCGGTTGCCCTCCCGGCGCAGCGGCTCCACGCCGACCTTGGTGAGCTCATCCTCGACCTCTTCGACGATGGCGCCGACCTGGCGCTCATTGTCCGCCGAGGCCACGACGAAGACGTCGCTGATCGCCATGACGTCGGAGACGTCGATGACCGCGATGTTGCGGCCCAGCTTCTCGTCGGCGGCGAGAGCCGCGATGGTGGCCAGTCGGCGGGATTCGTCAGAAACAGTCACAGATGTCCTTCACAGTCAGCGTTGATGTGGCCTGAATCGTATTCCACGAAACGGGCGCTTTCACCAGTCTACGCGGACACCCGCGCCACCGATATCAGTACAGGTCGTTCTTGTTGATGTACTGCACCACCCCGTCCGGCACCAGGTACCAGACGGGACGTCCCTGGGAGGCCCGCTCGCGGCAGTCGGTCGAGGAGATCGCCATGGCGGGGACGTCGATGAGGTGCACGCGCTCCTGCCGGGCCTCCGGCAGCATCTCCTCGGTGAGCTCATATCCCGGACGGGTGACGCCGACGAACTGCGCGAGGTCGAACATCTTGTCCCAGTCACGCCACGTGAGGATGGACTGCAGGGCGTCCGCGCCGGTGATGAAGAACAGCTCCGCGTCCGGGTACTGCGCCCGCAGGTCCGTGAGCGTGTCGACCGTGTACGTGTCCCCACCCCGGTCGATGTCCACGCGGCTGACGTGGAACTGCGGGTTCGAGGCGGTGGCGATGACGGTCATGAGGTAGCGGTCCTCCGCCGGGGAGACCTTCTTCCGCGCCTTCTGCCACGGTTGCCCGGTGGGCACGAAGATCACCCGGTCGAGGTGGAAGCGGTCCGCCACCTCACTCGCGGCCACGAGGTGCCCGTGGTGGATCGGGTCGAAGGTGCCGCCCATGACACCGATGCGCTCAGTCATGGCTCTGCAGTATATCCGGTGACCCAGCCCGCGAAGGTGTCCGCGACGTGGGCGTCCTCCTCCGTCGCGGTCTCATCCACGTCGAGGAAGTACCGGTTGTGCACTCCCCCACCGGATCCCAGCGCGTCGCCGAGGTTGCTGGACGTCAGGTGGCAGGCGAAGTCACCGTCGAGGCAGTGGCGGTGCCTGTTGCTTATCGACGCCCCCGGCACCCCACCCGGACTGCCGAAGTACAACGCACCCACCAGCTGACCCCGCTCGTGTAACGCACGCTCCTGGGTGACCAGCACCACCGCTCCCTGCGAGTAGCCGACGAGCAGGTATCCGGGGGTGCAGCCGGTGGACTCCTCCCAGGCGTCGACGAAGCCCATCGTGCCGGTGATGCCCGAGTGCAGTCCGCCGACGAGACCGCCGAGGGCGTCCCCGACGATGACGTGCGGCGGGGTGGAACTGAGCAGGGTGCCGACACGGCTGCTCATCTGGAGGGCGTCGAGGTCCTCGTCCTCCCCCGCCAGCGCCGGCAGCGGCAGACGCGCGGGGTAGACGGTGTCGTCCAGGCCGAGGACCTGCACGTTCTGCATGGTCCCCGGGTTACGTGCCTCCGCGAAGTGCAGGAAGGCGCGGATGTTCTCCGCCTCGAAGCCGTTGGACGTCCAGGGCGAATCCGCGTGGTAGCGGGTGGGTTCGAGGTGCTCGTTCTGCTCGCTGCCACGGGCGGCGAGCACGACGACGTCAGGGCAGGTGCCGGTGGACTCCTGCGCCTGGGCCGGCGGGGCGAGGAGCAGTCCACCGGCCAGCAGTACGGCCGCGGGGATCCTCATGTACTAGGGGCGGGTCTGGCCCGTGCCCTGCAGGATCCACTTGGTGGAGGTGAGCTCCGGCAGTGCCATCGGGCCGCGGGCATGCAGCTTCTGGGTGGAGATGCCGATCTCCGCGCCCATGCCGTACTGCTCGCCGTCGGTGAAGGCGGTGGAGGCGTTGACCATGACGGCCGCGGCGTCGACCTCGTCGGCGAACTTCTGCGCGGTGGCGATGTTGCTGGTGGAGATGCCCTCGGTGTGGCCGGTGGTCCACTCCGCGATGTGGGCGATCGCTCCCTCGACACCGTCGACGACCTTGGCGGCGATGTCCATGGACAGGTACTCGTCGCCCCAGTCGGCGTCGTTCGCCTGGACGATGTCCCCGGCGCCGAAGGCCTCGAGCTCGGCGACGTCACCGTGGACGGTGACGTCCGCCTCCTGCAGGGCCTGCACGATGCGGAGCTTGTCGGCGTCGCTGAGGGCGGCGTCGATGAGCACGGTCTCGGTGGCGTTGCACACGGAGCAGCGGCGGGTCTTGCCGTTGAGCAGCATGGCGATGCCCTGCTCCAGGTCACCCTCGGCGTCGATGTAGAAGTGGCAGTTGCCGGTGCCGGTCTCGATGGTCGGGACCGTGGCGTTGGTGACCACCGTCTCGATGAGTCGGGCGCCGCCGCGCGGGATGACCACGTCGACCAGACCACGCGCGGTGATGAGGTCCTGCACGGAGTCATGGGACTCACAGGGCAGCAGCTGGACGGTCTCACGCGGCAGGTCGAACTTCTCGACGACGTCCTGCAGGATCTCCACCAGCTTCGCGTTGGAGGCCTTCGCGGTGCGCGAACCACGCAGCAGGGGGACGTTGCCGGACTTCAGGGCCAGGCCGAAGGCGTCGACGGTGACGTTGGGGCGGGCCTCGTAGACCATGCCCATCACGCCGAGCGGGACACGCACCTGACGCATCTGGATGCCGTTGGGCATGACGCCGCCGGTGAGCACCTCGCCCACCGGGTCCTTGAGGCCCGCGACCTGGCGCAGGCCGCCGGCGATGCCCTCGATGCGGTCGGCGTCCAGGGCCAGACGGTCGATGAGGGCCTCGGTGAGGCCCTCGGCGCGACCGGAGTCGATGTCCTGCTGGTTCGCGGCGATGATGTCGTCGGTCTGGGCGACGAGCGCGTCCGCGGCCGCCAGCAGGATCTCGTTCTTCCGCGAGGTCGGCAGCTGCGCCAGAAGCGGGGCGACGGCCTTGGCCGCCCGGGCCTTGGTCAGTACTTCTTCACGTTCAATGGCGCGGGTGTCAGTCATGGGTATCAAGTGTAGCGAAATCCGCGCATGCGAACGGGCATTCTCATAAGCCCACCCATGTCAGGGGTCGGTCCTAGAGTGAGCCGTATGGACTACTCCGGTGCCCTCCTGGCCGCGCTTCTCGACGCCCGCCGCGACGACCCCGCCCGCCCCGTCACCGTCCTCTGCGGACCGCAGGCCCGGGGTGACGTCATCGTCGCGCTGGCCCAGCACGGTCCGCAGGTGGGTGTGACGGTGCAGACCCTGCCCATGTACCTCAGGGAGCGGGCCCGTGAGCTGGCGCCCCGACTGCCGCTGTCGCGTCAGCGGGTGATGGCGGCGGTGACCACGATCCTGCACGACGAGGACACGGAGTTCCGCCGCCGCGGGCTGGCGGACCAGCCGATGACCCGGCGCGGTGTGGTCCGGGCGGTGCTGCAGCTGCTGGAGCTGCCCCGGGAGTGGCGGCCCGCCCCGGAGGACGCTCCCCTGCCGCGGGCGGTGCACGACATGGCGCAGCGGGTGGAGAGGATGCTCGCGGCGGACTTCTTCACCCCCGCCGAGGTGCATGAACGGGTCCTGTCCACGCCGGACCCGGACCAGATCACCCTCATCCTCGGGGTGGTGGCCGCCTCTCCCACGGAGAAGCGCCTCATCGACGCTCTGCCCGGGACGGTCATCGAGGTCGCTCAACCGGATCCGGGCGAGCAGCGCACCACCTCGTATGTCGACGAGGACGAAGAGGTTCACGGCATCGCCCGCGCCATCCTGGGCGCGCAGCTGGGTGACGGCGGCCCGGTCATCCCCCAGGACACTCCCCTGCACCGCATCGCCGTGGCGGCCTGCGACCCCTCCTACATCGGGCGTCTCAGCCGCGTCTTCACAGCCGCCGGCATCCCTTTCACAGCGCCGTCGACCACCTTCTGGGCGGACGATCCGGCGGTGCGTGCGGTCCGGGAACTCCTGGCGCTCGACCCGGAGCGCCTGCCGCGGCGCTCACTGGCCAGGGCTCTGATCACCGGCAGCCTGCGGGAGGCACCGTCGCTCGAGTGGTTCGACCGGGTCACCCGCCGTCGCGACGTGAGCATCAACGAGGGGCCGGACTGGAAGCTGCTCACCGACGATGGCGTTTCCGGCTGGGTCACGCGCATCCGCGGGCTGGTCGGGGTCGTGTGGGCCGCCGGTTCCTGGCAGGAGACCGCCGCCGCCCTGCAGCAGCTTGTCACCGAGGCCGTGCGACCGACAGACGAGTCGCGGGCGTTCCTCCGCGCGATGATCACTGACCTCGCGGAGCTGGACGGCGCCATGCCTGCCCCTACCCGCGGCCTCGTCCTCGAACTCATCGATGACGTCACCGCGCAGCCCCGCAGCAGCACCACCCACGGACAGGTGGTCATCGGCGCGCTGGACTCGCTCGCCGGCCGGGACCTCGACGCCGCGTTCATCTGCGGAGCCGGGGATTCCGTGCTGCCGGGCACCTGGCCCGCCGACCCGTGCATCGCCACGTCGCAGTCCCGTGCCGACTCCTCCGACTTCCTGCGCCGTCAGGAGGAGCTTCTCAGCGCCGCCGTCGCCTCCGCCAGTCACGTCTTCTTCAGCTATCCCCGTAGCACCCTGGCCGGCGACGGCAGCGGGGAGCCCTCGCCGTGGATCCCGGAAGCCTCGTATCACTCGCCGGGGTTGCACGCCTCGCTGAGCTCGCCGGTGGACGTACCTGTCACGGATGCGGAGGAGCAGACAGTGGCGGCGCTGCACGGCCGCGGCTCGGCGCAGGCCCGCGGTGTCGCCGACCGTCACCGGTGGCGCAGCGCGGGAGCGTCCGGGGATGAGGACGGCGCGGAGTACAACGGGTACGTCTCCGCGGATCTCGGCGCGGGCTTCTTCCGGGACCGGCACGTCTCGGCGTCGGCGCTGGAGAGTTTCACCCGCTCCCCGCTGCTGTTCTTCCTCTCCTACCTCGCAGACGGTCACGTGCTGGAGGATCCGGACGCCACCACCGATATCGACCCCCGTCAGCGCGGACTGCTGTACCACCGGGTCTTCGAGGAGTGGACCCGGCAGGTGTGGCTCACCCCGGAGCCGCGGCCGACCGGTGGCGGCGACATCGACTGGGCTCAGGCCCGCCTCACGCTCCAGGACATCACCACCGAAATACTCGACGCGCAGACCTCCGCCCGCTTCGGTGACGCCGCCTGGCACGCCTTCTGCGCAGATGTCCGCCGCACCGTGGACCGCTGGTTCGAGGGCGAGCGGCAGGACGCCCTCGACGGCTGGATGCCGGTCGGCGCGGAACTGGACTTCGGCGGGGACGACGCCACTCCCCTCACCATCGAGTGCAACGGGGAGCCGGTCGCCTTCCGGGGCACCATCGACCGGGTCGACGTCCGCCGCTCCCCCGGCCGCGTCGAGGTCCGGGTCACCGACTACAAGTCCGGGCGTGCCAGGAACTACGCACACGTGTCCACGGAGACCCCGACGGGCACCGCGAAGGACGGCTACCGCTTCCAGCTGGCGCTCTACGGGACGGCACTCACGGCGGCCGCAGCGGGTCAGCCCGGCCTGCTACCGGAACTCTCCGGGTTGTGGGACGGCAGCCCCGCGACGGTGAGCAGCCGTTTCCTCTTCTTCCACGACGCCGGCACAGACCACACCTGCAGCATCGACATGACGCCCCTCGTGCAGGAGACGTTCACCGCGCAGGTCTCACGCATCCACGACCACATCTGCCACGGCCGCTTCCCCGCCCATTCCGTGGAGGTCACCCCCCGGTGGGGCCCGGATCCCGACATCCTCCGCTTCGGCCCGTCCCTCTACCTCCGGCAGGCAGAGGTCCACAAGCCGGTGTCCATCGATCCGTCCGACGAGAAGGAGTCAGTCCGGTGACCGAGTATTCCGACGCCGCCGCCCGCCACCAGATCATCCACGACACCGGCCGCAACCTCTTCGTCGAGGCCGGTGCCGGCTCCGGCAAGACCCACCTCCTGGTGCAGCGGATTCTCACCCTCGTCCTGGAGGATGGTGTGCCGCTGTCCTCGGTGGCCGCGATCACGTTCACGGAGAAGGCCGCCGGGGAGCTGGTGGCGCGCGTTCGGCGGGCGTTGCAGGAGATTGCCGAGACCGGCCGGATGAAGTTGTTCAAGGAGTTCCGCGAGTTCCCGGGGGCCACCGCCCGGGCGCAGCGGGCGTTGGAGGAGCTGCCGGGTGCCGCGCTGGAGACGCTGCACTCCTTCTGTCTGCGGCTCATCCAGATGTTCCCGCTGGAGGCCGGGGTGCCGCCGCTGGTCCGCAAGTCCGATGATCTCGGGGATTCCTTCGCCTCCGTCGACCGCCACCACCGACTTCTCGGTCTGGTCAACGGGGTCTTCACCGGTGCGGCCGACGAGGAGATCAGGGATCTGGACTGTGGTGTGTCTCCCGCCGACCTCCGCGAATCCATCGAAGTGCTGCTGGACAACGGCGTTCGACTGCACAACATCACCGACCTCGCCGACTGGATGGACGAGCACTGGGGTGAACTCGCCAGCACCATGGAGGCTCCCCTGGCACCTGCGGGGCAGCCTGTGGACCGGGATTTTCTGGGTGCGCTTCAGTCGGAACTGCGGGCCCTCCGCGCCACGTGCACCGTGGACGACGACAAACTGGCGGTGGCGGTCAACGAGCTGATCACCACGCTGTCGAGCCTCTGCGACGATCCGACGGTGGATCTGCAGCAGGTGGAGCCCGTGCTGAAGGCCGGCGGTAGAGGCGGAACCAAGACTGCCTGGGGCCGCCCGGGCGCCGACGTGCGCCGAGAAGTCGAGCGTATCCTCGCTCCCTGGAAGGAGCGTGCCGACGCGCCCCTCATCCGGGCAGTGACCGTCCTCCGCCGCGTGGTCGCCGCCGTGGTGCTTCGCGACGCCGCCCTCCGGCAACGCACCGGGTCCGTCGAGTACCACGACATGATCTACCTGGCGGACGCCCTGCTCCGGGATGAGCAGGTGCAGCAGGCGCTGCTCGCGCGCTTCCACACCATCTGCGTCGACGAGTTCCAGGACACCGACCCCGCACAGCTGCGTATCGTCCGCGCCATCGTCAGCCCGGGGAAGGACCCGGAAGCGGGCTCGCTGTTCCTGGTGGGGGATCCGAAGCAGTCGATCTACCGCTTCCGCCGGGCCGACATCATGACGTACCTCCAGGCCCGCCAGGACAGTCCGGACCTGCTGAAACTGACCACCAACTTCCGCTCGGAAGACACGGTGATCGGTGCCGTCAACACCCTGTTCCGGCATGCCTTCGGCGCGGTCGAGGACACGGAGGGTCTGCCGCGCGTCCCCTACGATGATCTGTCCACCCGCCCGGAAGCCACCCCGAATGCCGGATCGGTCACCCTGCTGCGGGAGGAGGAACCGACGCCGGAGTCCGAGGATCAGGACATCGTCGCCGCCATCCGCAACCTGCACGGGCAGGAGCTGGCACTGAAGGACATCTCCATCCTCTGCACCACACACGCCGTGGCGCGCCGCGTCATGGGCGTGCTCGCCGGGGAGGGGATCCCGTACGTGTCGGAGGCTTCCACCCGCGTCTACGACGACGAGGTGATCACGCAGCTGCGCACCATCCTGCGCGCCGTCGCGGACCCCGCCGACTCCTTCGCCGAGGTCGCGGCGCTGCGGACCACCCTGCTGGGCAGTTCCGACGAGGAGCTCGGTGCCCGGGAGAGACGGGGCGTCGAGAAGCTGCAGGCGTGGCGTTCAGCCGCGGCGGCGATGACGGTCGCCGACCTCATCGACATGGTCATCGCGGACACCGAACTGCCGCAGTCCCTGGCCGCCTCAGGACAGTTGGAGAGATTGGCCCGGGTGCGATTCGTGCAGGATCACGCCCGTCGGTTCAGCGCCGAAACCCATCGTGATCTGCGGGATTTCGTCAGGTGGGCTGATCAACAGGCGAGCTCCCGGGACGGGGCCGGGGATCCGATCCTCGACGACGGCACTGACGGTGTCCGCATCATGACCATCCACGCGTCGAAGGGCCGCGAATTCGAGGCGGTGATTCTCGCCGGCATGGCCGGTTCCGCGCCCTCGAGAGCCGACCGGATCGGCATTGGCGGGGACGGGGTCATCGAGACGAAGATAGGGGTGCCGACGCCCGGCTACGAGCACTTTTCCGCCCGGGACAAGGCTGCCGACGCGGCGGAACGCATCCGCCTGCTCTATGTCGCCGCCACCCGCGCCAAGCGTCACCTGGTCATCCCGCTGGAGATCCCCCGCACCCAGGGCGGCTCCTACGCGAAGCGGGTCGGCACTCCCCTGCTGCTGGCCGCCGAAGACGCCCAGCTACCGGTGGAGACGCGGCCCGGGGTCACCGCCGCCCCACCGCAGGACCCCGCCCTGCAGGACGCGCATCTCGTTGACCTGAAACGCCGGCACCGGAAAGAAGCGCTGGTGGCGCTGCATGAGCGGGCGAGGCATCTCCCCCGGTTGAAGGCCACGGCCATCGTCCACGCCGGGGATCCCGACGCCGGGCTCAACCCCCTCGAGGAGCAGCTGGGCCTCCAGCTGCGCGGCGCGCTGGGTGACGTGGTCATCGGGACCGCGCCGGTCACCGGCAGGCCACTGGCCTCTCACGGCTCCGACTTCGGCACGGCCGTCCACGAGGTGATGGAGAGGATCACCTCGCCGGACGACATCGCGGACGTGGTCCCCACCATCGCCGGGCTCAACGGGCTCAATGAGCGGGCCACCGCTGATCTCGCAGCAGCGGCAACCTCGCTGGCGGAGACCGCGGAGGTCCGCGCCGCGCTGGCGGCCGGGGCAGTGCGCGAGGTTCCCGTCATCGGGATGGTGGAGCAGACCGCCGTGGAGGGTGTCATCGACCTGCTGCACCGGGATCCGGACACCGGGGGCTGGACGATCGTCGACTACAAGACGGACGCCTCGGTCACCGCCGACACCGTGAGCAGTTACTTCGCACAGCTGCAGCTCTACGCCCGGCTCCTGGAGAACACCGTCCACACGCCGGTCACCCGCCTCGTGCTGCTTTTCGTCCGCGACGGGGAGGTGGTCACCAGGGTGCATCAGCTCGCTCAGTAGCCCGCCTCCAGGTCGACCTCGTTCGGCATGCGCTCCCCCGCCTCGAAGGCGGCGGCGTTGTCGACGACGAGACGTCCCGTCCGCTCCTGGATGATCGTGTACGTGTTCGCGGTGTGCGGGGTGATCATGCAGGTGTCGATGCCCCACAGCGGGTGGTCGTCGGGCAGGGGCTCCGGGTCGGTGACGTCGAGGGCCGCCCCGCCGATGACGCCCTCGCGCAGGGCCTCCACCAGGTCGTCGGTGTGCACGAGGGGACCGCGCGCGACGTTGACCAGCACGGCGGTGGACTTCATCTGCGCGAACACGTCACGGTTGATCATGTGCCGGGTCTCCGGGGTGAGGGGTGCGAGCACCACGACGACGTCGGCGACCGGCCACACCTTGTCCACCTCCGCGATGGCGCGGGACTCGTCGGCACCCGCCACCTCCCGCCCGGAGCGGGTGACCGCGATGATCCGCACGCCGAAGACCCGGAGCATCTCGATGAGCTTGACGGCGATGCGGCCCGCCCCGATGATCGCGACGGTCCTACCGTCGAAGAGCCACTGCTTGCGCCGGTCCACCTCCCGGCGCACCGACCAGGTGCCCGCCAGCGTGATCATCTTGTGCATGTGCATCTGGGCCAGCAGGAGCGCGATTGTCGACTCGGCGACCGTGTCGTCGTAGAGCCCCGAGGCGCACGCCCAGCGCACCCCGC
>NZ_DUOE01000190.1 GCF_012838985.1 Corynebacterium sp. | reverse complement strand
CGGCCTGGTTCTTGGCCGGCTGACCGACGAGGACCTCGCCGTTCTTGGCGAAGGCGACGACGGACGGGGTCGTCCGCGAGCCCTCGGAGTTGGCGATAACGGTGGCCTCGCCACCCTCGAGCACGGACACCACCGAGTTGGTGGTACCGAGGTCAATTCCTACTGCGCGTCCCATTATGTGTTTCCTCCTGTTGTTAAGGGATTTTTCCTAAGTTGACTGCCACCGGCTCAACTTCTGGAACCAACGTACCAGAAGCCTTGAGCCCGGCCCACTCAACCTGACATCCCTTACAACGGACCACCCTTCAAAGTTGTTCCCACCTGACTCAACTTTCTTTGTTCCGGCAGGTCAGAGCAACCTTTCCGCCTCGCCCCATGCGCTGCGCGGCGACATGATCCACGCCAACGCTTTCGTCCACTGCTCCGCGATGAGCGGCACGGGACTGTCGTTGTCCGCCTCCCCCGCCAGTCCGTGATGGAGGATGTGCGCCAGGTCGAAGGCCTCCAGCAGCTGCGTCACCCCGCGCAGACCCGGCGAGCGGGCCAGCAGGGTTGCGGTGGTCTCATCCGCCAGGTCCACGGGCGCCGACCCCCATGCCTGCGGGTCGAAGTCCCACGCCCGGAGACGCTGCTGCGGCAGATCGACGATCTGCGCCGCCCAGGCCAGTGCCTCGACCGCCCGGGCGGAACGGGCGAACATCTCCGCCTCCGCGCGCAACTGCGCCGGGATCTCCGGACCGTCGCCGACGAAGGCCGCCTGCCGCGCCCGCCCGAGATCCTCGAGGAAACCCCACTCCCGGTCCGTCAGCGAGTCCAGCACCAGCGACTGCCCGGCCACCAGCTCATCCGCCGACGGGAACACGCCCTGACGGATGCGCTCCGCCGCGTCGACCACGACCAGCAGGGCGCCCAGCCGGTAGAGGACCCGGGTGACGTCGCGGAGCACGACCTCCTCCTCCGCCGGGATGACCGGGACCTGCTCATCGAGCTCGAGCCCCGCCTGCCGCAGGGTCCGCAGATTCCGCTGGCGACGCGCGTGGGCGTCGGCGTGCACCGGCACCTTCACCCCCTTGCCCGGCGCGGCCAGGTTCTCGCCGTCGAGGTTGCGGAACGGGCCGTTGCCCACGCGGAACACGCAGTAACGCCCCCACCCGGTGAACTCCAGCAGTTGCCGCGCCGTGTACCCCTCAGGCCGCCCGAAACGGTAGATGACCTGCGACCGCGAGATGTGCCGGGCCAGCGGATGCACCTGTGTCACGTCCGGACCGGTGACGGTCAGGCCGGCCTCCGCGACGTCGGTGAGTGCCTCAGCGATGAACCCGGACAGGTGCCGGGGATCGGTGAACACCTCGACGGGGCCGACGTCCGGGCCCACCTCAGGCGCGACGGTCGGCAGGGTGGAGAACACGAGGACGTCCATGCACCCCATGCAACCAGACCCGCCGTCCCCCGGCAGGACGGGAAGGGCCTCAGCATTCCCAGGCCCGCGTCTCCGCGGACCAGCAGTCCTCCGGGTACGGCAGCCCCTTGTCCTGCAGCAGCGTGACAAACTCCCCGATGAGTGCCTGTGCCGTCCCGTTGCGCAGGGTCTCGTCACAGATGTACAGGGGCACGAGCCCGTTGACCCGGTAGCGCTCCCCCTGCCGGTGTTCGCGGGCCCGGGTGGCATCGGGGTCGGCCGGATCGAGCAGGTACTTCCCGCGCCCGTCGTACTCGATGATGAGCCCCAGCTCCGGCCAGAAGAAGTCCACCCGCCCCAGCCATTCACCGTCCCGGGAGTGGATGTCCGCCTGCTGCCAGGGGGCGGGCAGCCCCATCCCGTGAAGGAGCAGCTTCACGTCGGTCTCCCGCGGACTCTCCGATCCCGCGGACGCCAGGCGAGCCGCCTCGTGGATCTTCCCCGCCCCCTTCAGCCGCCCCATCCCGGCAGCCCGGGTCCGGATGTCCGCCAGGGAGAACAGCTCCGCCTGCACGCCGTGATCGAGGGCCCACACCGCATCCTGCACGGTGCCCCACCGCGCCAGGTCCAGGGCGGTGGTCAGGGCGTCGGTGACCTGGATGTCCCCGAAGTCAGTCTCGAGCACCTCGACCGCCCCGTCATGCGGCGCCCCCAGGCGGCGGTACCTCACCTTCTTCAGCTCGCGTGTCCGCATGGTGCGGGAGGCCAGCTCCACCTTCTCCCTCCGGATCTGCTCCCCGGAGTCCACGACCGGGAAGCCCCAGATCCGGGCCGCGGACCTCCCGACCACCACCGAGGTCGGCGCAGCGCCGGCGTAGGCCACCACCCGTGCAACCGCCTGCTCCTCCCCGTCCAGGTCGTCGAAGTCCTCCCGCGGAATGAAGTGGCCCGGCGACAGGCGGACATACTCATTGTTCTTCCATGCGCGGTGAATTCTCCGGCGTTCCGCCACGGACACGCCATCGGTCCTGATGACCGGCCCCCCGACCTGGTTCATGCCCGCAGTGTCCCACAGTCCCCGCCTACCCACAGGGCTGTCACGCGCGTACTCGCCTGCCCTCCGGACAGGCCCCCGTACCGCGCTTCCGGCACCCAGGCGAGTACGTCCGTGACACCCCTCCCGACAGCAACCCCCGCAGAGCCCCCTACCCGCCCATGCATTCATCCCTATACTGGCCAGGAGAGTAATTCACGTCACATTTCACTAGAGGCCGCACCGGGCGTCACCCCTGCCCCGCGGCCTCTGAGGAGAAAGGGCCCGCCAGTGAACCTGGAGCGCACCCGCACCCGTCACATCAGTGACCGTCCTCCCGTGGTCGGCTGAACAGTCCCGTACAACCAGCCCACCCATCCCGGAAGGAAACACTGATGTCCCAGCACGTCTCCGTCGAGCAGGTGCTCGACAAGGCCATCGCGCGCGCCCATGAGTGGCTCGCCGCCACCTCGCACTCCGACGGCAGCTCCGCCACGGAGCGTCTCGCTGACCTGGTCCGTGACCCGGGTGGCGTGGCGTTCACCATGGATTTCGTCGACCGGGTCGCCCGCCCGGAGGACAACCGCACCGCCGCCCATGCCCTGCGCAAGCTCGACAGCGCACCGGATTTCCTCGGCCGCCTCAATCAGGGGGCCCTGCAGCTCGGCGGTCTCATGGGTACGAAGCTGCCGAACATCGTCATGCCGCTGGCCCGGGCGCGGATGCGGCAGATGGTCGGCCACCTGGTCCTCGACGCGGACGGCAAGGCGCTGAACAAGCTGCTGGACCGGGCCGCCGCCGAGGGCACGCAGCTCAACCTCAACCTGCTGGGCGAGGCCGTGCTGGGCGATGAGGAGGCGGCCCGCCGCGCGGAACGCACCCTGGCGCTCATCGAGAATCCCAGGGTCACGTACGTCTCCGTGAAGGCGTCGAGCCTGGTGGCGCAGCTCAATCCGTGGGATCTGGAGGGCAACCTCGTCCGTCTCAAGGAGCAGCTGCGTCCGATGTACCGGGTGGCCCGGGACAACGGGACGTTCATCAACCTGGACATGGAGGAGTACAAGGATCTCCGCCTGACCATCCGCCTGTTCACGGAGCTGCTCAGCGAGGAGGAGTTCCGCGACCTGGAGGCGGGCATCGTCCTGCAGGCCTACCTGCCGGACAGCCATGACGCCCTCGTGGAGCTCGCCGAGTTCGCCCGTACCCGTTCCACGCCGATCAAGATCCGCCTGGTCAAGGGCGCGAATCTCTCGATGGAGAAGGTCGAGGCGGAGAGCCACGGCTGGGAGCAGGCCCCCTACGCCACGAAGCACGAGGTCGACGCGAACTACATCCGTCTCCTGGACTTCATCCTCACCCCGGAGCACGCCCCGCACGTGCGCATCGGTGTGGCCAGCCACAACCTCTTCAGCGTGGCGCTGGCCTGGGAGCTGGCGCTGGCGCGTGGTGTCACGGAGCAGATCGACGCGGAGATGCTGCAGGGCATGTCGCCAGCGCAGCAGCAGGCGGTCCGCGCGGAGGTGGGCCGCATGATCCTCTACACGCCGGTCGTGCACCGCGAGGATTTCGACGTCGCCGTGTCCTACCTGGTGCGTCGCCTGGAGGAGAACGCCGCGGAGGAGAACTTCCTCCATGCGCTCTTCGCGCCGGGTGAGCAGATGGTGGCGCAGGAGAAGGCGCTTGTCGACGCCGTCCGCAACCCCTCCTCCACCTCTCCCCGCCGCACGCAGAACCGTCTCACCGAGTCGGGGCGGACCGTCGGGGGGCGTTTCGCGAATGAGCCGGACACGGATCCGGCCCTGCGCGCCAACCGTGAGTGGGCCCTGGAGCGTCTGGCTGCGACCCCTCATGAGATCCGCGCGGAGGAGGTCACCGACCCGACTGTCGTGGACGAGGCTGTCGCCCGCGCGCGGGAGCTGGCCCCGGAGTGGGCGGCCCGCAGCGGGCACGAGCGGGCGGAGGTGCTCGAGACGGTCGCGGATGAGCTGGCGAAGGTGCGCGGTGAGCTCATCACCGTCATGGCGCATGAGGCCGGCAAGACCGTGGACCAGTCGGACCCGGAGATCTCCGAGGCCATCGACTTCGCCGCCTACTACGGTGAGCAGGCGCGCAACCTCGACCGTGCGCGCAGCGAGTTCACGCCGCACGCCCTCACGGTGGTCATCCCGCCGTGGAACTTCCCGGTGGCGATCCCAGCGGGTGGTGTCACGGCGGCGCTGGCGGCGGGGTCGGCGGTGATCATCAAGCCGGCGCCGCAGACGGTGGCCTGCGCGGAGGTCATGGTCGACGCGGTGCGTCGCGGTCTGGAGCGGCACGGCGTGGACCCGGATCTGGTGCAGTTCGTGCGCGCCGACGAGGGCGACGCCGGCCAGCGTCTCATCTCCCACGAGGACGTCGACCATGTCATCCTCACGGGCGCCTCGGAGACCGCGGAGCTGTTCCGTTCCTGGAACCCGCGGATGAGCATCAGTGCGGAGACGTCGGGCAAGAACGCGATCATCGTCACCCCGGCGGCGGACCCGGATCTGGCGGTGGAGGACATCTACCAGTCCGCCTTCGGGCACTCCGGCCAGAAGTGTTCGGCCAGCTCCCTGGTCATCCTGGTGGGGCAGGCGGGCGAGTCCTCGCGCATCAGGAACCAGCTTCTCGACGCCGTCGCGACCCTCCGCGTCGGCCCCGGCACCGACATCACCACCACGATGAACGGCCTCATCGAGCCGCCGGGTGAGAAGCTCCACCGCGGGCTGACCACCCTGGAGGACGGCGAGACCTGGCTGCTCGAGCCGGAGCAGCTCGACGGGGAGGGCCGCTTCTGGAGCCCCGGCATCCGCGACAACGTCCGCCCCGGTTCCTGGTTCCACCGGACCGAGTGCTTCGGCCCGGTGCTCGGCATCATGTACGCCGCGACGCTGGAGGAGGCCGTCGAGTGGCAGAACTCCACCGGCTTCGGTCTGACGGGTGGTCTGCACAGCCTCGACGACGAGGAGATCGACTACTGGACGGAGCACGTCGAGGTCGGCAACGCGTACGTCAACCGCGGCATCACCGGCGCGATCGTGCAGCGTCAGCCCTTCGGCGGCTGGAAGAACTCGGTCATCGGCCCCGGCGCCAAGGCGGGCGGCCCCAACTACGTCGCCCAGCTGGGCACGTGGACGGACGGCGATCTCGACCACGCCCAGGTCGAGCTCATCCCCGCCGTCCGACAGCTTCTCGACGCCGCCCCCGCCGCCCACCGCGACTGGCTCCGCACGGCCGCCGAGCTCGACGAAATCGCCTGGCGCGAGGAGTTCGGCCGCGAGCACGACCTCACCGGTCTGCGCAGCGAAGCGAACATCTTCCGCTACCGTCCGCTGCCGGAGCCGCTGCAGATCCACGTCGGCGACGGCGCCGACGAGCGCGACGTCTGGCGCCTGCGGCTGGCGGGGGCGCGGGCGGGCACGGGGGCGTCGGTAAGCGACGATGTGACGCCCACCCCGGGCGGACGCATCCGCGCCCTGGGCGCGGTACCTGCGGAGATGTACGAGGAGGCGGCCGCGGTCGGCGCGGTCATCCTCGACGCCCCGGTGCTTGCCGACGGCCGCCGCGAACTCCTCCCCTTCCTGCACGAACAGGCCCTGACGGTGACGCTGCACCGTTTCGGTGTGCTGCGACGGGTGGGTGCGATACGGCAGAATGAATGATGTGAACAACCCCATTGACCCCAACCTGCCGGGCGGACACGGAACCGACACCCGGGATCTGACGGAGACGGTCTCCGACTACGCCGGGCTGTCGGACGACCCGACGCTCGACGCCGGGCCCAACGACCGGGACGACGTCACCGACCGCGCGGTGTTCATCGGCCGTGACGGCCGGTGGGCCGCCGGCTGGGCGCTGCGGTTCATCATCTTCGTGGCCGCCGCGTTCATCGCCGGTAAGATCCTCGGCTTCGTGTGGGCGGGACTCTTGCCCATCCTCCTGGCACTGCTGGTGAGCACGGTCCTGTGGCCGCCGGTGAAGATGCTGCGGGAGAAGGTGAAGTTCCCGCCCGCGTTGGCGGCGGTGGTGGTCATCATCGGGTTCTTCGTCATCATGGGCGCGATCTTCGCGGCGATGGCGCCGACCGTGCGCAACCAGGGCTCCGACCTGGTGAAGCAGGCCAGTGAAGGTATCGACAAGCTGAACGCCTGGGTGCAGGGCCCGCCCCTCAACCTCGAGCTGGAGCAGTTCGACGGGGTGCTGGAGGAGATCACGTCCTTCATCCAGAACCAGTCCTCCCAGATCGCCACCGGCGTGTTCACCGGCCTGAGCGCGGCGACCTCGGTGGCGGTGACCATCGTGGTCATGCTGGTGCTGACGTTCTTCTTCCTCAAGGACGGCGACCGTTTCCTGCCGTGGATGCGCCGCTACACCGGCGCCAACGCCGGCTGGCACCTGACGGAGGTGCTCACCCGCACGTGGAACACGCTGGCCGGGTTCATCCGCACCCAGGCGATCGTCTCCTTCGTGGACGCCTTCTTCATCGGCCTCGGCCTGGTGCTCCTCGGGGTGCCGCTGGCCTTCGTGCTCGCGGTGATCACCTTTTTCGCCGGCTTCATCCCCATCGTCGGTGCCGTCACTGCCGGTGCGCTGGCCGTGATCATCGCCCTGGTGTCCAACGGCGTGACCAACGCCCTGCTGGTCCTGCTGCTCATCATCGCGGTGCAGCAGCTGGAGAGCAACATCCTCCAGCCTTTCCTGCAGTCCAAGGCGATGAACATGCACGCGGCGGTCGTGCTGCTCTCGGTGACGCTCGGTTCCACCCTGTTCGGCATCATCGGTGCCTTCCTCGCGGTGCCCATCGCGGCGACCCTGGCCGTGTGGTTCCGCTACCACTCCGAGCTGGTCGCCCTGCGGGCCGGGGAGATCACCATCGACGACATCGAGATCGCCACCGCCAAGGACACCACCCCCACCTCCTGGGAGTCCTTCACCGCGGTCCGCGAACGTCTGCTGTCCATCACCCCGACGCTGGTGCGGCGTAAGAACTCCACCGGCGGGGATAACGGGAGCACCGACGTCTCCGCCGGGGACACACCTGAGAAGCCGAACTGGCGGACGGTGTCCTCCTCCGACCCGTCCTGACGTGCGGGCACTCGTCATCGGCGCAGGTCCGGCCGGTCTCACGGCCACGCTGGTCCTGCGCCGTGCCGGTTGGTACGTCCGCCTCGTGGAGGAGGCCCCTGCGTTGCGGACGCAGGGGTTCTCCGTGCCCGTGCACGAACGGGGCTCCGCGGTGCTCAGCGCGCTCGGCCTGCTGCCGCCCGTCGAGGGGTCGGTGGAGATGTGGCGCGGGGATCTGGTGCGTCTGCTGGCGGGGGAGGTCGGGGAGATCGATGTCGGGGTGGACGCGCAGGACATGGCGGACCAGTTCGGTGACTTCGACGTGGTGCTCGGCGCCGACGGCGTCGACTCCCCCACCCGCGCGCTGGCCGGGCTGCCGGAGGGCCGACGGGCGACGGGGTTCTCCGTGGCCCTGTACGGGGACGGTTTCCTGGTGTTCCCCACCGGGGAGGATCACGGGGGCTCGGCGGTGCGTGTCGACGACATCCTCCAGATCGAGCTGCCCTCCTGGTCACGGGGCCACGTCATGCTCATCGGCGACGCAGCGGCCGCGTGCGGCACCACGACCGGCTACTCGACGACGGTGGCCCTCGTCATGGCGTACGAAGTGGCGACCGGACTGGTGGAGGGCCTGCCCCTCAGTGAGCTGGAGGCACAGCTGCGTCCCTGGGTCACAGAGCAGCAAGCAGCCGCTCGACGGCATCTGCCAGCTTGACGGCGCTGCCCTCCACGGCGTCGGCCCACTCAGGGGCGGTCTCCTCGTCGGCGCGGTCGCTGATCTGCTTGAGCAGGGTGATCGGGACGCCGAAACGGCCGGCGACGGCGGCCAGCGCGTAGCCCTCCATGTCGACCAGGCCGGCGACCTGCGCGATGCAGTCGCGGGTGGCGGAGTCCTCGACGAAGGTGTCGCCGGTGGCGAGCTGGGCCGTCGGGAAGAGACCGGTGACCTCGGGGGTGATCACGCGGGGCAGGGCGTCGCCGCCGATGTCGGAGGTGAACTCGACGTTGAAGTCGTGCTTGTGCACGCGGTCGATCTCGTAGACGCCGTTCGGGATCTCATCGCGCAGCGCCCCGCAGGTGCCCACGTTGATGATGCGCTCCGGCAGGGTGCCCGCTTCCCGACGCGCGCACAGCTCCTCCGTCAGCGTGATCGCGGCCGGCAGGGTGCCGATGCCGGTGACCAGCAGATCAGCTCCTTCCGGCAGGTGGGCGGCTTCCTCGGACACGGCGGCGACGAACAGTACAGTCATGGGCCCAGATCCTACTCCCGGTGGATCTGCGGCAGGTGCAGGCGGGGCGACCTCCTGAGCCGTGACCGATCAGGGTGGAAGCGCACGTAGGGGGTGGAAGAGCTGGGACCGGCCCCACTCCGTTGCCAAATAGACAGACCTGTACTAGTCTTTGCAGACAGTTTAGTCTATCGAAAGGAAGAGACCATGCCCGAGTCATCTCAGCGGCCCCTGCGTATCGCAGTCATCAGCGACGGAGCCACGGGCATGTGCCTGGCGGAGAACCTCGTCAACACCGGAGGCACCCGACAGGTCTTCGTCGACCTCATCACCTCCCGTCCGGCCCCCGCCGGCCTGCTCTCCACCACGCCGGCCACCGCCCCGGAAAACGCCGATAACGCCAATGGCGTCCCGCGACTACGTCTCATCGGCAACGTGCAGGTGGACACGGACATCGAGCTGGATGAGCTCCACGGCCTCTACGACGCCGTGGTCACCCCGGACGCCCCGGCTCTGGAGGACACGGACCTGGCCACCCTCACCGGTGCGGCCCTGGCCTCCGCGGAGATCACCGCCGCGGTGTTCCCGGAGCGTCCGCAGGATGTCCCGCCGAAGGTCCTCGAGCTGCTCGCCGCCCGCGGCGTGGCGGTCACCTCCTGGCAGGGCTGGCCCACCGGTCACAGCGTCTCCGCGGACTGGGCCGCTCTCGAGCTGGCCGCCCGTGGCGTCCCGGTGTGCATGTGAGCGCGCCGGTTCTGGACGTGACCACCGGTCACGTCACGCTGGTCGGCGGGGGTCCGGGTGCGTGGGACCTCATCACGCTGCGGGGTCTGCGGGCCCTGGAGGCGGCCGACGTCATTCTCACCGATCATCTCGGACCCACCGATGAGCTGGCCCGTCTGTGTGATCTCACGGGCAAGACCGTCATCGACGTGTCCAAGCTGCCCTATGGTCGGCAGGTGGCGCAGGAGGAGACGAATCGTCTCCTCGTCGAGCATGCCCGCGCGGGCCGTCGGGTCGTGCGTCTCAAGGGGGGTGACCCCTTCGTCTTCGGCCGCGGCCACGAGGAGGTCATCGCCTGCTCCGCCAGTGGTGTGCCCTGCGAGGTCGTGCCGGGTGTGACCAGCGCGATCTCGGTTCCCGGGGCGGCGGGAATCCCCGTCACGCAGCGGGGGATGGTGCACTCCTTCACGGTCGTGTCGGGGCATCTGCCGCCGGGTCATCCGGGGTCGCTCGTCGACTGGGCCGCGCTGGCGCGGGTCGGGGGCACGATCTCGGTGATCATGGGTGTGCGCAACGTGGGTGCCATCACCGCCACGCTTGCCGACGCCGGCCTCTCCCCCGCCACCCCGGCCGCCGTCATCCAGGAGGGCACCACCACCGGCCAGCGTTCCTTCCGCTGCACGTTGGGCACCCTGGCCGCGACGATGGCGGACCACGGTGTCGAGGCCCCGGCCGTGTACGTCATCGGCGACGTCGCCGCCCTGTAGCCCACAGCAGAAGAGCCGGTCACCCTTCACGGGTGGCCGGCTCTTCTGCTGTGCGGGTCTACCGCACCCCGATCTCCTGCCCCGCAGGCTCCACCGAGACGCCCGTGACGGGCTGGCCGGCGGCGGCGCGGGCCCGGACGGAGCGTCGCCAGCCGAGCCACGAGAAGCCCAGGCCCACCACCACGACGGCCACGACCGTCCAGCCGGGCAGGGCGAGCACCTTGGGCAGGTTGAGGGCGACCAGGAGGGTGCCCACGACGCCGCCGAGGGCGGCCGGGTTGAGGCGGGTGACCAGCCAGGCGGCGAGCGGTGCAGCGATGACCCCGCCGATGAGCAGGGCGAGGACGGCGGCGAGGTTGGCCACCAGGTCGTCCCACAGGCCGATGACGAAGCCGGCGGTCGCGGCGGCGGTGACCAGGAACTCGGCGGTGTTGACGGTGCCGACGATGCGGCGGGGTTCCGCCCGGCCCAGCGTCATGAGGGTCGAGGTGGTCACGGGCCCCCAGCCACCGCCGCCGGAGGCGTCGATGAAGCCGCCGAACAGGCCGAGCCCGCCGAGGAAGCCACGGGAATGTTCACCCCCGGCGCGGCGCGGGTGGATGCGGCCGCGGGAGAAGCGCCACACGAGGTTGGCGCCGATGAGGGTGAGGATGGTGGCGGTGACGGGGGTGGCGGCCTGCGTCGACAAGTGGGAGAGCACGGTCGCGCCGGCGAAGGCGCCCACGGCGCCGGGGACGGCGAGGCGGCGGACGACCTTCCAGTCGACGTTGCCGAAACGCCAGTGGGAGACGCCGGAGACGAGGGTGGTGCCCAGTTCGGCGGTGTGGACGACGGCGCTGGCGGTCGCGGGGCCGAGTCCGGCGAGCACGATGAGGATCGTGGTGGAGGTGGCGCCGAAACCCATGCCGAGGCCGCCGTCGACGAGCTGGGCGGCGAGACCCGCGAGGGCGATGAGCAGGAGTGTGGTCATGGTGGATTCCTAGGTGAGGGCGGCCCGGTACCGCGCCGCCACGACGTCGCGGAGGGCGTCGGTGAGCGGTGGGTCGGCAGTCACGCGCGGTCGCGCGGTGCGCAGGCGGTCGAGCAGCAGGGCGTCGGTGACGAAGAGAGGGATGAGGTGGGCACCGTCGCTTATCGACGCCCCCTGTGCCCCCTGTGTCCCCTGTGCCCCCTGTACCCCCTGCGTCCCCGTGGCCCGCACCACGTCGACGTCCCGCCCGAGGCGGGCGGCCAGGAGTGCGGCGAGGTCGCGGACGGCCTGTTCGGCGCTGGCGTGGGAGGAGCCGACGTGCCCGAGGGCGAGGCGGCGGCCCGGGGTGGGGCGGGTGTGGG
>NZ_DUOE01000189.1 GCF_012838985.1 Corynebacterium sp. | reverse complement strand
GTGCTGCCGGGGGCGGGCCTCCGGGGCGGGCGTCGCTTCCCGACGCGGCGGTCGCTGCGGTTCCCGTCGCGGGGGCCGCTGCGGACGACGGCGCACGGGTCGTCCGTAGCGGTCGACCAGCGGTTTGCCGTCGCGGCCGAGGACGAAGTCGTCGGAGTCGCGGGGGTCGGAGGAACGGCCGAGCGGGCGGCGGGAGGGGTCCGGCCGCCGGCGGTGTTCGCGATCATCCATGGGTCATAGAGTAACGCCACCCGGGTCCGGAACCGACACCGCCGGGGGTCCTATCCGGCGGCCGCCTCGGACTCTTCCTTCCGCAGCTTCCTGCGGCGGTGCAGCGCCGACCACATCGCGACGGCGGCGATGACCGCCATGAGCGCCAGGTCCAGCTTCATCCACCAGGACAGCTGGACACGCCAGCCGCTGTCCATCTCGTCGACGGTGAGCGGGGTGTGGTCGCGGACGACCGTGACCAGCAGGCGGTCGGAGTTGATGCCGTAGGGGGTGCAGGTGATGAGGACGATCTTGTCCACGCCCTCCTCGTAGGTCACGGCGTCGTACTCGTCGGGCTTGACGATCTCGGAGCCGGTCATCCGGTAGCGCAGCTTCTCACCGAGGACACTGACGTAGACGGGCTCGCCCTCCTTCAGCTTGTAGAGGTTGTCGAACATGCTCGCGTTGACCATGCCGGTGTGGGCGGTGATCACCGCGGTGTTGCCGTCTCCGCCGATGGGCAGGTCACTGCCGTACATGTGGCCGGCGCCGCGGTAGAGGACGTCATCGGTCGTGCCGTGGTAGACGGGCAGGTCCACGCCGATGTCCGGGATGGTGAGGCGGGACATGATGGAACTGCCCTCCGCGACACGCAGCTGGGAGAGGTAGTCCTGGTACTCCGGGTCGGCGGGGTCCTCCCGGCGGTAGTGGTGTCCGGCGGAGTCGAGCCAGGTGTTGTACTCCTCGGCCCGGTCCCGGACCCCGGCCAGCGTGTCCGGGGACTGGGTCACCTCCTCCTCGTACTTCCGGGCGACCTCGACGTTCCGGTAGTCATTCCACACCGTGGCCGCCACCGGGTACGCCATCAGCAGCAGGCTCAGGATGAGCAGCACCAGGGACAGCAGGCGGGACCGCCGGGCCCGGTCCTTCGGCCGGTCCGCCTCCGGGCGGCGTTCCAGGGTGTGGATGGTCATCTAGTTCCTCCGGTTCCGGACGAAGTTGGCCAGTGCCGCCAGTGCGATGAGGAGTCCGAGGCCGAGCACGCCGACCAGGGTCCGGGCGCCGGTCTCCGGCAGCATGCCGATGAGATCGGACAGGCGCATGGCGCCGTGCTTGTCGGTGTCGGTGGCGGAGAGGGTGCGGTCGCCGTCGGTCTTCGTGACGGTGGCGGTCACGATCGCGGTGTCCGCCTGGTAGTCGAAGTGGGCCTCCGGGTCGGTGAAGGAGACGGTGAACTCACAGGAGTACGTGTCCTCCTCGCCGTCGACCTCGGTGAGCAGGCACCCGGAGATCAGCCCGGTGGCGGGATCGACGGTGATGTGTGCCGGCAGGGTGAACAGGTCGTTGTTCAGTGACGGGTCGGACAGCGTGACGGAGCCCGGGTTCTCCGTGGTGGTCACCGTGTAGCGGATGGTCATCTCGTCCTCGCCGAAGGGCAGCAGCGTGGTGTCCGAGCCCGGCGCGGAGAGCAGACCGTCGATGTGCTTGTCGACGCTCACCTCCAGGTAGGAGTTCGTGACACCCACGTTCATGTCCGGGGTGGGCACGGTGGCGGCGTCCGCGACCGGCCCGGCCTCGAACGTGGCGACGGCGTACTGAAAGGTACCGTCCGTCGCGTAGGTGCCGGCGAGATCGTTGTCGTCCACCTTCCAGGTGACGTACTGGGCGTCAGCGTTCGAGCCCAGGACCTCACGGATCATGATCCCGGTGGGCGCCACGACCGACGGGGAGGCGTTGAGTTGCGTCAGGTCGAGCACGGGGACGTCCTCGATGGTGACGGGGTCATCACCGGGGGCGACGGTGAGCGGGCCCTCCGGATCCTGCGGCAGCCAGGTGGCACCACCGTCGAGGGAGTACTCGAAGGTGAACGTCTCCCCCTCCGGGACGGTGCCGACGGTGGCCTTGGTCAGGTCGATGTTGCGGGTGTCGATGTCGTAGGCGTGGACGACGCTGACCCGGTGCTTCTTCTTGCCGGCCGGGACCTGGAAGGTGAACGTGTGGTTCTTCCACTCGTCACCCACGGTGTCCGTGTCGGGGGACACCCCCGCTGGTCGATCGCCGACCACATGCGCACCAGTCTCGTCGAAGACGCCCTGGAAAACGCGGCCCGGGCGCGGGGCTCGTTGGCCGGGGCCGTATTCCACTCCGACCACGGACGGCAATACACCTCCTC
>NZ_DUOE01000003.1 GCF_012838985.1 Corynebacterium sp. | reverse complement strand
GCAGGGAGCGGGCTTCGTCCAGGCGGTGGTCGGTGACCCAGCGCGCCGGGCTGGTGCCGGTGATCTCGCGGAACCGGCGGGTGAAGTTGCGTCGGCTCATGTGGGCGCGTGCGGCCAGCTCCTCGACGGTCAGCGACTCGTCCAGGTTGGCCAGGGCCCAGTCGATGACCTCACTGACCGGCCCCTGACCCTGGTGGGCCGGGAGAGGCCGTTCGATGTACTGGGCTTGTCCGCCTTCGCGGTGCGGGGCGATGACCAGGTGGCGGGCCACCCGGGCGGCGGCGGCCGTGCCGAGGCGGGTGCGGACGATGTGCAGGCAGGCGTCGAGGGCGGAGGCGGTGCCCGCGGAGGTGAGCACGTCCTCGTGATCGATGTAGAGCGCGTCCGCCTCCAGGCTGATGTCGTGGAAACGTCCGGCGAAGTCGTCGGCCGCGGCCCAGTGCGTCACCGCCATCCGGCCGTCGAGCACCCCGGAGGCCGCCACCGGGAAAGCACCCAGACAGAGCCCGGCGACGGGGGCGCCACGGTGCTGAGCACCTCGGACCAGGGTCTTCACCCGCTCAGAGGGATCCCGCAGGTCGGGGTACCAGGCGGGCAGCACCAGCAGGTCGGCGCTCTCCGCGGCCTCCGGGCCGGCCAGGTCACCCAGCAGCAGCCCCTCGGCGGTGCGCACGGGCTGCCCGTCCTCGGACCACACCTGGACGGACCAGTTGTCGGCCAGTCCGAGGCGGGAGACCTCCCCGAACACCTCCAGGGGGACGGCGACGTGGAAGGCGGTGATGCCCTCGAAAGCGAGGACGGCGATCTTCATGTTGGCCCGATTCCATCGACAGTGTTCCCTTGCGCCACTCACGCTACCGGACTCCCGCGGGCCACCATGGACTGACCATCCCCACGCAAGGAGAACACCATGACCCGTCGTGCCCTCATCCTCGTCGATGTCCAGCAGGAGTATTTCTCCGGCCCGCTGGCCATCCAGTACCCGCCGGTGGAGGAGTCCCTGGCGAACATCCTCAGCGTCATCGACGCCGCCGAGCAGGCCGGGATCCCGGTCGCCGTCATCCGGCACGAGTACCCGGCGGACTTCCCGGTCTTCGGCGCCGGGTCGCCGGGGCAGGAGCTGCACCCGGACATCGCCGCCCGCGCCACGGACGCCTGGAAGCCCGCCACCAAGTCCTGGGCCAGCATCTTCGCCGGCACTGATCTGGACGAGTGGGTGCGCGAGAATGACGTCGACACCCTCACGCTCGTCGGTTACATGACCAACAACTGCATCATCGGCACCGCGGCCGACGCTGAGCCGCGCGGCCTGGCCGTCGAGGTGCTTTCCGACGCCACCGGCGCGATCAACCTGTCCAACTCCGCCGGTTCCGCGCCTGCGCAGCAGGTACACGAGACCCTCATGGTCCTGCTCAACTCCAACTTCGCCGCCGTGGACACCACCGCCGCCTGGCAGGCCGCCGTGGCGGACAACCAGCCGCTGACCGGTGGCAACCTCATCGAATCCGCCACCCAGGAGCAGTAACCCAGTGACCCGCATCCCCCTCTCCCTCGTCGACTTCTCCGCCTTCTTCGACGGCGAGCGTCCCGCCGATGCTTTTCGACGCTCCGTCGACCTCGCCCGCAAGGCCGAGGAACTCGGTTTCTCCCGCGTCTGGTACTCCGAGCACCACAACACCGCCTCGATCGCCTCGGCCGTCCCGGCCCTGGTCATCGGGCACGTTGCGGCCCACACCTCGACGATCCGCCTCGGCGCGGGTGGCGTCATGCTGCCCAACCACTCCCCGTACATCGTGGCCGAGCAGTTCGGCACCCTGGAGGAGATGTACCCCGGCCGCATCGACCTCGGCCTCGGCCGCGCGCCCGGCACCGACCGCACCACCCTGGCCCGCGCGCTGCGCCGCCCGGTCAACGCCGCGGAGAACTTCCCCTCCGACATCATCGAGCTCGCCCGCTACCTCCAGGGCGAGTCGCTCATCCCCGACGTGCAGGCCATCCCGGGCCGGGACACCAACGTGCCCCTCTACATCCTCGGTTCCTCCCTCTACGGCGCGCAGCTGGCCGCCAAGCTGGGCCTGCCGTACTCGTTCGCCTCACACCTGTTCCCGCCCATGCTCGAGCAGGCCGTCACCGTCTACCGTGAAACGTTCGAACCGTCGGCGCTGATGGACGAGCCCTACGTCATCGCCGCCCTCAACGCGACGGCCGCCGACACCGAGGAGGAGGCGGCCCGCCTCCACCGGGAGATGGTGCGCCAGCACGTCACCGTCATGCACTTCAACGGCCGTGTCGCCGGGGACGACGAGATCGACCAGGTCCTGGCCTCCCCGGTGGGACAGCACTACGCCTCCATGCTCGACTACTACGCCGTCGGCACCGGCGAGCAGACCGCCGAGTACCTGGAGGCCTTTGCCGAGCGCGCGCAGGCCGACGAACTCATGCTGCTGATCAAGGGACCGACCACCCAGACCAACAACCGCACACTCGAACTCATCGCGCAGGCGTGGGGCCTGGACCCGGCGACGGCGGCCGGGGACCCGACGACCTGGCGTCGTTAAGCGGACTTCGACTTCTTGGTCGTCTTCTTCGCCGCCTTCTTGGTGGTCTTCTTGGCAGGCTTCTTCCCGCCGCGCTTCTTGTCGAGCGACGCCTTGAGGGCCTCCATGAGGTCGACGACGTCGGCGTCGTCCGAGTCATCCTCGTCCGGTTTCTCCCCGAAGGTGGCCTCCGTGTCGAGGGTGTCGCCGGCCTCGAGTTTGGCGTCGATAAGCTTGCGCAGCTCGATCTGATACTCGTCCTCGAACGCCTCCGGAGTGAAATCCGAGGCGAACTGATCGACCAGCGCTGCCGACAGTTCGAGCTCCTTGTCGGAGATTTTCGCCCGCGACTTCGTGCCCTTGAAATCCACGTCGCGGACCTCATCGGCGCACAAGAGACCCTGCAGGACGAGCACCTTGCCGCGCACCCGCAGCGCACCCAGGCGGGTCTTCTGTCGCAGCGCGAACGTGACGATCGCGGTGCGGTCCGTCGCCTCCAGCGTCTGCCGCAGCAGCAGGTAGGACTTCGGCGACTTGCCCTCCGGCTCGAGGAAGTAGCTGCGTTCGAGCATGATCGGGTCGACCTGTTCGGAGGGGACGAACTGGACGACCTCGATCTCGTTGTTGTCGGCCTCCGGGAGCGCCTCGAAATCCTCGTCGGTGAGGACGACGGTGTCCCCGTCCGACTCGTAGGCCTTGTCGATGTTCTTGTAGTCGACCTTCTCGCCGCACACCTCGCAGCGCCGCTCGTAGCGGATCCGGCCGCCGTCCTTGTCGTGGACCTGGTGGAAGGAGATGTCGTGGTCCTCGACCGCCCCGTAGGCCTTGACGGGGACGTTGACGAGTCCGAACGTGATGGCTCCGGTCCATACTGCGCGCATAACATGAAGCTTATACAGAAAGGGCAGGCCATGGCGCGAGGCAGGAAGCAGTTTCAGGTCGGCGAGCGCACGCTGTCGGTGAGCAACCTCGACAAGGTGCTTTACCCGGCCACGGGCACGACGAAGGCCGATGTCATCCACTACTACCTCAGCGTCGCCGAGGTGATCATCCCGCAGCTCACCCGCCGTCCCGTCACCCGTAAAAGGTGGGTCGACGGGGTCGGCACCGAGGAAGAACCGGGGCAGGTGTTCTTCCGCAAGGATCTGGAGGATTCGGCGCCCAGCTGGATCCCGACCGGCAGGATCGCGCACAAGACCTCCACCAACCACTACCCGCTGGCCGAGGAACCGGCCGTCCTGGCCTGGTTCGGGCAGGTCGCCGCCCTCGAGCTCCACGCCCCGCAGTGGCGTTTCGGCGCCAACGGCCAGCCCCGCAACCCCGACCGGCTGGTGCTCGACCTCGACCCGGGCGAGGGGGTGGGGCTGCGCGACTGCGCGGAGGTCGCCGGCTGGTGCCGGGAGATCCTCGAGGACATGGGCATGCCCGCCTTCCCCGTGACCTCCGGGTCGAAGGGCATCCACCTCTACGCGGCGCTCGACGGCACCCACAACTCCGAGACGATCTCCCAGGTGGCCCGCGAACTGGCCCGCGGCCTGGAGGCCGATCACCCGGATGAGGTGATCTCCACGATGAAGAAGGCCGACCGCGCCGGGAAGGTGTTCATCGACTGGTCGCAGAACAACGCCTCCAAGACCACCGTCAGCCCGTACTCCCTGCGCGGTCGCCTGCGGCCCACGGTCGCCGCACCCCGTACCTGGGAGGAGCTGGCGGACCCGGACCTGCGGCACCTCGAGTACGAGGAGGTCCTCGAGCGGGTCGCCGAGGGGCTTGATCCGCTGGAGCCCCTGCGCGCCGACCCCTCCGAGACCCCGACCGGCTGAGCACCTACCGCTCCATGCGCGATCCCTCGAAGACGGCGGAGCCGGTGCCGGAGGAGCGGCCGACGGCGCGTGCGGACGGTGAGCCGACCTTCGTCATCCAGGAGCACCACGCCCGCCGCCTGCACTGGGATTTCCGCCTCGAGCACGACGGGGTGCTCGTCTCCTGGGCGGTACCGAAGGGCCCGCCGCTGGACCCCTCCCTCAACCGCCTGGCCGTGCAGACCGAGGACCATCCCCTGGAGTACGGCACCTTCGAGGGGACCATCGCGAAGGGGGAGTACGGCGCCGGCGAGGTGAGCATCTGGGATGCGGGCACCTGCGAGATCGAGAAGTGGCGCGGCGGCAAGGAGGTCATCGCCGTCCTCCACGGCCGCCCCGACGGTGGGCTGGGTGGTGTGCCGCGCCGCTACGCCCTCATCCACGCCCCGGGCATGGGGGAGGAGAAGCACTGGTTGCTGAAGTTCATGAAGGATCAGCCCGACGATGCTTCTCGACGCCCCGCCGATCCCGCTCCCAGCGAGAAGGCTGAGGTCGCTGAGTCCCCTGCCGCCCGCCCGGCGTTCGGCGTCGCGGACCTGCCGTCCCCGATGCTCGCCACCCCGGGCACCCCGGCCGACATCAAGCTCGGCGTGCAGGACGGGGAGGAGTGGGTCTTCGAGATGAAGTGGGACGGCTACCGCATCATTGCGGGAGTGGGCGTCGGGACGGGGGACGGCCGGGTGGTGTTGGCCAGCCGCAACGGTCACGACTACACGGCGCTGTTCCCGCAGGCTGGGGAGCTGGTGGAGCTGCTGCAGGGCCCGGCCGCGGAGGCCGGTGGGGCGGTGTTCGACGGGGAGCTGGTGGCCCTCGACGACCGCGGCCGCCCCGACTTCGGGCTGCTGCAGGCCGCCGCCAAGGGGGAGGCCGGGGACGTGACGTTGCGTTACATGGTCTTTGACATCCTCCAGCTCGGCGCGCCGGGTGACCAGGACGTGAGTCCGCAGCTGCGGACTCCGTACCGTCAACGCCGCGAGCTCCTGCGCGAGGTGCTGGCCGAGGGTGAGCACGTCACCGTCCCTCCCGCGCTCACCGGGAGCCTGGCCCAGGCGGAGAAGATCAGCCGCGAGCTGGCGCTGGAGGGGCTGGTGGCCAAACGCGCCGACTCTACCTACCTGCCCGGTAAGCGGGGCAAGGCGTGGCTGAAGCTGAAGACGCAGCTGCACCAGGAGGTGGTGGTGATCGGTGCCCGCCACGGCAAGGGCGGGCGCGCCGGCGGGATCGGTTCGCTGCTGCTGGCGGTGCCGGACGCCGACGGTCAGCTGCGCTACGCCGGCCGCGTCGGCACCGGCTTCACCGCCGCGCAGCTGGGGGACATCGAGAAGACCCTGCGCCGTATCGGGCGCAAGACCCCGCCGGTCGACGACGTGCCGACGGCGGACCAGTCCGACGCGTGGTTCGTCACCCCGAAGCTCGTCGGCGAGGTGTCCCTGGCGGGCCGGACCCGCGAGGGGCGGGTACGCCAGGCCGCGTGGCGCGGGTGGCGTGCGGACAAGAACCCCGACGAGGTGCGCTGGGAGGTGTAGGGGCCGGTGAACCAGTGGATGCTGGCGATCAACCGCACCCTGTGAACTACTGCTCCAGCGGCACGATGACCAGGTCCGTGGTGGAGTCCAGGAGCCCCTGCTCCGGCGTGGTGTCCGCGGTGACCTCGGTCTGCTCGACCCGGATGACGGACTGATCGCCGGCGCGGTCCTGCGGGACGGTCTGCGGAGCCATGCGGCCCTCCGGGACGGTGGGTGCGGTGCCGATGCCGAAGAACTCGTCGAGACCCGTGACGTTGAACTGGGTCGAGTTGTAACGGGTGTTGCTGCCGGTCCGCCACTGGGACACCACGAGATCCATGTCCCCGATGGTCGAACCCGGGACGATGTAACCGCCGTAGACCTGCGCGAAGTTGCCGGCGTCCTGCGGGGAACCCCACACGCCGCCGAGGATGACGTCCGCCGGGGTGATGGCGTCCCAGTCGTCGGTGATGTTCTCCGTGATGCGCACCTGCACGGTGTAGGTGGAGGCGTTGAACATGGCCAGGACCCAGTGGCCCTCGATGTAGCGCAGGGACATCTCGCCGGCGGCGACGTCGTCGCTCAGCACCGGGGTGCCGGCGAAGGTGGCGTCCCACTCGCCGGTGGTGGTGTTGTAGTGCTCCCAGGTGGTGCGGTCGGCGATCTGCTCCGGCAGGAAGCGGGAGAGGTAGACGTCGTCGGCACGCTTGAACTCCGAGGACATGACGTAGACGTAGCCGTCCGGGCCCTGCTCCCACGTGATGAGGTTGCCCTGGCCGTTCATGTATGAGGTCGGGGTGGTGCCGAGCGACTCCCAGGTGGCTCCCTGGTCGGTGGACTCCCAGATCTCGGTGCGCAGCACGTTGCCGATGCCCTGGTTCCACATGCCCTGCAGGTAGAGGGTGCCGTCGATGTTGATGACGTCGGAGGGGATGACGGTGATGCCGTCGGTGTGGGCGTAGTCGATGAGCTGCTCGACGCGGTCACCGTCGTTGAGGGGTCGGAGGATCTCGATGCGGCCGTCCTCACCCATGACGGCGACGACACCGACCGGGCTCATCCACTCGCCCTGCCCGAAGCGGGGACCCCGCCACGAATCGCCGAAGAGGATGGCGAACTCCTCGCCCACCCCGATGTTCGCCATGATGCCGAGGTCACCGATGAGGAAACCGACGTTCTCGGAGATGCCCTGGCCGAGGAGATCACCGACGACGGTGATGACCAGCGGGCCGTCCACCCGGTCCTCGCCGAACTCGACCTTGTTCACCGGGCCGCGGGAGCTGCCCGAGGAGCCGGAGGAACCGGAGGAGCCGGAGCTGCTCGAGCTCTGCGCCAGTGCCGGGGTGACGGCACCGCCGCCGAGGACGAGGGTGAGGGAGAGGGCGATGATGGGAAGCGTCTTCTTCACGGGGAGTTCTTTTCAGCAGGGGGCCGGACAACGAGTAGAGACATTACAGACCGGCCATGAACAGATCTCGATGACGCTCATCACATCGGATCTCTGGTTAGTGTGGGGCCATGCGTCGAATCCTCGCCCTGTCCCTATCCGCGGTCCTGCTCAGCGGCTGCACCTCGGAACCCGCGGAGGTGCCACCGCCCACGGAGGGGGCCACGGTGTCGCCGGCGACGGTGGACCCGGAGCTTGTCGAAGAAGAAGAGGAGGAGGGCGCGGAGGTCGCCGGCACCCCGGAGCCGGTCGCCCTCGACGACGCCACCCGCGAGTTCACCGTCGACGAGCACGGCAGCTTCAACACCGGGTGGGCGATGACCTTCCTGCCGGGCACCGACCATCTGCTCATCGCCGAGCGCCGCGGCGCGCTGCAGCTGCGGGACCAGACGACCGGCAAGGTCACGGAGGTCACCGGTCTGCCGCCCGTGCACGCGCAGGGGCAGGCGGGCATGCACGACATCATCCCGGGTCCCACCTTCGAGCAGGACGGCATGGTCTACCTGAGCTGGGTGCGGTCGCACACCAACGGCGCGCAGGGCGTCGTGGGCCGCGCTTACCTGGACACGGTCAACCACCGGCTGGTCGGCCTGGAGGAGCTCTGGGAGCAGACCCCGGCCGCCGGCAACGGGCATCTCTCGCTGCGGCTGCTCATCCACGACGGCCATCTCTACGTCACCTCGGGCGACCGCCAGGAGATGAGTCCCGCGCAGGAGAACGAGACCAACCTCGGTTCCGTCCTGCGTTTGACCCTCGACGGGCAGCCCGCGCCGGGCAACCCGTGGGACACCGAGCAGTGGACGATGGGACACCGCAACGCGTTGGGCATCGACACCGACGACCAGGGCCGCATCTGGGTCTCGGAGATGGGCCCGCAGGGCGGCGACGAACTCAACCTGCTGGTCGAGGGCGACAACTACGGGTGGCCGGAGGCGTCGATGGGCGTGCACTACAACAACGACCCCATCCCCGACCACAGCGACGACGACGGTTTCCACGGCCCCGCCGCATGGTGGGTGCCGTCGATCTCGCCCGGCAACCTCCTCATCTATTCCGGAGAGCTTTTCGACGGCTGGTCGAACTCCGCCCTCCTCGGCGGATTGTCCGGCGAAAAGATCGTCCGGGTGGAGCTCGGCGAGCCGGCGACGGTCGTCGACGAATGGGAGATGGGCGCGCGCATCCGGGCGTTGGCCGAGGCACCCGACGGAGCGATCTGGGTGTTGGAGGACGGCCCGGCCGGCAGGCTGCTGGAGCTGCGCCCGGCCTGACGTGTCGGCGGGGTGAAGATCCGTTCCTGCTCGCGCCACAGCACGACGGCGGTGACCGCGAGGAGGACACCGGTGGCGATGACCTCCGTGTCCGGGTGCGTGGCCAGGACCTGGGTGCTCAGGTTCGCGCCGAGGTGGACGAGGATCGTGAGCGTGATGTTGCGGTCGCCGCGGACGTAGATCCAGTTCATCAGCAGCACGAACGGGAGCATGCTCACGGGGAAGTTG
>NZ_DUOE01000029.1 GCF_012838985.1 Corynebacterium sp. | reverse complement strand
CTGCGCCGGTCCTGCACGGCGGCGGTCAGGAGCGGGGCATCCGTCCGGGCACCCTCGACGTGGCCACCGCCGCCGCGACGGCCGCCGCGTTGCGCGAGGCCGTCGCGGAGATGGCGGGGGAGGAGCGGCGTCTCGCCGCCCTGCGGGACCGGCTGCGTGCGGGGATCCTGGCGCGGGTCGGGGACGTCGTCGTGCATTCGCCGGCCTCCGACGTGCTCGCCGGCCACCTCCACGTCTCCTTCCCGGGGGCGGAGGGTGACAGCCTCATCATGCTTCTCGATGCCGCCGGCATCGAGGCCTCCACCGGCTCCGCCTGCGCCAGCGGCGTCAACCGGGCCAGCCACGTGCTGCTGGCGATGGGCGTCGACGAGGCGACCACGCGCGGGGCGGTGCGGTTCACCCTGGGCCGGACGTCCACGGAGGAGGACGTCGACGCGGTGCTGGCGGTCATCGGGGAGACGGTGGAGCGGGCCCGCCTGGCGGGCATGGCGGGGTGACATCACCCGCACAGATGTGATCTGTGTGGTTAATGGGACTGGTGTTAACGGCTGGGTTAATCTTGGACACCATGAGTGTCCTGAGCCGCCTGAGCCGCCTGACCGCCGTCCTTGTCTCCGCAGTTCTCGCGCTGACCCTCAGCGCGGTACCCGCCTCGGCCTTCTCGTCGACCGCCCCCTCCGGCATCGACGTCTCCGGACACCAGCGTGGCCACGGTCAGCCGATCCACTGGCAGGAGGTCGCCGCGGACGGCCAGCAGTTCGCCTTCATCAAGGCCACCGAGGGCGAGAACTGGGTCAACGAGCACTTCCTCGAGGACGTCCACGAAGCCGACCGGGCCGGACTGCTCGTGGGCACCTACCACTACGCCCGCCCGGCCGGCGACGCCCGCCTGCAGGCCGCCCACTACGCCGCCACCCTGGCGGCCGCGCCGCTGAACTCCCTGCCCCCGGTCCTCGACATCGAGGTCCACGAGGGGCTCGACCCCGTGCAGATGCAGCAGTGGGTCGGGGAGTTCCTCGCCGAGACCGAGCACCTCACCGGCCGCGTCCCGATGATCTACACGTACCGCTACTTCTGGCAGGAGCACCTCGCCGACACCGACCTGTTCACCCGCCATCCCCTGTGGCTGGCCGCCTACCAGAACACCGTGCCTGAGCCGATGGGCGGCTGGAGCCACCTCACCTTCTGGCAGCGCTCCGAGACCGGCCGCGTCGCCGGGGTCAACGGGGACGTCGACCTCAACCTCTTCAACGGCACTGAACAGCAGCTCCGGGACCTCGTCGCCGGCAACCACGTCAACCTCGATGGTGCCCTCGAACGGCTGGCTGTCCCGCACAATGACGTCCTCGCCACCCTCGGCGACGACATCCCGGACAGCGCGGACAACACCGCCCTGGCGGGACTCGTCCTGGCCACCGAGGGCGGCCTGTTCCCGGAGGAGGCCCTGCCGGAGGCCGCAGAGCACGTGGGCGTCGATCCCGCCGTGGCCGACGATCTCGGAGGACGGGTGAGCGACCTCATCGCCACCGGTGACCTGCCGGTCGGGGACCTGGAGAACATGATGCACAATTCCGAGTACACGGTCGGTGACCTGCTCATCCTCCTGGACAACGCGGGCTGAGTCTCAGCTCCAGTGGCGGCGTCGGGAAGCGAGGACCCGGCGCAGGTCGCGGGAGTGGCGGGGGTCGAAACCGGTGGCCGCGATGATCTGTTCCGCGGCATGCTCCGTGAGGCGGAGCGCCTCGTCGGCGACGGCATCGCCAGCTGGAACGCGATGGTGCGCAGTGCCAGGACCGGGGAGACACACACCCGGGCCACGGCCTCCGAGATCTCCTCCATGGACACGGCGTACTTCCAGGGCGGGCCACACACCCAGCAGCTGGGCGGCGTCCTCCATGGCCAGTCGGACTGATCCCCGACGATCGAATCTCTCGACCAGGAGGCTGCTGCGGCCGTGGACGTCGATGAGACGGGTCGCGCGGGCGTAGGGGATGCGCAGGCGGTTCGCCTCCCCGATGCGGTAGCAGGCGTGTTCATTCTCGACGAGTGCCGGGAACTCCGGTGGGGAGACATTGAGAATGGCCGCGGCCCCCCGCGAATGCACCGGCACCGCAATCGTCCGGGCAGACATCTTGTCCTGGACTCCCGCGAGGGCCACCGGATCGGGGACCCCGTGAGCACCTCGCTGAAGTCCAGGGACTCCCCGTCCGTGACCGTCATGCGGGGTTCCGGGCTGGTCAGGGGCGACCCGGAGAGGACGACGGAGACAGCTCCTGCCGGATCCGCCCCACCGCGAGGAGGAGGGAGAATTCGTCGTCCGCGGAGGTCTTCACCGCGGTGCGCAGAGCTGTCAGACGGCGTCCCTCCGGCAGCAGGCCGGCGAAGTAGGCGGGTACCGCACCGCCGGCACCGGCTCCTCACTCAGGGGGAGGGTGGTGGCGACGGCATCAAGGTGAGCTGGAACCCGAGGACGTCGAGGACCCTGAGCAGTGTGTCCAGGCGGAGGCCCGGTTTGCCCCGCTCGATCTCCCGGATGAGGCGTTCCGAGACACCCGCCAGGTCGGCGAGGTCCCGCTGACGCAGTCCGAGTTCCACCTGGCGGGTGCGGGCGGCGGTGCCGATGTCCTCTGGTGTCACGGACCCTCCCATCGTCCGGCACGATCGTGCCGGTCATTCAGCGTTCGGGGTCTCCACGAGCGAGATCGCCGGGTTGGCGGCATGATCGTGCCGGTCCTGCGCGGTGGCGAGGATGCGGGGCGGGGTGCCGTCGAAAAGCGCCCGCGTCCAGCGCTCATCCCTGTAGTGGGCGGGCACCGCCCCACCGAGGAGCACGCGGCCGAGCTGGGCGGCGGCGGTGGACCCCTCGGCGGGCAGCTCGCGGTCGCTGCCGATGAGGATGATGTTGCCGGAGCGGCGCCCCTTGAGCATCGGGGGATCGGCGATGACGGCCACGTGTCCGAAGACCTCCGCCATGCCCGCCAGCTCCGTCTTCGTGGCGATGAGGCTGTGGAAGTCGCCGCAGTTGGACACGTAGAGACCGCCCGGTGCGAGGGCGGAGTGCGCCGCGCGGAAGAACTCGGGCGTGGTCAGGTCGAGCGGGGTGCGGGCCCCGGCGAAGACGTCGCGGATGATGACCTCGCGGCTGCCGGGGTAGAACCCGCGGGTGACCTCGCCGGCCTCGCCGACCCGGATCTTCACCGTGGGGGAGCGGGGGATGTCGAACCACTCGCGGACGTAGTCGGCGAGCTTCGCGTCCAGTTCGACGACGGTGTTGCGGGACTGCGGCCACAGGTCGGCGAAGTAGCGGGCCATCGAACAGGCCGCGCCGCCCAGGTGGGTGATGCGCGCGGTGGTGGGGTCGTGGTGGTCGGTGATGTGCTGCTCGACGATCGCGGCGATCCACCGCATGTACTCGAACTCGAGGACGTCCGGCCGGCCGATCTGGACGTGGGAGCTGGGGACGTCGTTGATCATGAGCGTCCAGGCGTCAGGGAGGAAGGTGTCGGGGACGAGTTCGGCGGTGCCGGTGGAGATCTCGTAGCGCCCGGCGACGGCACCGGCGGTGCTGGCGGGGGCGGAGGGGCGGCGGCGGGAGCGGCGGGACATGGATTCCTTGCTAGAGCTGCGGGTTCCGCAGCAGATGGTCGGCGGCGTAGGGGAGGGAGAACTGGAGGTGCCCGTAGGCGGGGACGGTGACCAGCGAGCGGCGCAGGAGGGCCTCGCGCGCCATGGAGATGGCGTTGGGGGCGACCCCGAGGTGCTGGGCGATCTCCCCGGTGCGCACCGGGGCGCCGTCCGGGGCGAGTTCGGCGAGTGCCTGCAGCAGCCGCATCTGCTGGTCGGGCACACCCCGGAAGGAGGGTGCGTGGATCTGCAGGCCCATGCGTTCGATCGCCTGGTCGCGTACTGACCGTACATGGTCGGCGGTGAGGGTGTCGGCACCGTCGAGGGTGGCCCGGGCCCAGGTCATCGAGCCGAGCACCTGCATGAGGTAGGGGTAGCCGTGGCTCAGTGACACCGCTTCGGCGACGGCCCCGGGGGTCATCTCTCGGCTCCCGGCGAGGGCGGTCTCGTGGAAGAGGCGCTGGGCCTCCGCGGGGTCGATGGAGGCGAGGTCGACGCGGTGGGCGCGGCGCAGGAAGGTGGTGCCCTCCTGCTGGAGGAGGTCGTCCACCCCGGCGGGCAGCCCGGCGGCGACGAAGGCGATGTCGTGGTTGTCGCGCATGAGGTCCTGCACGGCGGTGGCCAGGATGTGCAGGTGTTCCGGGGAGGCGCTCTGCAGTTCGTCGAGGGTGATGAACACCCCGGTGCCGTGGGGTGCCAGCTGTCGGGCCACGTCCCGCAGACGCGTGATCAGCGTCGGGGTGGCGCGGCGGTGGGCGGGGTCGGGGGTGGTGGTGACGGAGCCGATCCCTGCGAGGGAGGCGCCGGTGACCATGCGGCGGGGGGTGGGGGAGTCGAGGGTGTCGAGAAGCTCGGGTACCGAGGTGTCGACGAGCGTGTCGATCATGTCCTCCCCGGGGTAGGCGCGCAGGTGAGCCCATCCCTGGCTGAGGGCGGTGTCCTCCAGCTCGTTGAGCAGGACCGTCTTGCCGACGCCGCGGGCGCCGGAGATGATGAGGGCGCGGTAGGGGCTGCCCGGGCCCTCCGCCAGGCCGAGGGCGAAGGCATCGAGGAGGCTGGTGCGCCCAGCCATGACCGTCGGGGAGACGCCGAAGGTGGGGCGGAAGGGGTTGCGCGGCGGTGGGGGCACGTAGATCCCTTAGAAGTCGGGGGAGGCTTTAGAACTATGAGAACTCTGGGGTCATTGTAGAACACGGAGAACTTCCCCGCGGTTTTCGGGAATAGACCCCCGGCGCACTACGCTGCAGGCACTGAAGGAGGACATATGCGCGTACTGGTGGCGATGAGCGGCGGCGTCGATTCGGCCGTGGCGGCGGCGAGGATGGTCGAGGCCGGGCACGACGTCGTCGGCGTCCACCTGGCCCTGTCCCGGGACCCGCAGACGGTGCGCGAGTCCTCCCGCGGCTGCTGCTCCCTTGAGGACTCCGCCGACGCCCGCCGCGTGTGCGACAAGCTCGGCATCCCCTTCTACGTGTGGGACTTCTCCGACCGCTTCCAGGCAGACGTCATCGACGACTTCGTCGACTCCTACGCCCGCGGCGAGACCCCCAACCCGTGCCTGCGCTGCAACGAGAAGATCAAGTTCGCGGCCCTCCTGGACCGCGCGGTGGCCCTCGGCTTCGACGCCGTCGCCACCGGCCACTACGCGCTCATCGACGACGCCGGCCACCTGCGCCGCAGCGCCGACCCCGACAAGGACCAGTCCTACGTCCTCGGCGTGCTCACCCGGGAGGAACTCGACCGCTGCCTGTTCCCCGTGGGGGACACCCCCAAACCGGAGATCCGCGCGGAGGCCGCCCGCCACGGCTTCTCCGTCGCCGGCAAGCCGGACTCCTACGACATCTGCTTCATCCCCGACGGCAACACCCAGGCCTTCCTCGGCTCCCGCATCGGCCTGCGCCCGGGGATGGTCGTCGACCAGGACGGCCGTGAACTGCGCGACCACGACGGCGCCTGGAACTTCACCATCGGCCAGCGCCGGGGCCTCGACCTGCGCAACCCCGCCGCCGACGGCCGCCCGCGCTACGTCACCGACATCGACGCCTCCACCGGCACCGTCACCGTGGGCCCGCGCACGGCCCTGTCCGTCGGCGTCATCCACGCCGACCGCCTCAAGCGACTCCACCCGGGCATGGAGGGGGAGTTCGACGCGCACGTCCAGGTCCGCGCCCACGGCGGCATCGTCGCCTGCCGCGCGCGGGTCGGCGCCGATGACATGACCCTCACCCTCGCCACGCCGCTGCAGGGCGTGGCCCGCGGCCAGGCCGCCGTGCTCTACCTGCCCGACCCGGACGGCCACGGGGACGTCGTCCTCGGGTCCGGCACGATCTGCGGCACCGGGGGAACGGAGGAGGCCCGATGACCGCCTACGGCCTCGGCCCCCTCCCGGGCACCTCGCTCACCGACGCCGCCGACGTCGTCCTCTCCGAGACCGGCGACCTGCCGCACCTCCCCGACCTCCCCGACCGGGGGCTCGGCGCCGACGGCATCGGCCGCACCGCCACCCTGCTGGAGGCGGTGAGCGTCGACCGGGGTCCGCGCTCGTGGATCATGACCGACCGCCCGCAGCTGCTCACCCGCCGCACCCGGGACCTGCTCGACCGCGACCTCGACGACCTCGAGGCCACCTGGGGCACCACCGTCCCGCAGCTCAAGGTGCAGGTCACCGGCCCGTGGACCCTGGCCGCCTCGATCGAACTGGCCTCAGGCCACCGCGTCATCACCGACCCCGGTGCCGCCCGCGACCTCGCGGAGGCACTCGTGGAGGGAGTCAACACCCACGCCGCCGCCCTGGCCCGCCGCTTCCACGCGGAGGTCACCGTCCAGCTCGATGAGCCGCTGCTCGCCGACGTCGCCGCCGGACTCCCCGGCGCGACCCGCTTCCACCCGATCCGCCCCGTCAACCCGAAGGACCTCGCGGAACGCCTGGCCGGGGTCGTCGAGGGCCTCGACGTGGACCGGGTCCTGCTCAACCAGACCGGCTACCCACCCCTGTGGGACGTCGCACGGGAGTCCGGCGTGGAGACCGTCCTGGTCAGCCTCCACCAGGTGCAGGGCACGGAGCAGTACGACGGCTTCGGCCACACGATCACCGCCGGCACCCGCATCGGCCTCGGCGTGACCGGCCCGGAGGACCGCGTCGACGAACTGGGGGAGCGCCCCCGCGAACGCGCCGTCGCCGTGGCCCGCTTCTGGGAACGCCTCGGCCTCGATCCGCTGTGGTTCACCGACCGCGTCGACGTCCACCCGCGCGCCGGGATCACCTCCGGCACGCTTCTCGACGCCGCCGGCGCCTACGCCATGGCCCGCGTCGTCGACCAGATGCTGCGCACCGACTCCGGCGACCTCTAGCAGTAGAAGGCGCCCAGGTCCCCGGTGAGGTTCTCCTGCAGTGCCGGGGCCAGCATGCGGATGAGCTCCCCGGTGTCGACCTCCGACAGGTGCGGCGAGGCGAGGAACTTCCGCATCATCACCGCACCGATGAGGGTGCCCACCGCCAGTTCCACGCGCAGCTCCGGCTGATCGACGCCGTCCTCCTCCAGGCGGGCCCGGACGTGACGCCACACCAGTGAGTCGAGGAGCGGGAAGAGCCGGTCGGGGGTGTCGTCGAGGACGGAGCGCATCTGCGCGAGCAGGCCCGCCCCCTCCGGGGTGTCCCACACGGTGACGAAGGTCTGCGCCACCGCCAGGCCGATCCGGTCGAGGGGCGCGGCCAGCACGGGGGAGCGCAGGGACTCCGCGGGGAGGGGGAGGTGGGTGGCGGCGTCGAAAAGCCCCTGCTTGTTGCCGAAGTAGTGGGGGATGAGCGCGACGTCGCAGCCGGCGTCGGCGGCGATGGCGCGCAGGGTGGTGCGGGTGTAGCCGTGCTCCGCGAAGAGGACGCGCGCGGCCTCGAGGATGCGGTCGCGGGAGGTCGGCGGGGTGGGGGTCATCGGGTTCTCCGGGGCATGGTCGTGGCGGCGAGAGCGAGGAAGACGAGGGCGAAGGCCAGGCAGATGAGGGTGTCGCGGACGACATCACCGCTGAGTCCCTCCCGGGCGGCGGTGACGGCGGCGTCGAGGGCGTAGGACAGGGGCATCACGTCGGAGAGCAGTTTCAGCAGCCCCGGCAGCTGCTCACGGGGCACGAGCAGCCCGGACAGCAGCACCTGCGGGATGATGAGCACCGGCATGAACTGGACCGCCTGGAACTCCGACTGGGCGAAGGCGGAGCCCAGCAGCCCGAGGGAGAGCCCGGTGACGCCGGTGACGCCGGCGATGACGGCCAGGGTCCACCACGCGGCCTCGGTCTCCACGCCCATGAGCAGGTGCATGGCGGCGACGAGGAGGAGCGCCTGGAGCACGGCGAGGATGCCGAAGGCCAGTGCGTAGCCGCCGATGAGGTCCCCGCGGTGCAGACGGGTCGTCCACAGACGTTCCAGGGTGCCGTCGGCACGTTCACGCTGCATGGTCACCGAGGAGACGATGAACATCAGCGACAGCGGCAGGATGACGGTCATGGCCACTGCGACGAAGTCGAAGAGCTGCGGATTGCCGTCGTAGATGTAGTGGAACAACGTGAGCAGCGCGACGGGCACGACGAGCAGGATGCCCAGCGAACGGGGATCGGCGCGGAGCTGGCGCAGGACGCGGCCGGTCGTCGCGAGCAGGAGCGTGGGATTCATGAGTCGGTCTCCCGGATGACGGTGAGGAAGGCGTCCTCGAAACTGGTGGCGCCGGTACGGGCGAGGAGGTCGGCGGGCGTGCCCTGCCAGATGACCGCCCCGCGGCGCATGAGCAGGAGCCGGTCGCAGCGGCCGGCCTCCTCCATGACGTGACTGGAGACGAGCAGCGTGCGGCCCTCGTCCGCGAGCCCGCGGAAGGTGTCCCACAGCTGCGCGCGGATCACCGGGTCGAGCCCCACGGTCGGCTCATCCATGATGAGCAGCTCCGGGTCCCCGACCAGCGCCGCCCCGAGCGAGGCCCGCCCCCGCTGGCCGCCGGACAGTTCCGCGACGGGCTGACGGCGGACCTCCGCCAGCCCGAGCTTCTCGACGACCCCCGTCGCCCGTCCACCCGCCAGGCGGGCGAAGTAGGCGAGGTTCTCGTCGACGCTGAGCTCCGGGTAGAGGCTGGGGGACTGGGTGACGTAGCCGACCCGGCCCCGCAGAGCCGCGGCCCCGGCCGGGTGGCCCAGGACCGTGACCTCGCCGGTGTGCCGCTGCAGTCCGGCGAGCGTGCGCATGAGGGTGGTCTTGCCGCAGCCGGAGGGGCCGAAGAGACCGGTGACGGAGCCGGTGGGGAGGTGGATGTCGAGATCGCGGAGGATGTCACGCCGGTGCCGACGGGAGCCGAGGGCCACGCCCACCCCGCGGGCTTCAACGGCCAATGAATGACTCATGTGTTCATCGTGCGTCCGGCCCCGTCCGATTTCAAGGAGCGGGGGAGGGGCTACAGTCCGGGGCATGGCCGAATCCGCCCCACCGACCCCGGCACTCCCGCCCGCCGGCCCCGCCTGGGCAGGGTCCCTCATGGGCACCTCGATCGCCTCCTCCCTGTCCTTCCTGCACGGCCTCGTCGGGCCCGGCCTGGTGCTGCTCGCGGTGGCCACGGGCCTGCTGCTCACCTTCACCGTCGGCTGGCTGCAGCACCGTGACCCCTCCTTCAGTCAGCCCTTCATGGGGCCGTGGGGCATGGTGGCGATGGGTCTCATGTCGCTCGGTGGCGCCTGGACCGCCGCCACCGGGCACCTCGGCACGCAGCTCGTGGCGTGGCTGGTGGGCATGCCCCTGGCGGTGGTCGTCTGCCTGTGGCAGCTGCGCCGTTTCAACGGCGCGCCGACCTTCCTGTGGGGTCTGGCGGTGGTCTCCCCGATGGTCGCGGCCACCTCCGGCGGGCAGCTCGCGTCCGCCCTGCCGGATCCCTGGGCGCAGTGGGTCCGGGCGGTGGCGCTGGGGTGTTTCCTGCTCAGCCTGCTCACCGGTGTGCCGCTGTTCGCCCGCGTCTACGCGGCACGACCCCGCATCCCCGCCCCTTTCGCGGGCACGACGTGGATCCCGCTGGGCATCGTCGGCCAGTCCACCGCCGCCGCCCACGTGCTTCTCGACGCCCCCGTCGCCCACACCTACGGCCTCGTCATGTTCTCCCTGGGTGTGCCGCTCATCGTCGTCGCCGCCCGGCGGTTCTGGGGTGGGGCGGTGCGCCGCTGGGCGGCGTACACCCCGGCGTGGTGGGGGTCGACGTTCCCGGCGGGCACCCTCTCCCTCGGAGCCGCCTACCTCGGGTGGCCTGCGCTCAGCGCCGGCTTTCTCGGCCTGCTGCTGGTGCACTGGGTGGTGTGCGTGGCGCGTTTCGCCACCCGTTAGCCCTGCATGGGCCAGCTGGTGTTGACGTCCGAGGCGTCCTTGCCCTGTCCCTCCAGGTACCTGGCGAAGTCCACCTGCCGGTCATGGTGCCCGACCGCCTGGAACTCCATGAGCTCGCCTTCGTTCATGCGGGTCAGCTCCGGCCACTGGCGGGCCTGCTTCCAGGCGATGCGGGCGGCGGCCAGGGCATCCGAGGTGGCCTCGTGGGCGTTGCCCAGCTCCACGCCGTAGTGCTCGGACATGGCGGTGAGGTTGCGCTTGCCGCGACGGTAGGGGTCCTTGATCCGGTCGACGACGTACGGGTCGAACACCGGCCCGGTGACCGTGAAGTCGCCGGTGAGCTGGCGCAGGACCGTCAGGTCGTAGGCGGCGTTGTAGACCACCAGCGTCATGCCCTCCGACCAGGCCTGCTTGATGGCCCGGACGGTGTCGCCGAGGACGTCGTCGTGCGGGCGGCCCTCCGCCCGGGCCTTCTCCGTGGTGATGCCGTGGATCTTCGCGGCCTCCTCGGGGATCTCCACCCCGGGGTCGGCGAGGTGTTCGACGGCGTCGACCGACCGTCCGTCGATGCGCACCAACGCTGAGGTGACGATCCGTGCCTCCTTCGGGAAACGGGAGGTGGTCTCGAGGTCGAAGGAGAGCATGCGGGAGGCGTCGAAGCCACGGAATCCGGTCATGGCCTACACCCTAGACGGAGGGTCCGACATGAAGGATCCGCCAGGTGACCACCCCGGCCAGAACACCCAGCAGAGCTGCGACGACCCACCACATCGCCACCGGCAGCAGGATGTTCCAGGACATCGTGCCCAGACCGCCGACGAGGACGGCGAGGAGGAGGATGCTGAGGGCGTCGAGAAGCAGCGTCCGGGGGCGGGCCGTGCCGCGGACCGCCCGCCGTATCGACAGCAGCAGGGACAGGAGGAGGAAACCCAGCAGGCCCCAGGCGATGAGGCCGGTCACGGCAGTTCCCGGAAGAGTGCGTCGGCCACGGACTCGACCCGCCGCCCGGTGTCGCCGGCGACGAACACCGCGCGCCCGGAGTCCGGGTCGACGATGAGCATGGTGGTGAAGCCGTAGGTGATGCCGTTGTGTCCCCGGGCGCCGTCCTCCAGTTCCGCCCAGGTCAGGTCGGGCACGCCGGTGTCCAGGAGGTGGAGGGTGTAGCGGGCCATGTCGGCGGGGGTGGAGCGCAGACCACCGGCGGGGAGGTACCCCTCCGTCTCCCAGGGCTCGGCCACGGTGCCGGTGGACATCCGGCCGCGGGGAGCATCGTCCGGGACCGCGCCCTCCGTCATGGGGTAGGTGCTGCTCATGCCCAGCGGAGTGAGAAGGTGCGTGGTCACCAGCTCCCCGTAGCTGGTGCCGGCGTCGACGGCCAGCAGGTGGCCCAGGAGGGCGCCCCCCAGGTTGGAGTAGTCCTCCTCCCCGCGGTCGCTGAGCTGCGCGGCCAGGGCGTCGGCGATGACGTCCTCCCGCGTGACGCCTGCGTAGGGGTTGTCCCCGGTGATCACGCTGCTGAGGTCCCGGAGGAAGGAGGTCGACCCCAGGCGGGGCAGCCCGGAGGTGTGGTCGGCGAGTTCCCGGAGGGTGACGTCACCGACCGGGAAGTCACCGGCGTCGATGATCTCGCCGACCGTCGTCTCCTCCAGCCCGCGGTCGGCGAGGAGGGCGGCGGTGAAGGTCTTGGTCACCGAGCCGATCTCGAACTCATCGTGTTCATCCGCGCCGAGCCCGGCGAAGGTGGTCCGGCCGTCGGCGATGGTGAAGGCGGCGAGGCGGTGGTGGCCCGTCTCCGCGTGCGCGGCGAGCTGCTGCGCCAGGTCGGCGTCGCCGGTGTGCTCCCGGGCGGGGGTGATCCGGTCGGGGCCGAGGAGGACGGCGGCCGCGGTGACGGCGAGCCCGACGGCGAGGGCGGTGACGAGCAGGCGGACACGCATGTCAGTGGTCCTCCGTGGCGGCGATGACGGCCAGCAGCGGGACGACGCGGGCGGTGCGCACACTCCAGCGACCCCCGGCCTCCTTGGTGATCCACCCGCCGGCCTGCAGCGCGCCGAGGTGGTGGTAGGCGGTGCCGGTGGAGGTGGCCAGCTGCTCGTCGACGAGGTCGGCGACGGTGGCGGGGGAGTCGAGGAGTCGGCGCAGGACCGCCCCGCGCACGGGATGCGCGAGTGCGGCGAGCCGCTCGAGGTGGGCGTCCCAGGGTTCGTCGAGCAGCATCCGGGTGGGACGCTGCCACTGGTACTGCGCGTGGCCGGCACCGGTGCGCACGTCCCCGGCGAAGACGACGGAGTCGGTGAGGTGGTCCAAAGCCCACAGGTCACCGCTGGTCCCGGTGCTTTCCGACGCCCCCGTCGACGCCCCTTCCAGTGCCGCGAGACGTTCCTCGACGGCGGCGAGCCTCTCTTCCAGTTCCATGATGTTAAAAATACAGAAATTCGGAGGGGTGGTCAACGGCTAGGATCGGGCGCGTGACTGAGCCCGTGAACGAGACCGTGATCGACCCGGACCTGCGCCGCCGGTGGAATGACCTCGCCGAGGAGGTCCGCCGCCACCGCGACCTCTACTACAACGCGCAACCGGAGATCCCCGACGCCGACTTCGATGAACTGTTCCGCCGGCTCCAGCAGCTCGAGGAGGAACACCCCGAGCTCGCCGTCCCGGACAGCCCCACGATGGAGGTCGGCGCGCCCGCCGTCGTCAGCTCCACCTTCGACAACGTCGAGCACCTCGAGCGCATGATGAGCCTCGACAACGCCTTCGACGAGGAGGAACTGCGTGAGTGGCTCACCCGCACCCCCTCGGAGACCTACCTCACCGAGCTGAAGATCGACGGCCTGTCCATTGCGCTCGTCTACCGTGACGGCCGCCTCGAGCGGGCCGCCACGCGCGGCGACGGCCGCATCGGCGAGGACGTCACCGCCAACGCGAAGGTCATCGACGACATCCCGCACGAGCTCACCGGCACCGACGACTACCCCGTCCCGGCACTCCTGGAGGTCCGCGGCGAGGTGTTCATCGCGATCGAGGACTTCGACGAGGTCAACGACCTGCGCCAGCAGGAGGGCGGCAGGCCCTTCGCCAACCCCCGCAACGCCGCCGCCGGTTCCCTGCGGCAGAAGAACCCGGAGGACGTGCGCAAGCGCCGCCTGCGGATGATCGCCCACGGCATCGGCGCGCGCGAGGGCTTCGCCCCCGTCTCCCAGTACGACGCCTACACCGCGCTCGCCGCCTGGGGCCTGCCCGTCAGCCCCTACACGGCGCAGGTGCACTCGGTGGAGGAGGTGGTGGAGAAGGTCCGCTACTGGGCGGAGCACCGCCACGACGCGGCGCACGAGATGGACGGCCTGGTGGTCAAGGTCGACTCCTACGCGGAGCAGCGCGCCCTCGGCGCCACCTCCCGCGCACCCCGCTGGGCCGTCGCGTTCAAGTACCCGCCGGAGGAGGTCACCACGACGCTGCTCGACATCCAGGTCGGCGTCGGCCGCACCGGCCGCGTCACCCCCTTCGCCATCATGGAACCGGTCTTCGTCGCCGGCTCCACCGTGGCCATGGCGACCCTGCACAACCAGACCGAGGTCAAGCGCAAGGGGGTGCTCATCGGTGACACCGTGGTCATCCGCAAGGCGGGTGAGATCATCCCGGAGGTGCTGGGGCCGGTCGTCGAGAAGCGGGACGGCAGTGAGCGCGAGTTCATCTTCCCCACCCTGTGCCCCTCGTGCGGTACCCGCCTCGCGCCGCAGAAGGAGGGCGACGCCGACTGGCGCTGCCCCAACACCCGCTCCTGCCCGGCGCAGCTGAGCTCCCGCCTGACGTACCTGGCCGGCCGGGGCGGCTTCGACATCGAGGCGCTGGGGGAGAAGGGCGCGCAGGACCTCATCCGCACCGGCATCCTCGCCGACGAGTCCGGCCTCTTCGACCTCACCGCCGAGGACCTCGCGGCCTCCCACGTCTACACCACCAAGGCCGGCAAGGTGAACGCCTCCGGCCTCAAACTCCTGGAGAACCTCGAGTCCGCGAAGTCGACGGACCTGTGGCGCGTCATCGTCGCCCTGTCCATCCGGCACGTCGGCCCCAGCGCCGCCCGCGCCCTCGCCCAGCGCTACCGCTCCCTGCCCGCGATCATCGAGGCCCCCGTCGAGGACATCGCCGAGACCGACGGCGTCGGCCAGGTCATCGCCGAATCCTTCAGGAACTGGTTCGAGGTGGACTGGCACCGCGGGCTCGTGGAGCGCTGGGCCGCCGCGGGCGTGACCATGGAGGAGTCCGGTGAGGACCTCGCCGCACAGACCCTGGAGGGCCTGACCATCGTGGTCACCGGATCCCTCGAGGGCTTCACCCGTGACGGCGCGAAGGAGGCCATCATCACCCGGGGCGGCAAGGCGTCCGGCTCGGTGTCGAAGAAGACGTCCTACGTGGTGGTCGGTGAGAACGCCGGCTCGAAGGAGACGAAGGCCCGCGAGCTGGGGCTGCCGATCCTCGACGAGGCCGGGTTCGTCCGCCTGCTGGAGACCGGTTCCCCGGAGGAGTGACCCTCAGGCCCGGCGGGTCTGCGGCAGGAGGGCCGCCACGAGGAAGGTGACGGCGGCGATCGGCGGCAGCAGCACGCCGATGACGTTCACGGCGGCGCCGGTCCGGCCCCGGTCCAGGGCCCAGAGGATCAGCCAGGAGCCCCAGCCGAGGAGTGCGGTGAGCCCCGCGGCGGTGCCCACCCACATCGTGCCCACCGGGCCGTTGCGCACGAGCGCGAACGCCCCCATGGCGAGGGAGAGGGGCACGGCGATGACCGCCGCGAGGATGACGTCCATGGTCGAGGTGAGGAACACGATCGAGAACAGCACGGCGTGGATGGCCGCGGCAGTGAGCAGGAGCGTACGCATGGGACACCTCCTCTTACTTGTCAAGGAAAGTACCTCGTGTCCCTGAGGCTACCCGCTCCGGGTGGAGGTGGGAAGAGCTGTCCGGGGGGAGGAAGGCAGCCCCCACACAGAGGGGCAGCGCGATCAGCGCCGCCAGGAAGATCAGGTTGTTGCCCGGGCTGTCAGTGCCCGTCAGATCGCTCCGGTGTGTCCACCAGACCACGATCCAGGAACCCCACCCCACGACCGATCCCAGGCAGGCCACCAGCCCGACGGTCAGGGGACCCGGGGTGTGCCGGCGCAGCAGCTGCACCCCGACGCCGAGCGCGAGGAGCATCCCCAGCGCCGAGACCACCGGCAGCGGCAGAACGTGGAAGAAGAACAGGATGAACACCGCGACCTGGAGGGAGGCGGCGCGCAGCAGGAGCCGCCGGTGCGTCATCAGGTGAGGATCGCTCCCACGATGCGTCCCAGGTGGCCCAGGTGCTCGACCTCGCTGGCCAGGAAATCAGGTCCGCCGGTACGTCCGACGACGAGCACCATGCCGGTGCCCACCAGCGGGGTGGCGGCCAGGGAGGAGTCGAGCAGGCCCCAGGACTCGGGGATCCACTCCTCGGTCTCCGCGTTGAGGATGCGGGCCGCGGTGACGTTGATGTCGACGGGCGCGGTGCCGTCATCCTCCGGCGCGGCCATCGAGCCGGCGACCCGGGAGACGGGGGTGCCTTCCCCGGTGTCGTCGAGGACGACGGCCCAGGAGGCGGTCATCGACTGCGGCGTCACCGTCACCAGGGACTCCATGGCGCGCGGGATGTCGCGGGCCTGGAGCGCGACCTCGGCGAGCATCTCGATCTGGCCGCGACGGTCGACGCGCCCGGAGAAGGGGCGGATGGAGTCGACCTCGACACCGTCGATGGTGTCGGCGGCGGTGATGAGGGAATCGACCATCGCGCCCTTGGGCAGGGACACGACGATGTCGTCCATGACGGTGCCGTCGTCGAAGGCCTCGACGACGTCGACGGACTCGATGTTGCCGTCGACAAGCCCGATCGCCTCCGCGAGTTGTCCGAGACTCCCCGGGACATCGGGGAGGAGGACGCGGATCAGATAAGACATGACGGGGAAGCCGTCCTTTCGGAAACTTATTGCAAGTGAGTGATCTCAAGCATAGATAACATCTCGCGACGGCTGTGCGGATACCTCAGATAAGTTTCCCGGAGGGCCCTGCAGTAGCATGGACGAAGTTCATTTAACGATGCGTAAAGGATGTAGTCCCCGTGTCCGAAATTTCGCGTGATGAGGTCGCCCACCTCGCCATGTTGTCCCGACTCGCCCTGAGTGAGGAGGAGATCAAGCTGTTCGCGGAGCAGATCGACGAGATCGTCGGTGCTGTCGCCGCTGTCCGGCAGGTCGACACCGAGGGGGTGGAGCCCATGAGTCATCCGCACTCGATCACCACCGCCATGCGTGACGACGTCCTCGTGCCCACCCTCACCGCAGAGCAGGCCCTCGACCAGGCGCCCGCCACCGAGGACGGCCGTTTCATGGTTCCGCAGATCCTGGGCGAGGAGTGACCCACATGACCACCTACACCGTGCCCGAGTCCGGGCTGACGTCCCTGTCCGCCGCCGAGCTGGCGCAGAAGATCCACTCCCGTGAGGTCACCTCGCGCGAGGTCGTCCAGGCCCACCTGGACCGCATCGCCGAGACCGACGGCGAGATCAACGCCTTCCTGCACGTCAGCGCGGAGGCCGCCCTGGCCGCCGCCGACGCCGTCGACAAGAGCCTCGACGCCGGGGAGGCCCCCGCCTCGCCGCTGGCGGGCGTGCCGCTGGCGCTCAAGGACGTCATCGTCACCACCGACGCCCCGACCACCGGCGCCTCGAAGATCCTCGAGGGCTGGATGAGCCCCTACGACGCCACCGTCACCCGCAAGCTGCGGGAGGCCGGCATCCCGATCCTGGGCAAGACCAACCTCGACGAGATGGCCATGGGTTCCTCCACGGAGAACTCCGCCTTCGGCCCCTCGAAGAACCCCCACGACCTGGAGCGCACCCCGGGTGGTTCCGGCGGCGGTTCCGCCGCGGCCCTGGCCGCCGGCCAGTCCCCGCTGGCCATCGGCACCGACACCGGCGGCTCCATCCGCCAGCCGGCCGCGCTGACCAACACCGTCGGCGTGAAGCCGACCTACGGCACCGTCTCCCGCTACGGCTTCCTGGCCGCCGCCTCCTCCCTGGAGCAGGCCGGCCCGGCCGCCCGCACGGTCCTCGACGCCGCGCTGCTCCACGAGATCATCGCCGGCCACGACCAGTTCGACGCCACCACCGTCCAGCGTGACCTGCCGAGCGTCGTCGACGCCGCCCGCGAGGGTGCCTCCGGTGACCTCAAGGGGGTCAAGGTGGGCGTCGTGAAGCAGCTCAACCGTGACGAGGGCTTCCAGCCGGGCGTGCTGTCCAGCTACCACGCCGCGCTCGACCAGCTCGCCGAGCAGGGCGCCGAGATCGTCGAGGTCGACTGCCCGCACTTCGACGACGCCCTGGCCGCGTACTACCTGATCATGCCGTGCGAGGTGTCCTCCAACCTGGCGCGCCTCGACGGCATGCGCTTCGGTCTGCGCGTCGGCGACGACGGCACCCGTTCGGCTGACGAGGTCATGGCGCTCACCCGTGCCGCCGGCTTCGGCCCCGAGGTCAAGCGCCGCATCATCCTGGGCACCTACGCCCTGTCGGTCGGCTACTACGACGCCTACTACCTGCAGGCCCAGCGCGTCCGCACGCTCATCGCGCAGGACTTCGCGAAGGCCTTCGAGCAGGTCGACGTCCTGGTCACCCCGACCACCCCGACCACCGCCTTCAAGCTGGGCGAGAAGGTCGCCGACCCGGTCGAGATGTACAACTTCGACCTGTGCACCCTCCCGCTGAACCTGGCGGGCCTGTGCGGCATGTCGGTCCCGTCCGGATTCGCCGAGGACACCGGCCTGCCGGTGGGCCTGCAGATCATGGCCCCGGCCTTCGCCGACGACCGTCTCTACCGCGTCGGAGCGGCCTACGAGGCCGGTCGCGACTAGGGGTCTCCGCCACTGTGGCGTGCGGCACATAACAATTCGTGCCGTGGGGTTCTGCTGCAGCAACCGCTGATGTTAGATTCTGTCAGCGGTTGCTGCTTTCCTCTTCCTGAGTTCCTGAGGGGGCGTGGCACCGTCACCCCGGACCGGTCATCCGACCGCCGGGGTCCGTTGTTTCCGGACGAAAGGCCTCTATGCCATGACCCTCCTGACCTCTGCCCCGACCGCCGCCGGCGTGATCGGGATGCCCGCCACCGCGGAGGTTGCCACCACCACCCCAGTCACTCCCGTATGCGCGGAGGCCGCCCGAGGCCCCCTGCGTCAGCTGCCGGTCCCGGAGCGGATCCACGCCTGCTACAGCACCCGTTTCGTCGGGGATGCGCTGGACGCGGACCGTGCCGCGTTCCACCTGGTGGCCGGGGAGGAGGTCCTCCCGCAGGCGGGGGACGTGGTCGTCGCGAGGGTCACCCGGATCCGCAGCCGCAAGCAGATCGAGACACCGGTCTCCCGGAAGGCGACCCTCTTCGAGGGCTCCCTGGTGCTGCTCGCCTACGGGCACCGCTACGCCGCCGACTTCTTCCTGGCGCACGTGCCGACGACGCTGGACCACTGCCACCTCGTGGCGGCCGGCGGCGTGGCCGGAGTGGTCACGGAGGTGCACGGGGCGGTCGACTCCCCGACGGAGATCGAGCCGCTGGGTCTGCTCGCCACCGCCGACGGCGTGGTCAACGTCGCTGCCTTCGGCGCTTACCCGAACCCGCTGGACACGCAGCCGCGGGAGGGGCGTCCGCGCGTCATCGCCGTGCTGGGCACCTCGATGAACGCCGGCAAGTCCACCGTGGTGGCCTGCCTGGTCAACGGCCTGAGCCGCGCGGGGCGCCGCGTCGGGGCGGGCAAGATCACCGGCACGGGCGCGGGCAATGACCGCATGCACTACCAGGATGCCGGGGCGCACGCGGTCCTCGACTTCACGGACTTCGGTTACGCGACGACCTTCCGCACCCGTTTCGACGACATCCGCGCGCTGACCGTCAACATGGTCAACGCCCTGGCGGACACGGGTGCGGACACCGTCATCGTGGAGATCGCCGACGGCATCTACCAGCGCGAGACCGCCCTGCTGCTGCGTGACCCGGTGTTCCACGCGAGCGTCGACGCGGTCGTCTTCGCGGCCGCGGATGCGCTCGGGGCCCGCGCGGGTGTCGCCGAGCTCATCGACGCCGGGCTGCCCGTCCTGGCGGCCTCCGGCATCATGACGCGTTCCCCGCTGGCCACCGTGGAGGCCCGCGAGGTGCTCGCCCAGTTCGGTGTCCCGGTCGTGGCCTCCCGCGACCTCACGGACCCGGAGCGGGCCCTGACGGTTTCGAAGCTGGAGGAGAACTCCTAGGTGATGGTAGGGTAGGCTTACCTAATCTGCCAAGGAGTGTCCCGTGACCCGTCCCACCCGTCAGCCCCGTCCACTCCGCTCGGCCACCGTCACCGGTGTCGAGCGGCTCACGGACGAACTCGTCCGCATCAGCTTCCACAGCCCCGACCTCATCGGTGCGGAACTGGAGCACACCGACCACTACATCAAGATCGTGTTCGGGGTGATGGTCACCCGCACCTACACCTTCCGCCGGATCGACACCGCCACAGGGCTTTTCGACGTCGACTTCGTCACCCACGGCGACCAGGGCCTCGCCGGGCCGTGGGCACAACAGGCCCGGGTGGGGGACACCATCACCTTCCGCGGCCCCGGCGGCGCCTGGCACCCGGAGGAGGGCTACGCCCACTTCGTGTTCGCGGGCGATGAGTCGGCGGCGCCGGCGATCGCGGCGGGCGTCGAGAAGCTCCCTGCCGGGGCCACCGCTGACGTGTACGTGGAGATCGCCGACGCCGACGCGACCTTCGCCATGCCGCAGCCCGCGGGCGTCACCCTGCACTGGGTGACCCGCGACGGTGCCACCCACGGCACCGCACTCTCGGAGGCCGTGCGGGCGGCCGGCATCCCCGCACAGCGCACGAGCTGGTTCATCCACGGCGTCGCCGAGATGATCCGGGAACTGCGCCGCTGGCTCTTCGCCGACCACGGCGTCGACCGCGGGGATGTGTCGATCTCCGGCTACTGGCGCCTCGGCATGACCGAGGACCAGTGGCAGGCCTCCAAGCGCGACTTCAACGCCGAGATGGAGGCGGAGCTGGAACGGGCGGGCGTGGAGAGGTAGCTACTTCAGGTCGGAGAGCACGCACGCCGCGCCACCGGCCACCGCGGTGACCGCGGCGACGGCCGGCCAGGCGCCGATCTTCTTGGCCAGCGGGTGCGAGGCACCGAAACCGCCGACGTAGAGAGCGGTGAGACCCGCGGTGGTGACCGGGTCGGTCTTGGCCAGCCAGGAGCGGACCGCCCACCCGCCGGCGGCGGCGAGGATCACACCACCCAGGGGACGGATGCCGGTCTCGCGGGCGGTCAGCCAGCCGCCCAGGAGGCCGAGCGACACGACGGCCGCGGTGGAGACGTTGTCAGGGGACTTGATGTCGATCATTGCCATGCGTCCACACTACGTCAGCCCCGCGGCCGGCCCCGCGCGGCCGGTGATGATGTGGATCTACCTCGCCTCCGCCGCGACGTCCATGCTGGGCAACGCCGTGGCCACCATCGTCTGGCCCTGGCTGGTGCTGGAACGCACCGGCAACCCCGCGGCCGCTGGCGTCGTGGCCGCCGCGATCGCCGTGCCCTCGCTGGTGGTGGCCTTCCTCGGCGGACACCTCATCGACACCGTGGGCCGCAAACCCATGTCCATCATCTCCGACATCATCTCGGGGCTCTCCGTCATCGGCGTCATCATCGTCGACCAGACGCTGGGCCTCACCATGTCGCTGTTCATCCTCCTCGGCATCATCGGCGCCGTCGGCGACATCCCCGGCATGGCCGCCCGCTCCGCCCTGGTCGGCGACGTGGCACGCACCTCGGGGCGGACCGTGGACGTCATCGCCGGACTCAACCAGTCCATCGGCGGCATGGCCTGGCTCATCGGCCCCGCCCTCACCGGATTCCTCATGGCGGCGCTGCCCGTCGAGGATGTCCTGTGGATCACCGCCGGCTGCTCCCTGGTGGCCGCCGCCCTCACCGCCCTCCTGCGGCTCATCCCGGTCCCCGCTGAGGAGGTCCACCTCGACGTGCCGGACCTGGGGGCCCTGCGCTCGTGGGCGGAGGTGGTCCGCCCCGCCCCCATCCGGCTGCTGGCCGCCGTCACCCTCATCTCCGCGGCTCTGGTCAGCCCCTACCTGGCCATCCTCATGCCCGCGCACTTCCAGTCCCAGGGGCAGCCCGTGCAGATGGGCATCGCCATGTCCGCCTACGCGGTGGGCATCATGATCTCCGGGGCGGTGGTGGCCGCCCGGGGGACGCAGCGCCGACGCACCCTGTGGGCGGTGGCGATGCTGTTCTACCTCCTCGGCTTCTCACTCATGGCCGCGCTGGGCCACACCGCGCTGGTCATCGTCGGCATGGCGGTCGCCGGGCTGGGCGGCGGACTCATCGGCCCCCTGCAGATGGTGCTGGTCACCGAGGAGACCCCGGAGCAGCTGCGCGGCCGGGCGTTCTCTGTGTTCATGGCCATCGGTCAGTTCGCCGCGCCGATCGGGCTCATCGCGGCCACCGGGCTGCTCACCCAGGTGTCCATCTACACCACGGCGGTGGTGCTGGCGGTGGTGTGGGCGGTCATCGCGGTGTGGGCTACCTGGCGGGGTGTACGGGTGCTACGGCCGCCGGGGGAGGGGGCCGCCACCACGGGTCAGGTGCACTGACCGGTGACATGACGGAGACCTCCCGTGTGGAACGGGAAGTGCCTCGATCCGCCCCGGCGTCGGCCCCACGTCACCAACGAGGCGGCCATCCACTTCGGTGAGCGCACGTGGGTGCTGCTCACCCGTCGGCGGAAGCACGCGCCTGCGCGTACATCTCCTCGTCGGTGAGCTGGCGGCGCAGCCACCCGCTCAACGACGGCGCCACCTCCTCCATGACGGAGAAGAATCCCTCGTGGTCGGTGGACCAGACGGCAGGGTCCTCCGGGCGGGCGTCGTCGGCGTTGATGAAGTGGTGGTTGGGGTAGCCGTCGCTGTAGGTGAGCAGCACGGCGCGGGAAGCCTGCGGATCGCCGAGCAGTTCCCGGAAGCCGACGAGGGCGTCCGGATGGTCCGCGGCGAGGTCGACGAGGGGGAAGTTCACGCCGATTCCATCCTCCCACTGGTGGGTGATGTCCCCGGCCTGCCATTCGTCATCGCACCAGCGCACGCCGTCGGGCAGGGTGTCGGTGACGGGGACGTCGGGAAGCGGGCCGTCGAGGGCGATGAGTGCGTCGACATCGGGGAGCCCGGATTCCTCCGGACGCAAGAAGTCGATTTCGTCGTTGCTGATGAGGCGCTTCGGGAAGCTCAGTGCCTCCACCCGGGTGAGGGCGTCGGCGTCGGCGGGCACGTGGCGCCATGTACCACCGAGGCGTTCGACCTGGGCGAGGACGGCCGGGGAGAAGGGGAGCATGGCGTTGACCCTACGGCGGCACCCGGCGCAGCGCATGGTGACCGTGCCACCGTGGGGACCTCGGCGGCGGGCGACGTCCTGCGTAGTTAGGGTGCCCTTGCCTGGGGTGGGATAGGGTGGCAGGCGATGAGAACCACCCCAGCAGACGAGACCGTCCTTCCCCTCGGCCAGGCGTGGCGTGCCCTGGCCGCCCTGTGCCTCGGCTTCTTCATGTCGCTCATGGACCAGACGGTGTTCGCCGTCGCCACCCCGGAGATCATGAAGGCCTTCGACGCCCGCCTGGACGAGGTCGTGTGGGTGACCTCCATGTTCCTGCTGTTCTTCGTCGTGCCGCTGCTGGTCACCGGGCGCCTGGGCGACCGTTTCGGGCAGCGCACCCTCTTCCAGGTGGGGGTGGGGCTGTTCACGCTCTCGGCGTTGGCGGCCATGTTCGCCCCGACCCTGCAGTGGCTCATCGTCGCGCGTGCCTTCCAGGGGATGGGAGCAGCGATCCTCGCCCCGCAGACCATGAGCGTGATCAACCGTGTCTTCCCCCGCGAGCACCGCGGCGCGGCGCTGGGTGCGTGGGGTGCGGTGGGATCGGTGGCCACGCTCGTCGGACCCGTGGTCGGCGGGTTCCTCGTGGGCACCTTCGGCTGGCAGGGGGCGTTCATGCTGCACCTGCCCATCGGTGTCCTGGCGATCCTGCTCGCCGGTGCCTGGGTGCCGCGCCTGCCCACCTTCGCCCGCGGCCTCGATCTGCTCTCCGTGCTCGTCTCCCTGGTGGCCATGGGGTCGCTGGTGGTGGCCGTCCAGCAGGGCCCGGTCTACGGGTGGCCCGTGTGGTCGTGGATCCTGCTGGCGGTCGGTGCGGCGGGTCTGGTCCTGTTCATCCGCATGCAGGCCACCGCGGGGCGCCGTGGTGTGGAGGCGCTCGTCCCGCTGCAGCTCTTCCGCAACCGCAACTACTCCCTGGGTGCCTTCTCCGTGGCCACACTCGGTTTCTCCGCGGCGTCGATGATGCTGCCGGTCATGCTGTGGCTCCAGGACGGGCGCGGTTTCACCTCCCAGCAGGCGGGCCTCATGCTCGTGCCCATGGCCGTCATCGCGGGTGTGGGGTCCCCGCTGGTGGGCCGCGCCGCGGACCGTGTCCACCCGCGGATCCTCTCGGTCGCCGGTTTCACCGCGATGATCGCCGGTGTGCTGGCCATCAACCAGATCATGCTTCTCGACGCCCCCTCCTTCTGGTTCCTCCCCGCCGCCGGTCTGCTCGGCGTGGGCAACGCGATGGTGTGGGCGCCGAACTCCGCCACGGCGATGCGCAGCGTCGACATCGCCTACATGGGGGCGGCCTCGGGTGTGTACAACACCACACGCCAGACCGGCGCTGTCATCGGCGCCGCCGCGGTGGGGGCGGCGATGCAGGTGGGTTCCGCCTCCCTCGGCCTGGTGCCGGGTCTGGCGGCGTCGTTGCTGCTGCCGGTGGCGGTGCTCGTCCCCGGTCTCATCGCCGTGGCGTTCTTCCGTGCTGATCACGTGCGGCCCGGCTAAAGTAGGCGTCATGCGTATTGCCACCCTCACCTCCGGCGGCGACTGCCCCGGCCTCAACGCCGTCATCCGCGGCATCGTCCGTACCGCCAGCTCCGAGTTCGGTTCCACCGTCGTGGGATACGAGGACGGCTGGCAAGGTCTGCTGGAGGACCGCCGCGTCGACCTCTACGACGATGAGCACATCGACCGCATCCTCCTGCGCGGTGGCACGATCCTCGGCACCGGCCGCCTGCACCCGGACAAGTTCAAGGCGGGCCTCGACCAGATCAAGGCCAACCTCGAGGAGGCGGGCATCGACGCCCTCATCCCGATCGGCGGCGAAGGCACCCTCAAGGGCGCGAAGTGGCTCTCCGACAACGGCATCCCGGTCGTCGGCGTGCCGAAGACCATCGACAACGACGTCTACGGCACCGACTACACCTTCGGCTTCGACACCGCCGTCGCCGTGGCCACCGACGCCGTCGACCGTCTGCACACCACCGCCGAGTCCCACAACCGCATCCTCATCGTCGAGGTCATGGGCCGCCACGTCGGCTGGATCGCCCTGCACGCGGGCATGGCCGGTGGCGCGCACTACACCGTGATCCCGGAGGTGCCCTTCGACATCTCGGAGATCTGCAAGAAGATGGAGCGCCGCTTCCAGATGGGCGAGAAGTACGGCATCATCGTCGTCGCCGAGGGCGCCGCGCCCAAGGAGGGCACGATGGAGCTCAAGTCCGGCGGCGTCGACCAGTTCGGCCACGAGATCTTCACCGGCATCGGCCAGCAGATCGCCGACGAGATCCACGCCCGCCTGGGCCATGACGTCCGCACCTCCGTCCTGGGCCACATCCAGCGCGGCGGCACCCCGACCGCCTTCGACCGTGTCCTGGCCACCCGCTATGGCGTCCGCGCCACCCGTTCGGCCCACCGCGGCGAGTTCGGCACCTGCGTGGCGCTCAAGGGTGAGCGTATCGAGAACATCACGCTGGAGGAGGCCGTCGGCACCCTCAAGACCGTGCCGATGGACCGCTGGGTCACCGCCCAGGCCATGTTCGGCTAGGTGCGCGACCTCAACCTCGACACCTGCCGTCTGCTCATCGTCGGCATCAACCCGGGTCTGCTCTCCGAGGCGGTCGACGCGCCCTTCGCCCGCCCGGGCAACCGTTTCTGGCCGGCGCTCCACGCCGCGGGCATCACGTCGATGCTCATCGACGCCCGCGACGGGCTCACCCCCGCCCACCATGCGGAGCTGCGCCGGCAGGGCCTCGGGTTCACGAACATCGTGCCGCGGGCCACGGCGGTCGCCTCCGAGCTGAGCCGGGAGGAGTACGTGGCCGGTGGCCGGGCGCTGGAGGAGAAGGTGGCCCGCCACCGCCCCGAGATCGTCATGGTCGCGGGGATCGGCGCCTACCGCCTCGCTTTCCGACGCCCCCGTGCCACCGTCGGCCTCCAGGAGGAGAGGATCGGTGGTGCCGAGACCTGGGTCGTGCCGAATCCCTCCGGGCTCAACGCCCACGAGACGGTCGATTCCCTGGCGCGGGCGTACCGCGAGGTGTGGGAGCGGCTGTAGCCCGACCGGAGAATGCTGCCAGGGCCCGGCGGTGGTTGCTAGAGGTGGGCCTCGCCGCTGAGGAGGATCCGCGCGGTGCGGGGGAGCGCCACCCACTCCAGCGTGTCGCCGTCCGCGGAGGCCGCGACCTCGACGTCGCCCTTGAAGTGCTGCAGGGTGAGTGCTTCCCGACGCCCCTCCAGCACGTCCTCCATGACGGTGCCGCCGAGCGCGACCGCCCCGGCGAGGGCGAGGATGCCCGTGCCGGGCAGGGCGTGGTGGATACGGCCGACGCTCGTCATGACGACGCGCAGGTGCTCACCCGGCGCGACCATGGCCACGCGGGGGATCACCGGGGAAGGGTCCAGTCCCATGACTTGACCGGCGGCGGTGCGTAGGCGTTCCAGGCGGGCGAGCAGGGCCGCATCGGAGTTGAGGGCCGCCATGCCGAGGGCGGGGTTGAGCCCCACATCCGCGGCGCGGACGATGACGACGGGGTTGGCGATGTCGACGAGCGAGACCTCCAGGCCGTCGACCTCGCTGCGGCGGCCGGCGGGGAAGATCTCCCCGCACTTCTCGCCGCCGGGGGAGAGGAAGCGCATGTCGACGCGGGTGTCGTCGAGAAGCACGAGCTCGAAGAGCGCCTCCGAGTTGAGGTTCCACACGCGTGCTCGGTCCCCGGCGAAGAGGCCGGTGTGGCGGGCGTAGTGGAGCACTGCGGAGGAGATGTTGCCGCAGTTGCCGGTCCAGTCGACGACGGCCTCGGTGGGGGAGACCTGCGCGAAGAGCGTCTCCAGGTCCGCATGCCCGGAGGGACCGACGAACATGACCTTGGAGTTGGAGCTCACGCCGCCGCCGAGGCCGTCGACCGCCTGCGGGTCGGGGGAGCCGATGAGACGCAGGCAGAGCTCGTCGCGTTCCGCCGGTGAGGACGGCAGCGCGGACATCGGCAGGAAGACGGCGCGGCTCGTGCCGCCACGGATGATGCTGACGGGGAGGGTGCGTGTGCTCATGGAGGTCAGCGTAGGCGCTGCACCACAAGTGGGCGGCGTTTCCCGGCGAGCAGCGTGAGGGCGGGCAGGAGCAGCGCGGCGCCGAGTGCCGTGAGCCAGCCCGGCGGACCCAGCAGCAGCCCACCGCCCACGCCGAGCAGTCCCCGGACCCACAGTGGTGCGAGGGTGGAGCCGAACCGGCCGCTCAACGCCACCGCCAGGGCGATGACACCCACCGCACCGGTGACCACCGCCGCCGCCACCTGGGCCGGCTCCCCCTGTGCGACGAGCGCCGGGTTGAGCACGAAACCGAAGGGCAGCAGGTACTTCACCGCGCCGAGACGGGTGGCCTCCAGGGCGGTGTCCAGCGGCCGGGCCCCCGAGATCCCCGCCGCCGCGAAGGCCGCCAGGGCGACCGGCGGAGTGAGGTAGGAGACCGACGCCCAGTAGATGACGAACAGGTGCGCCGCCAACGGGTCGACCCCGAGGGTGAGCAGACCGGGCACCAGCACGATGGCCAGCAGGACGTAGGCCGCGGAGACCGTCAGGCCCATGCCCAGGACGAAGCACGTCGCCGCGCCGGCCAGCAGCATGAGCAGGAGGTTGTCCCCGACGAGGGCGACCATGTCGCGGGCCAGGGAGAGTGCCACACCCGTGGCGGACAGTCCGCCGAGGATGAGACCCACACCGGCCATGATGCCGATGATCTGCCCCACGGTGTGGCCCACCCGGAGGAGGAGGCGGGGGAGGTCGAGGGGGCGTCGGAAAGCGGAGTGGAGCAGGAGCGCCGCGGCGACGAGGAAGGGGATGCGGCCCTCCGGGAGATCGGTGAACAGCAGCGCGGTGAGCAGGCCGAGGGCTGCGAGGAAGGCCCGGCCGGAGACGAGGACGGAACGCAGACGGGGCAGATCCGCCCGCTCCCGGCCGCGCATCCCGTGGGCGGCGGCGAGGCCGTCGATGTGCACGAACAGACCGAGGAAGAAGAGCACGGCCGGGATGACCGCCGCCAGGAGGACCTCCCGGTAGGACACCCCGGCGAAGCTGGCCATGAGGAACGCGGCGGTGCCCATGACCGGCGGGGTGATCGTGCCGCCGGTGGAGGCGACGGCCTCCACGGCGCCGGCGGTGCGGCGGGAGAAACCCTCGCGGATCATCGCCGGGATGGTGACCGGTCCGGTGGTGAGGACGTTGGACACCGCCGAACCCGACACCATGCCCAACGACGCGGAGGACGCGACCGCCACCTTCGCGGACCCGCCCCGGAACCGGCCCAGCAACGCCCACGACAGGTCCCGGAAGAAGTCGGTGCCCCCGGTGTGGGTGAGCACCGCTCCGAAGCAGAGGAAACCGACGAGCAGCGCCCCGGTGGTCTGCAGGGGCATGCCGACGATGGACTCGGCACCCATCGCGTGGACCTGCGCGAGCGTGAACAGGTCGTAGTCGATGCCGCGCAGCACCTCCACGGGCACCACGCCGGCGACCAGCGGGTAGAGGGAGAACACGGCGGCCGTCACGGTCACGGCGGTGCCGGCCGCCCGGCGCAGCACCTCGAGCACCAGCCCCCAGTAGAGCAACGCGGCGGCGGTGGCCTGGGGCGGGGCGATGAAGTCCCAGCCGTATTCGGCGATCTCCACCGCGTGCCACGCGAAGTACCCTGCGCATGCCACGAGTGCGGCCACGGCGAGGGCGTCGAACCACGCGACGGGGTTCGCCCTCCGTCCCGGCGCGCGCGTGATGAGCACGACCGGCGCGAACAGCCCGATGAGCAGGTGGAGGAAACTCGCCGGGTACAGCGGCGACCCGCCCCACACCGGGGCGAAGAGCTGGTGGACGGTGAGCAGCAGGCCGGTGGCGGTCAGTACGAGGACGGCCAGCGACCACAGGGGCGTCAGGCGGGTGGGGTGGGTGGTCACTCAGGTCTCCAGGGTCGGGCGGGCGGGGAGGTGGTCGTTCTTCCAGTCCCGCCACTGCGCGGGCGGGCGGCCGGAGTCACGGAAGGTGGACCACGCCTCCCGGAGCCGGGTCTCCCGTTCCAGGAGCGCCTCCTGCTGTGCGGCGTGGGCGGGGCTCCAGCGGCCGTGCTGCGCGAGTATCCCGATGACGCCCTCGTGGAAGGGCACCACGAGCGGCGAGGTGAGCACCTGTGCGACCTCGAAACGGTGGGCGTCGGGGGTGGCGTGCCGGTAGTGCGGGTGGTGGCGGTGGATGTCCCCGACCAGGGCGGCGACCTCCTCCGTGGGCCGCGACGCGAGCGTGACCAGCGGCACCGTGTAGGTCATCACGGTCACCGGGGTGGTGATCCCGGCGCCTGCGGTCGCCAGCCCGGGGGAGACCATGGGCACCAGCTCACGCCACCGCTTGTCGACACCCCCGTCACCCCCTCCCAGGTCCAGCCACCGCACGTTGTGGCGTGCGGCGAACTCCTCGACGGCGGCGCCGACGAGGTTGTGGAAGGCGGCGTCGAGAAGCCCGGAGCGCAGGGCCTCGAGCTGATCGCCGTAGGAGATGCGGACGGTGGTCACGTCGGGGAGCGTGAGTCCGCCGTGCGCGAGGGCGGCGGCGAGTTTCCGGTTCATCGACGTGGAGCCGACGAGGTCGGGGACCCGCCTGCCGCGCAGGTCGGCGGTCGTGCGGATGCCGCTGTCGGCGCGGACGAGCACGCCGTAGAAACCCGGCGGGCTCCACACCTGGCGGACCGGCTGCGGGCCCCACCCGGCGGCGGCGAACTCGTCGTCCGCCTCGAAGGCGTGGAGGTACTCGTCGCCGACGCGCGCGTAGTGGGCCGTCCCGTTGATGAGCGGCGCGAGCCGGCCGATGGCCGTCCCGGAGGTCATGAGCCGCACCGGACGTCCTGTATTCCCGGTGAGGGTGCCGGCCAGCGCGGCGACGTCGTTGTAGGAGCCGGTACCCACCGGGAAGGTCGAACACACCAGCTGCGGGCGCGCCGGGGTGGCGCAGGCGCCCAGCAGTCCGGCGGCCCCGAGCGCGGAGGCCGCGAGGAAGCGACGCCGCGAGATCACCCGGCCCCCAGCTCAGCGAGGGCGGCACGCAGCCGGTCGATGTCGCTGTCCGTGTGCGTCGCCTGCGCACACAGCCGGAGGATGGCCGCGCCCCGCGGCACCGTGGGATGCCGGATCGCCGGGACATGGAACCCCGCCTCCCGCAGCGCCGCGGACAGGGCCACGGCGCGACGCTCGTCGCCGACCGGCACGGGGATGATCGGCGCAGGCCCGGCACCCAGCTTCCCGACGACCCCCTGCAACCGCCCCGCCAGCTCCGGGGACTCCCGCAGCACAGCCAGCGCCGCCCGCACCCCCGCGACCGTCACCGGGGAAGGCGCGGTGGAGAACACGAAACTGCGGGCCCGCTGCCGCAGCCACCCGCCGACCTCGGCGGAACAGGCCACCACGCCGCCCTCCCCGCCGAGCGCCTTGCTGGCGGTGACGACGAGCAGCTCCGGACCCTCGCCCGGCGCGATCCCCGCGTGCTCCACCACGCCCCGCCCGGTGGCGCCCAGGGTGCCGGTCCCGTGGGCGTCGTCGACCATCACCCACGCCCCGTGCCGACGCGCCACCCCCAGCAACCCCGGCAGATCCACGACCTCACCGCTCATGGAGAAGACCCCGTCGCTGACCACCAGCGCATGCGGCGTCTCCCGCGCGGCCAGCAGCTCCTCCAGGGCGGCGAGATCCCCGTGCGGGTAGACGACGACGCGGGACCGGGCCAGCCGGGTGCCGTCGATGATGCTGGCGTGGTTGTCGGCGTCCGAGAAGATCGTCACGTCCGGGGTGCCCAGCAGCTGGAGCGTCGACAGATTCGCCTGGTAGCCGGTGGCGAAGAACACCGCGTCCGGGTAGCCCAGGAAGTCCGCGAACTCCGCCTCCAGCAGCTCATGGGCGCGCCGGGTACCCGTGGTCAGGCGGGAGCCGGTGGACCCGACCCCTTCAGCGTGGGCGGCCTCCGCCACGGCCGCGAGCACCCGCGGATGCCGGGCCAGCCCGAGGTAGTCGGAGGAGGCGAACATGGTCAGCTCCGACGGGGGAGGGGCGATGGTGCGCTCCAGGCCGGCGGCGGCCCACTCCTGGCGGCGGGCCGCGATGACCCCGTCAAGCGCGCTCATGGATCACCGTCGGGGTCTCGGAGAGGTAGCGGGCGGTCTCGTCGACGGCCTCCGCGGGGCCGTCGTAGATGAACACCCGGCCACCGCGCGGGTCACCCGGTTCCTTCATCGCCGGGATACGCACGTAGCCGAGCTCCGCGGAGGCGACGTACCCGGTGGTGTAGTCGGGGTCGTCGGAGATGCAGGCCTCCCCGCGGATGAAGGGGTGGGAGGCGACCTTGGTGGCCAGGGCCAGCGCCTCGCTGGCGTGCTGCTTCCGCGTCTCGGTGGGGTGGTGGGCCCAGTCGAGGCTGCTCACGCGGACGACGGGGCCGAGGGGGCGTCCGTGGACGTCGACGAGCAGGGCGCCGGGGAGGTCGACGACGTCGAGCAACGCCGCGAGGACGCCGGGGGAGAGCAGACGCGCGACCTCCGCGTGAGCCTGCGCAGGCGTGGTGGTCGGGAGGACGGTGACGGGCAGCGCGGTGAGGTGCGAGAGCTGCGCCGGGTCGACGGCCCGGACGGTGAGGTGGATGTCGTCCGGCACGCCCCGTGGGTGTTCCAGGGCCCGGGACACGAGGGCGCGGGCGAGATCGGGGGCGGCGGAGGGCTCGCTGAGGCGCTCGGCCCCGGAGATGTGTCGTCCGGCGCGGGTGGCCCGCATTCTGATGTTCAGCACGGAAGGAGACGCTAGCAGAACTCTTGAACACTGTTCAGGAGTTTGACCCAGGTCCCTGACACGCGCCGGAAACGGAGCAACTACACTGTCCCCCATGACTGCCGCGATTCATGATCTGATGGACTTCGACGAGGTACTGGAGAAGTTCGACCCCGTCATGGGCCTTGAGGTCCACGTCGAGCTGGCCACGGAGACCAAGATGTTCTCCACCAGCTCCGCCCACTTCGGCGCCGAGCCGAACTCCAACGTCGACCCCGTCTCCCTCGGCCTGCCCGGCGCGCTGCCGGTCGTCAACGCCAAGGGCGTGGAGTGGGCCATTAAGATCGGCCTGGCCCTCAACTGCCAGATCGCCGAGTCCTCCCGCTTCGCGCGCAAGAACTACTTCTACCCGGACCAGCCGAAGGGCTACCAGATCTCCCAGTACGACGAGCCCATCGCCTACGACGGCTGGCTCGACGTCGTGCTCGACGACGGCACCGAGTGGCGCGTCGACATCGAGCGCGCCCACATGGAGGAGGACACCGGCAAGCTGACCCACCTCGGTGGCGTCGCCGGCCGCATCCACGGCGCGACCGCCTCCCTCGTCGACTGCAACCGTGCCGGCGTGCCGCTCATCGAGATCGTCACCAAGCCGATCATCGGCGCCGGTGCCCGCGCCCCGGAGATCGCCCGCGCCTACGTCACCGCCCTGCGTGAGCTGGTCAAGGCCATCGGCGTCTCCGACGCCCGCATGGACCAGGGCTCCATGCGCGTCGACTCCAACGTCTCCCTCCGCCCGATCGGCCAGGAGGAGTTCGGCACCCGCACCGAGACCAAGAACATCAACTCCCTCAAGTCCGTCGAGCAGGCCGTCCGCTACGAGATGATGCGCCAGGCCGCCGCCATCGAGAACGGCGAGGAGATCGTCCAGGAGACCCGCCACTACCAGGAGCTCGACGGCTCCACCCGCAAGGGCCGCCCGAAGGAGTCCGCCGAGGACTACCGCTACTTCAACGACCCGGACCTCCCGCCCGTCCTCGCCCCGAAGGAGTGGGTCGAGGAGATCCGCGCCACCCTGCCGGAGCTCCCGTGGGTCCGCCGCGCCCGCCTCCAGGAGGAGTGGGGCATCTCCGAGGCCGAGATGCGCGACCTGGTCAACGCCGGTGCGCTCGAGCTGATCCTCGCCACCGTCGACGCCGGCACCACCGCCGACGAGGCCCGCGCCTGGTGGGTCAACTACCTCTCCGCCGCCGCCCGCGAGCAGGACATCGAGCTCGAGGCCCTGGCCATCACCCCGGAGCAGGTCGCCGAGGTCGTCGGCCTGGTCAAGGAGGGCAAGCTCACCACCAAGCTCGCCCGTCAGGCCGTCGACGGCGTCCTCGCCGGTGAGGGCACCGTCTCCGAGGTCATCGCCGCCCGCGGCCTGGAGGTCGTGCGTGACGACGGCGCCATCGAGGCCGCCGTCGACGAGGCGCTGGCCGCCAACCCGGATATCGTCGAGAAGTACCGCGCCGGCAACACCAAGGTCACCGGCGCCATCGTCGGCGCCGTGATGAAGGCGACCCGCGGCAAGGCCGATCCGGCCCAGGTGAACAAGCTCATCGCGGAGAAGCTGGCGTAGCTGTTTTTCTGGTGAAGGCGTGCAGGCCGACGGCCTGCAGGCCTTTCCCGTGCGCCGTGCCCGCGTGTTCGCCCCTGAACTGGTGGCCCGTCATGTCGGATAAGACAACGGGGCGTTTTTTCCGACACGCAACACGTCATATCAATCCCGTGAGCTGCGCATATGAAAATACGGGCCTTCGTCAAATGTCACATCTGACGAAGGCCCGTATTTTCCGTTCCGGTGCGGTCCGGCAGAGCGGAGGACCGGAAGATCTCCAGCCGGGGGGCCGGGCACCGCCGTTGAGGGGTGGACGGCGATGAAACGGGGACACGGGGACCTCCTCGTCCTAGGCTCAAGGGAGCACGGGCTTTCATCGCCCTCGGCGGGGAGGCCGTCCCGACCAAAGGAACGTCTCGAGGCTGTCAGATGTCTTCTCCCCATGGTTCCTCCGTCCGCGGCGCCACCACGCCGTGGCTGATCCTGGTCGTCGCCGTCACCATCATCCTCACGGCGGGCATCCACCTGCTGCTGAGAGCGGGCGTGTTCACGCCCCTTGTCCGCGCCACCGACGGGCTCATTCACCGGTCGTTGTTGGGGAACGCGATACTGCTTCTCGTCGTCGTCGGCGGGTTGATCTTCTGGTTGGGTGGGTTGCGCCCCCGGCAGGTCGGGCTGGTCCCCGGAAAACTACCGGTCGCTGTGGCGGTCACCTTCGGGATGTGGCTGCTGATGCAGGCCATCCAGCTGGTCTCCGCCCTCCTGTCCGACGGCACCTTCCAAGTGTCCCCGGCCTGGTCGGGCGGCGGTGCCACCGTCCTCGTCGGCATGCTCCTTGCCCAGCTGTTCGGCACCGCCCTCGTGGAGGAGATCATTTTCCGGGGTTACCTGCTGACTCAGGTGCGGGAGAAGCTGCACCGCAGATGGCTCGGGTCAGCCCGCCGGGCGCTCATCCCCGCGCTGTTGATCTCGCAGTTCTCGTTCGCCGTCTTCCACCTGCCCGGCCACATCGCCAGCGGCCTTGGTCCGGTCGACATTGTGATTGATCTGGTGCGTTTGACCCTGCTCGGAACTCTGTTCGCGTTGCTCTACCTGCGGACCGGGAACCTCTTCATCGGCATCGGAATCCATTCGCTCTCCAACAACCCCACCGCGCTGTTCGTCCCGGACCCGAACCAGGATTCGCTCCTCGCACTCGCCTTCGGAGCCCTCATCATCATCTTCTGGCCGCGGCGTCGGGAACGGGAGTCAGAGACTACGGCGCGGAGCTCAGCGGCCGGGTCACGGATCCAATAGCACCGCCGGCGGCGGGGACGGGGCACAATGGTCCCCATGAGTTCCTATGTTCCCGCATCTGACCGTTACGCCTCCATGCCCTACCGCCGGGTGGGCCGGTCCGGCCTGAAACTGCCCGCCATTTCCCTGGGCCTGTGGCACAACTTCGGCGACGACAAGCCGCTGGAGACCCAGCGCGCGATCCTGCGCCGGGCTTTCGACCGCGGTGTCACCCACTTCGACCTGGCCAACAACTACGGCCCGCCGGCCGGTTCCGCCGAGGTCAACTTCGGGCGCCTCCTGGCCGAGGACTTCAAGCCCTACCGCGACGAGATCATCATCTCCTCCAAGGCCGGCTGGGACATGTGGGAGGGACCCTACGGTTTCGGCGGCTCCCGCAAGTACCTCATGGCCTCGCTCGACCAGTCGCTGCAGCGCATGGGCGTGGACTACGTGGACATCTTCTACCACCACCGCCCGGACCCGGACACCCCGCTCGAGGAGACCATGTACGCGCTGCGTGACATCGTCGCGTCCGGCAAGGCCCTCTACGTCGGCATCTCCTCCTACGGCCCGGAGCTGACGAGCGAGGCCGCGGAGTTCATGGCGGAGGAGGGCTGCCCGCTCATCATCAGCCAGCCGAGCTACTCCATCGTCAACCGCTGGGTGGAGGAGCCGGGCGAGGACGGCGACTCCCAGCTCGCCGCCGCCGCCGACTCCGGCCTGGGTACCATCGCCTTCTCGCCGCTGGCGCAGGGCCTGCTGACCAACCGCTACCTGTCCGGCGTGCCCGAGGATTCCCGGGCGGCGGCCGCGAAGTCGCTGTCCGGCGACATGCTCAGCCCCGAGAACCTGGAGATGATCTCCCGCCTCAACGACATCGCCCAGGAGCGCGGTCAGACCCTGGCGCAGATGGCGATCGCCTGGGTGCTGCGCGAGCAGGGTAAGTACGGAGTGGAGACGGTCACCTCCGCCCTCATCGGAGCCTCCTCGGTGGCACAGCTCGACGAGAACCTGGACACGCTCCACAACCTCGAGTTCTCCGAGGCGGAGCTCAAGGCCATCGACGACGTCGCCCGCGACGCCGGCATCAACATCTGGGCGGCGGCGACCGCCTCCCGCCGCCACGCGGATTAGGGGCAGGCTCCAGTAGGACACGCCCTGTCTCAACCTGTCGGATCTGTTGTCCGGGCCTTCTCCGCGACCTGCGGAAACGTGGATCCCGAAAAACAGATCCGACAGGTTGAGACAGACCGTCACATGAGCACGAGCTTGAGGGCGAGTCCGACCATGATGACGCCGATGCCGGTGTTGAGCCAGCGCCACACGGACGGGCGGGAGAGGGGGCGGCGCAGCAGCGCGGCCCCGTAGCCGACGGTGGGGAACCAGATGATCGCGGCGAGGAAGACCCCGAGGGCGAAGAGCCAGCGGCCGTCCTCGCCGTACTGGTTGGCGATACCGCCGACCATCACCACGACATCGACGTAGGCCAGCGGGTTGAACCAGGTCAGGGCGAGCGTCGTGCCGACGGCCCCGAGCCACACCGGGCGACGGGCGGGGCGCGTGCGGCGTTGCACGGCCACGGCCGGGCGGGTCCGGGTGAGCACGGCGCTGCCGCTGCTGCCTTCCTCCGCAGGGGTCTCCGGTCGGGTCTCCGCGACGGTGATCGCGCCCGGGTGGGCGGCGTCGCGGAAGTTCTGCCACGCGAACCACAGCAGGTAGGCCGCGCCGCCCCAGCGCAGGACCTCGAGCAGCAGGGGAGCGGTGTCGACGAGCACGCCGACGCCGGCCGTGCCCGCGCCGATGAGCAGGATGTCCGAGACGATGCACGTGAGGACGACAGCGGTGACGTGTTCGCGCTTGATCCCTGACTTGAGCAGGAAGATGTTCTGCGGCCCGACCGCGATGATGAGGGACAGCCCCAGGACGAGGCCCGCCAGGATGATGGACATGGACTCATTCTCCGTCGCACCCGAAATGAAGTCCAGTTAAATAATCTGAAGTTGGTTAAGATCCACTACATGAACCCGCTGCACCTGGCGTCCCTGCTGGCCATCGTCGACGAGGGCAGTTTCGAGGCCGCCGCCGACAGTCTCGGCGTCACCCCCTCCGCCGTCAGTCAGCGCATCAAGGCGCTGGAGAAGGACGTCGGCCGCGTGCTCGTCCGCCGTACCAGTCCTGCCACGGCCACCGAGGCCGGCGAGATCCTCGTCCAGGCCGCCCGCCGCATGCGCCTGCTCCAGGCGGAGACCGACGCCCGCCTGCAGGGCCGGCTAGGCCGGGTGCCGCTGTCGGTGGCCATCAACGCGGATTCCCTGGCGACGTGGTTCACGCCGGTGTTCGCGGATGTCGCCACGTTCGGCGAGGCCACGCTGCGCCTGCGCATCGAGGATGAGACCCGCACGCTGTCCCTCCTGCGCCGCGGTGACGTCCTCGGCGCGGTCACCCGCGAGTCCCGCCCGGTCTCCGGGTGCGAGACCGTCGGGCTCGGCCGGATGCGCTACCGGGCGGTCGCCACGCCGGAGCTCGCGGAGCGTCATCCGGGGCCCGACTGGTCCCGCATGCCGACCCTGCGGTGGGGCCCCTCCGATGAGCTGCAGGCCCGTGACCTCGAGGAACGGCTGGCCGGAACGCAGCAGCGCCCCCGTATGTCGGACATTCCGTCCACGGAGGCGCTGGTGTCGGCCACGCTGGCGGGCATGGGCTGGGGGTTGATGTCGGAGCTGCAGGCGGAGCCGTTCCTGCGGCGCGGTGATCTCGTGCTTCTCGACGACCGCGTGGTCTCCGTCGCCCTCTACTGGCAGCGGTGGCGGCTGGAGTCGGAGCTGCTGGAGAGGCTCACCGACTCCGTCCTGGCCGCCGCCCGGCAACTCCCGGCGGTCTAGCCGAAGAGCTCGGTCTGGAAGGGCTCGGGGTTCTTGACCTCCTCGCCCGCCGGCACCGGGCCCGGCAGGGTCACTCCGTCGGCGAAGGGCTGGCCGCCGAGGGCCTCGCGGCCGTGCGGGGTGGCCAGTCCGGCCAGGTCGGGGCCCTGGGGCACGATCTGGGTCGGGTTGACCTCCTTGTGCACGATGAAATAGTGGTCCTTGATCTCCTGGAAGTCGGTGGTGTCGCCGAAGCCGGGGAGCTGGAAGAGCTCGCGGAGGTAGCCCCACAGGGCGGGCATCTCGGAGATCTTGTTCCGGGAGGTCTTGAAGTGGGAGTAGTAGACGGCGTCGTGACGCACGAGGGTGACGAACAGGAAGATGTCCGCGAAGGTGATGTGGTCGCCGACGAGGTAGCGGCGCGTCGTCAGTCGCTCCTCGAGCCAGTCCATGGCGGCCCAGAAGCGCTCGTAGGCCTCGTTGTGGGCCTCCTGGGAGGAGGCGAAGCCGCTGCGGTAGACGCCGTTGTTGACCTCGGTGTAGATGCGTCGGGCGATCTCGTCGATCTCCGCGCGGTGCTCGACCGGGTAGAGGTCCGGGGCACCCTCGCGGTGGAACTGCGTCCACTCGGTCTGGAAGTCAAGGACGATCGAGGGGTAGTCGTTGGACACGACCTTCTTCGACTCGACCTCGACGACGGCCGGCACGGTGATGCCGCGCGGGTAGTCGGGGAAGCGGTTGAAGTAGGCCTCCTGGAGGCGCTGGAGGCCGGTGGCCGGGTCCTTCCCGTCGGGGTCGAGGTCGAAGGTCCAGGAGCGGACGTCGTGGGTGGGGCCGGCCAGGCCGAGGGAGATGACGTCCTCGAGGCCGAGCAGTCGGCGGGTGATCACGGAGCGGTGCGCCCAGGGGCACGCGCGGGCGGCCATGAGCCGGTAACGGCCCGCCTCGACGGGCCAGTGCACCGTGCCGTCGTCCTGGTCGACGGTGGTGCCGGTGGGTGTGTCGGCGGTGATCCGGTCCTCGATGTACGTGGCATCGCGGACGAATTCGCCGTTGGTGGATGCGTTCTGCGGGTCGCCTGCCCAGTCCTTAGTTGCTGCCATGTCAACAACCATAGCGTTCGAACTTGTTTCCGTCAATGTCCGGTCCGGCTGCTAGATTGAACCGTTAATGAAACGCATTTCCGCACTCCTCGGTCTCCTCATCGTCGCCGTCATCGGTACGGCGGTGGTCGTCGACCCGCCCCTCAGCCCGTCGGCACCCTCCTCCTTCCCCTCGTCCTCCTCCCAGTCGGATGCGATCCCGGCGAAAGCCCGCGCACTGGCGCAGCTGGAGACCCTCGAGGTCAAGGGACGTGCTCCCATGACCGGCTACGACCGGAAGAACTACGGCCCCGCCTGGAGCGACAACGTGACCGTCGAGGGCGGCCGCAACGGCTGCGACACCCGCAACGACATCCTCCGTCGGGACCTCACGGACATCACCATCCGCCCCGGCACCCACGACTGCCTCGTGGAGTCCGGCACACTGCTGGACCCCTACACCGGCACCACCATCAACTTCGTGCGCGGCCCGCGCAGCGGTGAGGTCCACATCGACCACATCGTCGCCCTGGCCGACTCCTGGCAGAAGGGCGCCCAGTCGTGGGACGACGACACCCGCCGGGACTTCGCCAACGACCCGCGCAACCTCATCGCCGTCGGCGCCTCCCCCAACCAGCAGAAGGGAGCGAGTGACGCCGCGACCTGGCTGCCGCCGAACAAGGCCCACCGCTGCGACTACGCCATCAGCATCGTCGACGTGAAGGCCACCTACGGCCTGTGGGTGACCGCCGCCGAGAAGGACGCCCTGCACCGCGAACTCCTGCAGTGCCCGTGACCGTATTGTTGGTCTTTTGCGGCGCGGCTCGCGTGTTCATGCCCACCACGGACCCCTGATCTGCCTTACGCTGGCATTATGACCGACAAGAATCAGACCCCCGACCGAGCTGGCTCGTACGACGCCGACGGCCTCGACGTGCCCACCTACCACAAGGACACTCACGCCGCGGGGCCGGCTCCCCGCGCCTCGGGGGCAGGTTCGACGCCTCTGAGCGGACAGGACACGGGTGCTGACGCGACGTCAGCGACGACCCAGTTCCCGCAGTCCTCCGGCGGACTCTTCAGCCGCCCCGGTCGCGCCGCCCCGCAGGAGATCAAGCCGGCTGCGGCAAACCCGGCCACCCCGGCCACCCCACCGGTGCAGCCGACCTACGCCGAGCAGGACTACGCTGCCCCGACCGGCACCCATGAGACCGTCGACTACGGCAGCCCGGCTGCACCGCCGGCCGTCGCCCCGGTCGCCGCGGAACCTGTGGCCGTGCCCGCCGACTACGCTGAGCCGGTCGCCGTGGAGGAGGTGGCCCTCCCGGACCACCGACGCGGCACCATCGACTTCGGACTGCTCCTCATCCGTCTCCTGCTGAGCGGATGGCTCATCCTCGAGGCGGTGGGCACCTTCTTCCGCCTCGGCGGCAACCCGGGACTCACGGGCCTGGAGGCCGACTACGCCGGCTACCTGGCCCCAGCCGGACTGGCGATCATCATCCCGTCGCTGCAGCTGTCGGCCGGTGTGTTCCTGCTCCTCGGCCTCATCACGCCGCTGTTCGCGATGGTGGCGACCATCGCCACCTCCTTCACCGCACTGCACGCGCTGACCACCTCCGGCGCGGGCCCCAACATCTTCGCGTGGCCGGAGACGGTGTGGCTGTCGATCGTGCTGCTGGGCATCTCCCTGGCGCTGCAGTTCACGGGCCCGGGCTTCCTCTCCCTGGACTACGGCCGCAGCTGGGCCCGCCGCCCGCTGGTGAGCTCCTGGATCTTCGTGCTGCTGGCCGTCGCCGG
>NZ_DUOE01000188.1 GCF_012838985.1 Corynebacterium sp. | reverse complement strand
CCGAGCACATCCGCCAGTGCTGGGCCTCCCTCTACACCGCCCGCGCGATCATCTACCGCCTGAAGAACAACATCCCCAACGAGGGTCTGTCCATGGCCGTCGTCGTGCAGAAGATGGTCAACGCCCGCGTCGCCGGCGTCGCCATGACCCTCAACCCCTCCAACGGTGACCGCTCCAAGGTGACCATCGACTCCTCCTGGGGCGTCGGCGAGATGGTCGTCTCCGGCGAGGTCACCCCGGACAACATCATCCTGGACAAGGTCACCCTGCAGGTCGTCAGCGAGCACCTCGGCGACAAGCACCACGAGCTGGTCCCCGACGCCGCCAGCGGCACCCTGATCCGACGCGACGTCCCGGCCGAGCGCGCCGCGATCCGCAGCCTCACCGACGAGGAACTGACCCAGGTCGCCACGATGGCGAAGCGCGCCGAGAGGCACTACGGCTGCCCGCAGGACATCGAGTGGGCCCTGGACGCCGACCTCCCCGACGGCGAGAACCTCCTGCTCCTGCAGTCCCGCCCGGAGACGGTCCACTCCAACGTCGCCGCCCCGAAGGCCCCGCAGCCGGCCGCCGCCCCGACCGGTGGCGGAGGCTTCAACCTCGGTTCCCTCACCTCCACCATCCTCGCCGCCCGCTGACCCCCACCCCCCCAAGGAGACATCCATGTCGAAGAAGTCCTTCCCCAAGCCCTCCGATCTGCCGGTGCCCGCGGGCGCCGAGGGATGGGAGAAGCTCTACCCCTACTACCTCGTCTTCCAGGACGAGCTGAAGGACAAGGAGAACGAGAAGTTCTGGTTCTGCGACTCGCAGCACTGGCCCACCGTGTTCAAGCCCTTCGAGACCATCGGCGCGGAGTACGCCGTCAAGTGCCTCGGGCAGTACAACGCTCGCCACCTCATGATCCCCAACGCCAACGGCATCGAGTTCCGCGTCCACCTCGGCTACCTCTACATGTCCCCCATCCCGGTGCCGGACGATCAGGTCGCCGACCGCGTCCCGGAGTTCCAGGCCCGCATCACCCACTACTTCCAGAACTGGGACTCCATGCTGGAGGACTGGAAGGTCAAGGTCCGCGGCACCATCGACGAGCTCGAGTCGCTCACCTTCAACCCCCTGCCCGACATGGTGCCCATGGCCGACATCGAGTCCGGCAAGGCCATGGACGGCTCCGAGATCCTGTTGGAGAACTACGACCGCCTCATCGCCCTGGCGTACCGCAACTGGCAGTACCACTTCGAGTTCCTCAACCTCGGTTACATCGCCTACCTCGACTTCTTCAACTTCTGCAAGGAGGTGTTCCCGGACATCCCCGACCAGTCCATCGCCAACATGGTGCAGGGTGTGGACATGGAGCTCTTCCGCCCGGACGACGAGCTCAAGGAGCTGGCCATCCTCGCCGTCGAGCTCGGCCTGCAGGAGCACTTCGCCGACACCGACGACTCGGAGGGAACCCTCGCCGCCCTCGCGGCCTCCCCCGGTGGCGAGCGCTGGATCGCCCGTTGGGACGAGGCCCAGGACCCGTGGTTCAACTTCACCGTGGGCAACGGCTTCTACGGTCACGACAAGTACTGGATCGACCACCTGGAGATCCCGTTGGGCTTCATCGCCGACTATATCCGCCGCCTCGACGAGGGCCAGATCATCAAGCGCCCCACCGCTGAGCTCATCGCGGAGAAGGACCGGATCGTCGACGAGTACCGGGAGCTTCTCGACGCCGAGCAGCTCGCCGTCTTCGACGCCAAGCGCGGCCTCGCCGCCACCGCCTACCCCTACGTGGAGAACCACAACTTCTACATCGAGCACTGGACCATGGGTGTGTTCTGGCGCAAGGTCCGCGAGCTGTCCCGCATGCTCCACGCCCACGGCTTCTGGCCGGAGGCGGACGACATGCTCTACCTCACCCGCAACGAGGTCCGCGACGCCCTCTTCGATCTGGTCACCGGCCACGGCGTCGGTGCCCCGGACGGCCCGATCGGCCCGGTCTACTGGCCCGAGATCATCGAGGAGCGCCGCGCCATGGTTGCCGCCCTCAAGACCGCCCGCCCGGCGCCGGCGCTGAACACTCCCCCGGAGTCCATCACCGAGCCGTTCACCCGCATGCTGTGGGGCATCACCACCGAGCAGGTCCAGTCCTGGCTCGGTGAGGACGACGACACCCCGGAGGGCACCCTCAAGGGCATGGCCGCCTCCCCGGGAGTGGTCGAGGGTTACGCCCGCGTCATCATGGACGCCGACGAGATCTCCGACATCCGGCAGGACGAGATCCTCGTCGCCCCGGTCACCGCCCCCAGCTGGGGTCCGGTGTTCGGCAAGCTCAAGGCCGCCGTCACCGACATCGGCGGCATGATGAGCCACGCCGCCATCGTCTGCCGCGAGTACGCCCTGCCGGCGGTCACCGGCACCGGCAGCGCCTCCACCACGATCCGCACCGGTCAGCGTCTGCGTGTCGACGGCACGAAGGGCACCGTCGAGGTGCTTGACGACGCCGCGCCCGCCACCGCACCGGCCACCGACACCGCCGACGCCGCCCTCGTGGCTCCGTAAGGGGTGCACCGATGACCACTCAGAGAACCGTCCTCATCACCGGCGCCGCCGGCGGACTGGGCCGCGCCTTCGCCGAGGGCTTCGCCCGCCGGGGTGACCGCGTCGCCGTCGCCGACATCAACCTCGACGGTGCCCGGGAGACCGCGGAGCTGCTGGCGCCCCACACCACGGCCGCCGCCTTCCGCGTGGACGTCACCGACCCAGACTCCACCGAGCAGCTCGCCGCCGACGTCGCGGAGTTCGCGGGTGGCCCGATCGACGTCGTCATCAACAACGCCGCCATCTACGCCACCGTCACCCGCTCCCCGCTCGAGGAGATCGACCCGGCCGAATGGGACCTGGTCATGGGCGTCAACCTCAAGGGACCCTGGCTGGTCACCCGCGCCTGCAGCCCCCACCTGGCGGACGGCGCCCGCATCATCAACCTGTCCTCCGCCACCGTCATGTCCGGGTCCGCCCAGTGGGCGCACTACGTCGCCTCCAAGGGAGGGGTCATCGCCCTGACCCGCGTCATGGCCAAGGAGCTCGGCGCCCGCAACATCACCGTCAACGCCATCGCCCCCGGGTTCACGCTCACCGACGCCAGCCTCGGACTCATGTCCGACGCCGCCTCCTACGGCGTCGACCGTGGCTCCATCAAGCGGGCCAGCGAACCGGAGGACATCGTGGGCGCCGCCCTCTTCCTCGCCTCCCCCGACTCGGGCTTCATCACCGGCCAGACCCTCGTCGTCGACGGCGGCCGCCAGTTCATCTGACAGCACACACACTTCCACAGGAGACCATCATGACCACGACCACCGTCACCTACACCGACGCCGAGGGCACCGCCCGGACCATCGACGCCACCGTCGGCGACTCCGTCATGGAGACCGCCGTGCGCAACGGCGTGCCCGGCATCGTCGCCGAGTGCGGAGGCTCCCTGTCCTGCGCCACCTGCCACGTCTTCGTCGACGAGGGCCAGGACGTCGACCTGCCGGAGATGTCCGGCATGGAGGACGAGATGCTTTACGGCACCGCCGTCGACCGGGAGGTGTCCTCCCGCCTGTCCTGCCAGATCCCCGTCACCGAGGGCATGTCCCTGTGCGTGACCACCCCGGAAACGCAGGTGTGAGTCATGAGCGACCAGACCACGGGACTGCTCATCATCGGGGCGAGCCAGGCCGGCGTGCAGCTGGCGATCTCGCTGCGCGGCCTCGACTTCGACGAGCACATCACCCTCCTCGGTGACGAGGACCACCGCCCCTACCAACGCCCCGCCCTGTCCAAGGAGTTCCTCCAGGGCACCTACGACAAGGAGCGCCTCATCTTCCGCTCCAACGAGTACTGGGAGGAGAACAACATCCGCCTCGTCAAGGGCGCGCGCATCGAGCGGATCGACCGTGCCCCGGACGGCTCCGGCACCGCCCACGCCACCGACGGCACGACCTACCCCTTCCGTCGCCTGGCCCTGGCCGTCGGCGCCCGCGCCCGCCACCTGCCCGTCCCCGGGGCGGACCTCGACGGTGTCGTCTACCTGCGCAACGCCGACGACGCCCTGGCACTGAAGGCCTCCCTCGACTCCGTGGAGGAGGCCGTCGTCATCGGCGGCGGCTTCATCGGACTCGAGGCCGCTTGCTCCCTGCAGCAGCTGGGCAAGAAGGTCACCGTCATCGAGCGCGCGCCCCGCCTCGTCGGCCGCGCCGTCGGCGAACCGACCTCGGACCACCTGCTCACCCACCACCGCACCGCCGGACTGGACATCCGCCTGGACACCGGCGTCGAGAAGCTCGTGTCGGACGACGCCGGGCGCGTGTCCGGGGTCGTCACCGACGACGGCACCACACTGCCCGCGCAGCTCGTCCTCGTGGGCATCGGCGTCATCCCCAACACGGAACTGGCCGAGCAGCTGGGCCTGGACGTCGACAACGGCATCGTCGTCGACCGCCACGCCGTCGCCTCCGACGGCACCACCATCGTCGTCGGTGATGTGGCCAACCTGCCGAACCCGCTGCCCGGCGCGGACCCGACGGAGCGGATCCGTCTGGAGAGCGTCAACAACGCGATCGAGCACGCGAAGGTCGCGGCGTACTCGGTCGTCGGCAAGCGGGAGGACTACGCCGGCATCCCGTGGTTCTGGTCGAACCAGGGCGATCTCAAGCTGCAGATCGCCGGCCTCTCCCTCGGTTACGACACCACCGTCGTCCGACGCGACGAGGAACAGGGGAAGTTCAGCGTCCTCTACTACCGCGACGGGCGGATCATCGCCGCCGACTGCATCAACCACCCGCTCGACTTCATGGCGGTGCGCAACGCCCTGGCCAAGGGGCAGGAGATCCCCGCCGCCGAGGCCGCCGACGCGACCGTCCCCCTCAAGTCCCTCATCAGGAATCTGGAGCCCGTCTCATGACCACCCCACCCGCCTGGGCCCCGGCCACGCCGGAGAACCACATCGACGACCCGCGTGCCCGCCGGTTCGCGGCCTCCCACCCGGAGCGCCCCGTCCCCACCCGCGAGTTCGTCGACACCGCGCCGATCTGCCTGTCCCCGAGCTCCGGCCTGGAGGATCTGTGGCGCGCCATCGTCCCGGAGACCCGCACCCGCGCGAACGACCTGCATCTGCCGATCGTCACCGCCTACGCCACCCGCCTGTGCGACGCGTACCCGCAGGCCGACCGCGAGCTGGTGCTCATCGCCACCGCCCTCCACGACACTGGGTGGGCGCACGTCGACGAGTCCCGCATCATCTCGGAGGGCTTCCGGGGCGACTGGCGCAAGGCCGCCATCCGCTTCGAGCACGAACGGGAGGGCTGCGACGTCGCCCGCCGCGTACTACCCGACCTGGGGTACGACGAGGAGTTCATCGAGCGCGTCTGCGAGATCATCGACGGCCACGACACCCGCCACGTCGCCTACTCCCTCGAGGACGCACTGGTCCGCGACTCGGACCGGCTGTGGCGCTTCGACCGGGCCGGCATCGCGATGTCGTGCACCTGGTTCGACATGGACCCGGCGACCTACGTCGACCGCCTCGAGGCGGAGATCCTGCCGGAGCTCATCACCGACGCCGCCCACCAGATGGCCAGCGCCGACCTGGGCCGCTGCCGGGAACTGCTGCGGACGGAGATCATCCGATGACCGCGACGCTCACCGACGCCCGGGGCCGTCGGGCGGCCCTCGACCTGCCCTACACCCACGTCGACGACTTCTTCATCGACGGTGCCTGGCAGCCCGCCGCCACCGAAGAACGCAACCCGGTGGTCGACCCCGCCACCGGCGAAACTTGGGGCTCCGTCCCCGCCGCCACCCCGGAGGAACTCGACCGGGCGGTGTCCGCGGCCCGGGACGCCCTGGCCGGCTGGTCCGCGCTCAGCGCCGCCGACCGGGCCGGGTACCTCCTGCGCATCGCCGACGAGATCGAGGCCCGCAGCGAGCACCTCGCGTACACCAACACCAGGGAGAACGGCTCCCCCGTCTCCGAGACCCTCGGAGCGGCGGCCAACGCGGCCGGCATCTTCCGCTACTTCGCCACCCTGGCGTCCTGGCTCGACGACGAGGACATCCGCCCCTTCCCGGCGGGCGGCGCGGAATCCATCGTGGACAAGGACCCCATCGGGGTGTGCGGACTCATCGCCCCGTGGAACTTCCCCATCAACCTCGTGGTGATCAAGCTGGCCCCGGCGCTGCTGGCGGGCTGCACCGTGGTGATCAAACCGGCCTCCCCCACTCCCCTGTCCATCCGCTTCATCATCGACGCGGTGCAGGCCGCGGGTGTGCCGGCCGGTGTGGTCAACCTGCTCACCGGCCCGGGCCGTTTCGGGGACGCCCTCGTGCGCCACCCCGGCGTGGACAAGATCGCCTTCACCGGCTCCACCCCGGTCGGGCGGAAGATCGCCGCCGCCTGCGGCGAGCTGCTCCGCCCGGTCACCCTGGAGCTCGGCGGCAAGTCCTCGGCGATCGTGCTCCCCGACGCCGACCTCGACGCCGTCTCCTCCGTGCTCATCCGGTCCTGCATGCGCAACACCGGCCAGACCTGCTACATCTCCACCCGCATCCTGGCCCCCGCCTCCCGTTACGGGGAGATCGTGGACATGGTCGCCGGGACGATCGCCGCGGCCCCGCAGGGGGATCCGCTCGACCCCACCACCGTGTTCGGTCCGGTGGCCACCGCCGCGCAGTTCGACACGGTCTCCGGGTACCTCGAATCGGCCCGCCGCGAGGGCGCCCGCATCGTCACCGGAGGACGGGCCGCCACCGCGGACGAACTCGCCCCGGGGCTGGAGGACGGGGAGTTCATCGTGCCGACGGTGCTCGCCGACGTCACCCCGGACATGACCGTCGCCCGGGAGGAGATCTTCGGACCCGTCATCACGATCCTGCGTTATGACGACACCGACGGCACCGCCGATGAGGCCGTGGCCCTGGCCAACAACACCGAGTTCGGGCTGGGCGGCATCGTCTTCGGCGCGGACGAGTCCCGAGCCCTGGAGGTCGCCCGCCGGGTGGACTCCGGTTCGGTGGGCATCAACTTCTTCGGCTCCAACCACTCCGCCCCGTTCGGCGGCCGCCACGACTCCGGCATGGGGGTGGAGTACGGCATCGAGGGGCTGAGCGCCTACCTGAGCTACAAGTCCATCCACCGCCGCCGCTGAGAGCGCTGGTAGCGTCAACCGCACCATGAGCTCCCAGTATCTGCGGCACATCCACCGCCGTCGGCTGCACCGCGCCGCCCTGCGTGTCACCGCCGGCGGTCCGGGCACGGTGCTGCTGCTCACAGGTCCGGAGGGGTCCGACCGCCGCGGTGTCCTCGAGTCCGTGCTCACCCACCTGGGTGGTCGTCCGCAGCACCGGGTGGCGCTGTTCCCCTGGAACCGGGACGAGCCCGGCGCGCTGTCCTCCCTGCTGCCCACGCCGCTGGCGGACACGCTCGTCGTCGTCGATGATCTCCACCACGCGGATGAGCGCTCGCTGCGGCAGCTGATCTCCACGGCGCGGCACCCGGAGTCGACGGTGTCGGTCATCGCGACGGTCGACGGCCCGGGGCTGGACCATCTGGCCACCGACGTCGTCTCCCTGCCGCCGCTGACACTGGCGGAGACCTCCGGTTACCTCCGCTCCGTCACGGGCCGGACGGTGCCGGTCGCGCTGGTCGAGCAGATCCACGCGGAGACCGGCGGCTGGCCCGGCGCGGTCAACGCGCTGCTCGCCTCGTTGCCGGAGGGGGAGCTGGTGCGGAGGGGCGTCGATAAGCGGGAGCCCGCTGCACACCTCGCCCTGGCCCGTGAACTCGTCGCCGAGGGGGAGCTGCCCACCGCGGAGCTCCACCTCGACGAGTGCCCGCCCGACCTCGAGCCCGCCGAGCAGGCCAGCCTGCGCGGCCACCTCGCGCTCAACCGGGGTCTGCGCCGCCGCGCGCACGAGTACCTCGCAGATCCCGGCCCGGAGCCGCACCACCGCGCCCGCAGCGTGCTCCTCTCCCTGGCGGACTGGGACCTGGCCGGCATGCAGGCGAAGGTCGCCGCCCTGCGCGCCGACTCCCCCGCCGATACCGCCACCGTCGAGGCACGCATCCTGGGGCTCGTCGCCGACGCGGCCTGCTCCGGGCGGATGCCGGCGCTGGACATCACCCCGGACACCGCGGTCAACCGCCAGCGCCTGGACATGGTGCACGGCTGGCTCGCGCTCACCTTCGACGATCCCCTGACCGCCCGGGAGCGTCTGCGGCACCTGCCGGAGCAGTCCCCGGTGATCGGCGTGTGGCAGGACGCGTGGCTGGCCCGCACCCTCTACGTGCTGGGCGAATGGACCACCGCCGCCAGTGTCGTCGAACGTGGCCTGGCCACCGGTGAAACCCACGGCATGGAGCTGCTCGAGCCGATGCTCCTGTGGACCGGCGTGCAGATCGCCGCGATGCAGGGCGATGACCTGCTCGCCGCCGACTACCTCCAGCGTCTGACGCTGAGTGAGGACGCCTTCCTGCTGCAGTCGCTGCCCGCCGCCATGGGCCGCATGATCGTGGCCGCGAACTCCGCGGACCTGCCCTCCGCCCTCCGCGCCGGTGCGCTGCTCGCCCGCACCGTCTCCTCGACGGACACCCAGCATCCCGGCTTCTGGCCCTGGGAGGACGTCTACGCGCAGACCCTCATCCGGGCGGGGCGTATCGACGCCGCCGACGAGGTCATCACCGGCGCCGAGGAACGCCACACCCCCTCCGGTCTGGTCTCGCTCACGGCGAAGAACGCCGTCCCCCGCGCCACGATCCAGTTCCAGCGTGGCGACGTCACCGGCGGGCTGCAGACCTTCGAGAATGCGGTCGAGGCGATCCTGGGCACCCCGATGCCCGCCTACCAGTCGCGCATCCTCTTCGAGTACGGCAAGGTCCTGCGCCGTCACGGCCGCCGCCAACGTGCCGACGAGATCCTCTCCCACGCCGCCGAGATCTTCCGGCAGATGGGGGCGAGCGTCATGGTCGAACGTTGTGCGGCGGAGCGCCGGGTCGGTGGCGTGGGTGGTGTCGGTGCGGTGGCGCGCACCAACCCGCACGGGCTCACCCCGCAGGAGGAGCAGATCGCCGCGCTCGTCGCGGAGGGGGCGACCAACAGTGCCGTCGCCCGTGAGCTCTCCCTGTCGACGAAGACCGTGGAGTACCACCTCACCCGCATCTACCGGAAGCTCGGGGTGCGCACGCGGCAGGGGCTGCGGGAGGAACTCGCCCAGGGCTGAGCCCCCGGGGAAGCCCCGGGGGCGGGTCGGTGTCTACCGCACGTACACCGGTCGGGTGAACGCGAAGATCACCGCACCGGCCAGGCCGACAGCCGCGTAGGCGAAGAAGCCCCACGGGTGCGCCATGCCGAGGCTGATGAGCAGGCCACCGACCATCGGGCCGGAGATCGCACCCAGGCGGCCGATGCCGGCGGAGAAGCCCATCGCGGTGGCGCGCATGTTGGACGGGTGGTTCTCGCCGACGAAGGCGTAGACGAGGTTCTGCGAGGAGAACACGAACACACCCGTGATGAACACCACCACGTAGAGGCCGAGGAGCGGCAGCTTGATGGCCATGAGCGCGAGGAACACCGCGGAGGCGAGGAACCACACGAGGCCGGTCCGCCGCGGGGAGTGCACGTCGGAGACCTTGCCGGCGATGATGAGGCCGACGACGGCACCGACGTTGAGCACCAGCAGGAAACCGAGGGAGTTGCCCAGGTCGTAGTCGGCGGCGCGCATGATCTGCGGCAGCCAGGTGTTGAGTCCGTAGACCAGGAGCAGGCCCATGAAGGACGTCGCCCAGATGGCCAGCGAGTTGCGGCGGTACTTGGGAGCGAGGACGGAGGCCAGGGAGCTGCGCTGCTTGTCCTCCTGAGCGGCCTGGGCGGCGGAGCGGTCGAGTTCGTCGGACAGTTCCATGCCGTACCGGGAGGCGATGTCCTCGGCCTCGGTGACGCGTCCCTTGGCCAGCAGGTACTGCGGGGATTCAGGGAGCAGGAAGAACATGATCGGGGCGAGGATGATGCCGGGGACGGCGCCGACGATGAACAGGGAGTGCCAGCCGAAGGGCTCGATCATGAGGATGGCCAGCAGGGCGGTGAGGACGGCGCCGACGTGGTAGCCGGTCATGACGGTGGTCGTCGAGGAGCCGGCCCGGGCGCGGCCACGGAACTCGGTGACCATGGAGATGGCGGTGGGCAGGCAGCCGCCGAGGCCGACGCCGGCGAGGAAGCGCAGGAGCATGAGCATCCACACGGAACCGGCGAAGCCCATGCCGAGGGTGAGCAGGGAGAAGGCCAGGACGGAGACGATCATCACCCAGCGGCGGCCGAGTTTGTCGGTGAGGGTGCCGATGGCCAGGGCGCCGATGGTCATGCCGATGAGTCCGGCGGTGACGATCTGGGTGCCCTCGGCCGCGGTGACCTGCCAGGTGGGGTCCTCGATCATGGAGGGCAGGACGGCGCCGATGACGACCATGTCGAAGCCGTCGAGAAGCACGGCGATCCACAGGAGGATCGTGACGGTCAGGGTGGAGCGGGTGCCGGCGCGGGGCGCGGGCGGAGCGGTGGTGGTCATCTACACCTCGAACTTCGGGAGGTCGAGGCCGACGTACTGCTGCGCCAGGTAGGTGCGGCCGGCCTCGGTGGACAGGACGGAGCGGAGTTCGGCGCGGGACCGCTGGGTCTGGAAGTACTCCTGCTCGGGCACTGTGTGCAGCATGGAGGACATCCAGTAGGAGAAGTGCTGGGCCTTCCACACGCGCGGCACGGCGAGCGCGGAGTACTGGTCGAGCAGGTCGCGGTTGTTCTTCTTGATGGCGCGCGCCAGGCCGGGGGCCAGGGCGGCGACGTCGGCGACGGCGAGGTTGAGGCCCTTCGCGCCGGTGGGCGGCACGGTGTGGGCGGCGTCGCCGGCGAGGAAGAGGCGGCCGCGCTGCATCGGGTCGGTGACGGCGGAGCGGAAGCGCAGGACGGCCTTGTCGAAGATCTCGCCCTCGGAGACGCGCAGGTCATCGGTGGAGACGCGCTTGTGCAGCTCGTCCCAGATGCGCTCGTCGGACCACATGTCGACGGTGTCGTCGGGATTGCACTGCAGGTAGTAGCGCTGGATCTCCGGGGTGCGGGTGGAGATGAGTGCGAAGCCGTGCTCGGAGTTGGCGTAGATGAGTTCCTTCTGGGTCTGCGGCGCGTTGACCAGGATGCCGAACCAGGCGTAGGGGTACTCGTGCTTGGCGCGCACGGCGCCGGGCAGCTCGGTGACGAGCTTGCGGCGCGGGGAGGCGGAGCCGTCGCCGGCCATGACGTAGTCGGCGGTGAGGGTGTGCTCCCGGCCGTCGTTGGTGGTGTAGGAGACGGTGACCTGGTCGTCGTCGTAGCCGGTGACGTCGGTGACCTCGGTCTCGAAGAAGATGGTCTGGCCGGCGTCGAGACGCGCGGCGATGAAGTCCTTGAGGTACTCGTGCTGCGGGTAGACGGCCATGTGGTGGCCGGTGAGCCCGGCGAGGTCGATGCGGGTGCGCTGGCCGTCGATGGCGAGCTCGATGGCGTCGTCGATGTCGGCCTCCGCGTCCATGCGCTCGCCGACACCGGTCTCACGCATGAGGTTCATGGTGCCCTGCTCGAGGACTCCGGCGCGGACGGTCTCCTCGACATCGGCCCGGGAGCGGGACTCGAAGATGACGGACTCGATGCCGTACCGGACGTGGAGCAGGTGGGCCAGGGTGAGGCCGGCGGGGCCGGCTCCGATGATGGCGACGGGTGTGTGGGACATCAGTTGTCTCCTTCGAGGTCGGTGACGGCCTGCTGCAGGAGCTTGAAGCCGTGGTTGGAGTTGGGCACACCGGCGTAGACGGCGGTGTGGAGGAGGACCTCTCCGATGAGGTCGGCGTCCACCCCGGCGCGCAGGGCGGCGCGGATGTGCATGTCGAGTTCGCCGTCGTTGCCCACGGCGGTGAGGATCGCGATGGTGAGCAGGCGGCGCTGCGTGTGGTCGATCGCCTCGCGGTTCCAGATGTCACCCCAGGCGGTGCGGGTGATGAAGTCCTGGAACTTCTCGGTCACGGGCGTCTGCTTGGCGACGGCCGCGTCCACGTGCGCGTCCCCCAGCACCGCACGGCGGTTACGCATTCCGGTCTCATGGGCCGCTGCGCGGCCCT
>NZ_DUOE01000187.1 GCF_012838985.1 Corynebacterium sp. | reverse complement strand
TTTACCCCCGGTGACATGCGCCGTCGCAGAAATCGGACAGTTCCGCCCCAGGTGAGTTCCCCACCCGAACAGTCGCCCCGGGAAGCATCCGCCCGGACCCATGGCAACAGAATGGTCACAGTCTCCCGGGGGTGTCCCCCGGGGGTCAGGCCCCCGTCTCCCCAACATGAGGGATCAGCGGCACGGAAAAACCCACTTCCCCGGGGAGGGAGGTGGGTGTCGTGGAGCCGCCTGCGAGAATCGAACTCGCGACCTTCTCATTACGAGTGAGACGCTCTACCGACTGAGCTAAGGCGGCGTGGCCCTGCATGAACAGTACCGATGCGCCATTTTAGCGCACGCACGGCGGGCGGAGAAATCACAGGTCAGGAAGCGCCGCAGGCGAGGCGGATGCGTCCGAGCATGCCGTCGATGGCGATGGTCGGGGTGACGTTGACGCTGATGTGCTCGCGGGCCAGTGTGATCGCGTCGAGGCATTCGACGAGGCCGGGTTCGCTCACCTTGTCCGCCAGTTCGCGGGACAGGCCCTCGAAGTCGGGGTGGGTCAGGCCCACCGCGGCCCCCGTGGAGAGCATGAGGGCGTCGCGGTAGAGGCCGGCGAGATCCACGAGGGCGAGGTCGATGAAGTCCCGCTTGCGACGGTTGCGGCGGGTCTTCTGGGTCTTCTCCAGGTCGCTGAGCGCGCCGGCTGAGCCGTCCATCGCCTTCTGCGTGCCCTTGCCGCGGCCGCCCTTGCCCAGGGCGCGTTCGAGGCGGGCGAGCTCCTCTGCGTCCTGTTCGTCGCTCATCTCCTTGACCTGCTTGTCGACGTTCTTCAGGAACCCCGTCGCCGCCTTGAACACCTCGTCGCGGTGGAAGACCATCTCGGCGAGGTTGAGGGCGGCGGCGCGTCGCTTCTGCGACTCCGGGTCGGTGACCAGGCGGCGGGCACGGCCGATGTGCCGCCCGGAGGCGACGGCGGCGAGGCGGGCGTCCTCGGGGGAGGCCCCGGTCTCGGCGACGAGCAGGTCCACGATGTACTCCACCGAGGGGTAGGGCACGTAGAGGTGGCGGCAGCGGGAGCGCAGCGTCGGCGAGAAGTCCTCCGGGTCGATGGAGGGGGCGCACATGAGGATGACGGTGTGCGGCGGCGGCTCCTCCACGACCTTGAGGATCGCGTCGGCCGCAGGACCGGTGAGGCGGTCGGCGTCCTCGATGATGACGATGCGCCAGTCGGAGACCGTCGGCAGCTTCGCCGCCTCCCGGCGCATGTCGCGCATCTCCTCGATGGAGATGGACAGTCCCCCGGGGACGATGTGGAGGACGTCCGTGTGGGCGTCGGCAAGCACGTCACGGCAGTGGCGGCAGCGACCGCAGCCGATCTCCGTGGGGTCGGAGCACTCGAGCGCCGCGGCGAACGCGAGCGCTGCGACGGAGCGGCCGGAACCCGGCGGCCCCGTGAGGATCCAGGCGTGCGCCATGGCGCTGCCCAGCTCGGCCTCCCCACGTGCGAAAGCGCGGGCGGCCCGGGCGGCCGAGAGGACGGTGTCCCGGACGGAGGGGGTGTCGGCGAGGCGCTGTGCAACGGAGTTCACCTGATCCACCCTATTCACCCTGGCAGTGCGGTGCCCACGCGGGAGGGTGCGGGAGGTTAAAGTAAGGAACCATGAATCGACTGTTGCGGGCTTTCAAGTGGCTGTGGGGCACCTCGTGGCCCCTCTACGCCGCGTCGGTGCTCGCGGCGAACCTCATCGGCGCGCTGGCCGTCATGGCCTTCATCCGGTTCCTCATCCCGATGCCGGAGGTCCGCAGCTTCACCGCGGAAGTCTCCCACGTCGAGGTCATCGGCATGACGTACCTCGCGTTCGCGGTGATCGTCGCCGTGATCGCCACACTCATGCTGTTCCGGCCCGTGCTGGCCTGGCAACGCCACCCCGAGGACCACGACCCCAACATGGTGCGCAACCTCGTCATGCGGCTGCCGGTCTACCAGGCGGTGGTGTGCGCGGTGGTGTGGGTGATCGGCATCGCGATCGCGGTGGTGGTCGCGGCGACGACGAGTTCGAGACTCGCGCTGGTCATCGGCATCGCGACGATCCTCACCGGCATGGTCGTCGTGCTGCTGACGTACCTGCTCGCCGAGCGTCTGGTGCGCCCGGTGGCGGCGGAGGCGCTGGCCCGTCGCTTCGAGGACTCCACCCTGGAACCGCCGATCACGCAGCGTCTGCGTCTGACGTGGGTCATGACCACCGCGCTGCCCGTCCTCGGCATCCTGCTGCTTGCCGTGGGGCAGCGCGCGGGCTACTTCATGGGCAACGCGGGGGAGCTCATCCCGGGCATCGTGGCGCTCTCCCTGACCGCGCTGGTGACCGGTTTCATCGGCACGACCTTCGCCATCATGAGCGTCGTCGACCCGGTCCTGGAGCTGCAGGAGGCGATCAACAAGGTCCGCCGCGGCGACACCAACGTCCAGGTCGACATCTACGACGGCTCCGAGATGGGTGTCCTGCAGGCCGGCTTCAACGAAATGATGCGCGGCCTCAAGGAGCGCCAGCGCGTGCGCGACATCTTCGGCCGTTACGTGGGCACCGAGGTGGCCAAGCGGGCCCTCGAGGAGCGGCCCACCCTGGGCGGCGAGGACCGCAAGGTCGCCGTCCTCTTCGTCGACGTCATCGGCTCGACCACCTTCGCGGTCAACCACACGCCGGAGGAGGTCGTCGAGGCGCTCAACCAGTTCTTCGAGCACGTCGTCGAGGTGGTGCACCGCAACAAGGGCATCATCAACAAGTTCCAGGGTGACGCGGCGCTCGCCGTCTTCGGTGCGCCGATCTCTCTGGCGGACTCCACCTCCCATGCGCTCACCGCGGCCCGTGAGCTGCGCCAGGAGCTCAAGGGCATGACCCTGCAGGCGGGCATCGGCGTGGCCGCCGGGCACGTCGTCGCCGGGCACATCGGCGGTTCCGACCGTTTCGAGTACACCGTCATCGGTGACGCCGTGAACTCCGCCGCCCGTCTCACCGAGCTGGCCAAGGACACCGACGGCCGTGTCCTCACCAACGCCGCCACGCTGCGCAGCGCGAATGAGGCGGAGCAGGCCCGCTGGACGGTCATGAAGTCCGTGGAGCTGCGTGGCCGCCGGGAGATGACCCAGCTGGCGCGCCCGATCCGTCCCACCATGGCGGACCGCTCCTGACGTGACCGTCCTCGCTCCCCGGCGACTCCTCCTGTTGTTCGTCGGCCTCCTGATCATGTCCTTCGGCATCGCCCTGTCGGTGCGCAGCGACCTCGGCACGACCACGATCTCCTCGGTCCCCTACGTCATCAGCCTCATTTCCCCGGTGACGCTGGGTACGGCGACGATCCTGCTCAACGCCGGTTTCCTGGGGGTGCAGATGCTGCTGCTCCGGCGTCGTTTCCAGCTGGTCCAGCTGCTGCAGCTCCCCGTGGTGCTGGTGTTCGGCCTGCTCAACGACGCCGCCCTGTGGGCCACCTCCTGGATCAACTACTCCGCGTACTGGCAGCAGTGGCTGCTGACGATCTCCGCCATCGTCGTCCTGTCCGTCGGCATCGTCTTCCAGATCACCGCCCGGTCGGTCATGCTCTCCGGTGAGGCGGTCGTGCTGACCATCGCCAGTGAGCTCTCCCGGGTGTTCGGGCAGCGGCGCATCTTCGTGTTCGGTTACGTCAAGGTCGTCTTCGACATCGTGCTGGTGCTCTCCGCGCTGACGTTGGCACTGCTCTTCGCCGGCCGGGTCGTCGGTGTCGGTGAGGGCACGGTCGCGGCGGCCCTGCTCATCGGTTTCGTGGTCAAGCGGCTGCAGCCGGTGCTCGGCCCGCGGTTGGCCCGCCTGCGCTGAGTGCGCAACTGCGCACTCTTTTCATGGTCTGAACTGGGGCTATGCTCTCGAACGCTCCTCCGGGAGGGAGAGTTGTCCACAGATTTTCAGTGACACGTCACACTGATCGCGAGTTGTCCACAGGCCCACCGCCGCCCCCTTCCCCACCCCGGGGGAGCGTGCGATCGTGGGGCCATGGCGAAGAAGAAGACCACCCACCGGCAGAAGCTGTCCACCACCACCGTCACCGACCGCCCCCAGACCCCGCCGGGCGTCGCCGAGCCTCCCCGGCACCGCAAGCTGCGTGCACGCGCCACGAACGGCACGTTCCTGCTTCTCGACGGCATCCGCTACTTCGCCAGCCTCGAGGAACCACGCGAGGGCACCCTGGCCAGGATCATGGTGACCGCCGCGTTGTTCTGCACCCACCACCGCGCGGAGTTCATCGACCAGACAAGGGACGAGCTCCGCCACCACGGTGCGGCTTCCGTCCATGAGCGCGGAGGAACCGTCTGGTCCTTCTGGCCCGCCGAGATCCCGCGGGAGGACGTGGCGGAGACCGTGGCTCATGTCGCCGCGGAGTTCGGGATGCCGAACTCGATCACGCCCGACGAGTACCGGCCCGACGTCATCTACCGGATGGTGGCCTTCGGCCCGCCGCAGTCCGTGCGGGCCGCCTGAGATCAGTCCCGGGTGAGGCCGTCCATGAGGAGCATGTTGCCGATCACCTGGGAGGCCCGTGCCCCGGCATCCAGCGCGCGGTGTCCGAGGGAGTCACCGGTGAGCAGCGTCTCCCGCAGCAGCGCCACCCCCTCGGCGGCGAGGAGCAGGTTACCGCCGTGCCCCAGCCCCTTGCGGACGGTCCTGCCGTCCTGGATCCCACGGTCATCCGCCAGGGTCGAGGTCGCGGACACGAAGAGTCCGGCGAAAGCGGCCGGAGCCAGCAGAGACGGCTTCTTCCAGGCGGCCAGACCGACTCCGGTGGCCCACGCGGCGGCCCGGAGACCGAGCCGTGCCGGCGAGGGGCGGGCACCACGGTCGTAGAGCTTGGCGGAATAGGCGGCGTGCTGCGCGGCGATGCCGAACATGCCCATGACGGGGGTGTTGTCCGGAGCGCGCAGCTTGGCCAGGTCCCCCACCAACCCACCCGCCATGCCGGCGAGCAGCACCGGCGAGGGGTCATGACGCAGGGCCGTGGCCGCCAACGGCGGCATGGTCACCGCCGTGGAGACGACATTGGTCTTCGCCCACCCCAACAGACGCGACCAGGCGCTCAACTCCCCCGCCACCAGGTAGGCGACGCGTTCCGGCTCCTGGAATGCGGCGGTGAGGGAGGCCTGCAACGCATCGACGCCTTCGCGGGTGCGGGTGACCATTTCATTCACGGGGGAAGTCATGACCACCAGGGTAGTCAGCGCCGGAACAGGCCGTCCACGAGCAGCCGCTGCGCAGCCACGTAGGTCACCGCCACCGCCACATCCAGACCCCGCCCCAGCGCCCGGTTCCCCTCCGGGATCACCATCCTCACCAGGATCAACGAGTCAGACAGGAGGAACAGATGTCCCCCGGCAGCCACTCCCCGCCCCCGCACAACCGGGTCCGCGGCGAGCACCGAGGTGGCGGCGACCATCCCCCCGTATGTGCCCACCAGCCCCAGGTGCGCACGCCCGAACCACGCCGCCGCCGCGAAAGGCACCGCGTGCACCGCCAGCGGCCCACGACGGACACGCGCCCCTGCCCGCCACAGCAGCCACTGGTACGCGGCCTGATTCACCGCGAACGCCGCCGCCCCCTGCGCCAGGCGCCCCTCCCGCATGAGCAGCAGGTCACCGACCCATCCCCCGAGCAACCCGACGACCCCGACC
>NZ_DUOE01000186.1 GCF_012838985.1 Corynebacterium sp. | reverse complement strand
GTCCCAAGATCGACGACCACGATTACGAGACGAAAAAGGGCAACGTGATCCGCTTCCTGGAGAAGGGATCCAAGGTCAAGGTGACCATCATGTTCCGCGGTCGTGAGCAGTCGCGTCCGGAGCTCGGTTTCCGACTCCTGGAGCGTCTGGCAGAGGATGTCAAGGACTACGGCATCGTCGAGACGCGCGCCAAGCAGGACGGCCGCAACATGACCATGGTGATCGGACCGCTCCGCAAGGGCAAGAAGTAGACACCGTTCCAACCGGGATTTAAGGACTTAATTCTCATGAAGCAGAAGACCCACAAGGGCACCGCCAAGCGCGTGAAGATCACCGGCTCCGGCAAGCTGCGCCGCGAGCAGGCCGGCCGTCGCCACCTCCTGGAGGGCAAGCCGTCCACCCGTACCCGTCGTCTGAAGGGCACCGTCGACGTGGCCCCGGCCGACGTCAAGCGCATGAAGCGCCTCCTCGGCAAGGCTTAAGACAAGCCGCCTCTCCACCCCACACCCCGAAATCGTTTAAGGAAGTATCACCGTGGCACGTGTCAAGCGGTCCGTCAACGCCAAGAAGAAGCGTCGCGCAATCCTGAAGTCCGCCAAGGGCTACCGCGGCCAGCGCTCCCGCCTTTACCGTAAGGCCAAGGAGCAGTGGCTGCACTCCATGACCTACTCCTACCGCGACCGTCGCGCTCGCAAGTCGGAGTTCCGCAAGCTGTGGATCCAGCGCATCAACGCTGCCGCTCGCATGAACGACATCACCTACAACCGTCTCATCCACGGCCTGCGCCTGGCTGAGATCGATGTCGACCGCAAGATCCTCGCCGAGCTGGCCGTCAGCGACTTCGCTGCCTTCTCCGCTCTCTGCGAGGCTGCCAAGGCCGCTCTGCCGGAGGACGTCAACGCCCCGGTCGCCGCTGCCTAAAGTTGCTTCCCGACGCCCCGCCGGAATCCCCGGCGGGGCTTCGGTGATTCCGGGGCCCTTGCATGGAGGGACCTGAAAATCTGCTGTCAGAGTGATAATGTTTTCTGCGGCTAACAAACGTTGGCTTCCGCACGTCAGAGGATTCCCACGATGACCAATCCCTTCGGTCAGAACCCCCACCAGCAGTACGACAACGACGGACTTCCCGTCGCGCCGCACAATCCCACCTGGGCGACCCCGCAGGCACCTCAGGTCCATGCGCAGCCGCAGTTTGCGCAGCCGCAGTACGGGATGCCGCAGCCGATGTACGGCATGCCCTACCCGCAGGGGCCGGCGAAGTCCTGGATCGTCGCTGTCCTGCTGGCGTTCTTCCTGGGCACGCTCGGTGTGCACAACTTCTACCTCGGGTACACCGGTCGGGGCGTCGCGCAGCTCGTGCTCAGCATCGTCGGCTGGGTCACCGCCATCCTCATCATCGGCCTGCTCTTCATCGCGATCGTCGGTGTGTGGGCGTTCATCGACCTGATCATGCTGCTCATGCGCAGCGGAAGCATGGCCACCGACTCCAACGGTGTGCCGCTGGCTTAAGTTCACGGGGCCGGCGGTGTTGCTAGCGTTGGATCCATGACTCTCGATTTCACTGACCCCTTCACAGAGCGCACCCCCCGCGTCGTCAATGCGGCGAAGCTGCAGCGGACGGCGGGGCGTCGGAAAGCCAACCAGTTCATCGTGGAGGGGGAGAACGCGGTCGAGGCCGCCGTGGCGACGGGTGCGGCCCGGGACGTGTTCGTCACCGAGCAGGCGGCCCGCCGCTTCGAGGAGATCCTCATTACCTGCGGCCACATGGGCGTGTACGTCCACCCGATCACCGACCGGGCCGCGAAGTCGCTGTCTGACACGGTGACCACCACCGGCATCTTCGCGGTGTGCGAGCCGGTGCTGTGGACCGTCGGCAAGGCGCTGCGCGGACGCCCGCGTCTGGTGTCCGTGCCGGTGGAGACCTCCGAACCCGGCAACGCCGGCACGCTCATCCGTGTCGCCGACGCCATGGGCGCCGACGCCGTCGTCTTCGCCGGTGAGACCACCGACCCGCAGTCCAGCAAGGCCGCGCGGGCGTCCGCCGGCTCACTGTTCCACCTGCCGGTGGCCCGCAACACCAACGTCAAGGACGTCCTCGGCCAGCTGCGCTCGGCCGGCCTGCAGATCCTGGCCACCGCCGCCGACGGCGAGGTCGAGCTCGACAACGCGGAGGAGCTGCTGACGAAGCCGACCGCGTGGCTGTTCGGCAACGAGGCCCACGGGCTGGGGGAGGAGCTGCTGGGCCTGGCGGACCACCGGGTGCGCATCCCGATCCGGGGGCGCGCGGAATCCCTCAACCTGGCGACTGCGGCGTCGATCTGCCTCTACGAGTCCGCCAAGGCCCAGGCGCGTGCACGCGACTGACGTAGGTATGCTGTACAGGTCTGAATTTAGCGCCGATCGTGAAAAGGGTAAGGCCACGTGTCTGACACTCCGGAAATTGAACTGACCGAGGCGGGGCTCAACGCTGCCGCGGACCAGGCTGTCGCTGCGTTTGACTCCGCGACCAGCCTGGAGGAGCTCGCCGTCGCACGCCGCGACCATCTCGGCGACGACGCCCCGATCCCGCAGGCCCGCCGCTCCCTCGGCACCCTGCCCAAGGATCAGCGCAAGGACGCCGGCCGCCTGGTGAACATGGCGCGCGGGCGCGTCGAGAAGCACTACGCCGAGGTCCTGGCGGAGCTCGAGGTCAAGCAGCGCGCGGAGCAGCTCAAGGCCGAGAAGGTTGACGTCACCGTCCCCACCACCCGTGAGCAGGTCGGTGCGCTGCACCCGATCACCTCGCTCATGGAGACCATCTCCGACATCTTCCTCGGCATGGGCTGGGAGATCGAGGACGGCCCGGAGATCGAGGCCGAGTACTTCAACTTCGACTCCCTCAACTTCCTCCCGGACCACCCGGCCCGCACCCTGCAGGACACCTTCCACGTCGGCGCCGAGGACTCCCTCCAGGTGCTGCGCACCCACACCTCCCCGGTGCAGGTCCGCTCCATGTTCGACCGCGACGTCCCGCTCTACATCGCCTGCCCGGGCCGTGTGTTCCGCACCGATGAGCTCGACGCCACCCACACCCCGGTGTTCCACCAGGTGGAGGGACTGGCTGTCGACAAGGGCCTGACCATGGCCCACCTGCGCGGCACCCTCGACCACCTGGCCAAGACGCTCTTCGGCCCGGAGACGAAGACGCGCATGCGCTCCAACTACTTCCCCTTCACCGAGCCCTCCGCCGAGGTCGACGTGTGGTTCCCGAACAAGAAGGGCGGCGCCGGCTGGATCGAGTGGGGCGGCTGCGGCATGGTCCACCCGAACGTGCTGCGCGCGGTGGGCGTGGACCCGGACGTCTACACCGGCTTCGCCTTCGGCATGGGCCTCGAGCGCACCCTCCAGTTCCGCAACGGGCTGGCCGACATGCGCGACATGGTCGAGGGCGACGTCCGTTTCACCCTGCCGTTCGGCATCCAGAAGTAACCCCCGGTTCTAGAGAGGAACAGAAACAATGCTGCTTGCACAGAACTGGGTCACCGGACTGCTGCGCCACGACAACCCGTCCTTCGGCGTCACCGCCGAGGAGCTCGACGCCGGCTACGTCCGCGTCGGTTTCGAGACCGAGGGCTACGAGCCCATCCCCGAGACCACCGGCCCGCTGGTGTTCGGCGTGGTCAAGGACATCAAGGAACTCACCGAGTTCAAGAAGCCCATCCGCTACTGCCAGGTTGACGTCGGCGACGCCAACGGCACCGGCGAGCTGCAGGGCATCGTCTGCGGCGCCACCAACTTCGTCGAGGGCGACACCGTCGTCGTCGCGCTGCCGGGTGCCGTGCTGCCGGGCAACTTCGCGATCTCCGCGCGCAAGACCTACGACCACATCTCCGACGGCATGATCTGCTCCGCCGCGGAGCTGGGCTTCACCGACAAGTCCGCCGGCATCCAGACCTTCGACCCGTCCTACGGTCAGCCGGGCGAGGACGCCCGCGAGGCACTCGGCCTGGCCGACACCGTCTTCGACGTCAACGTCACCCCGGACCGCGGCTACGCCCTCTCCGCCCGCGGCCTGAGCCGCGAGCTGGCCTCCGCCTTCGACCTGCAGTTCACCGACGTGGCTGCGGAGCCTTCGGTTGCGGGGATCGACCTGTCCGGCGTGCCGGCCGCCTCCGGTGAGCTCCTGGACATCGACGTCCGCCCGGAGACGAAGACCGTCCGCTTCGGTCTGCGCAAGGTCACCGGCATCGACCCGCAGGCGGAGTCCCCGTTCTGGCTGCAGCGTGAGCTCATGCTCTCCGGCCAGCGCCCGGTCAACGCCGCCACCGACGTGACCAACTACGTCATGCTGCTGCTCGGCCAGCCGATGCACGCCTTCGACGCCGCGAAGATCACCGGCGGCCTGCTCGTGCGCAACGCTGAGGCAGGGGAGAAGTTCGAGACCCTCGACCACGTCGAGCGCACCCTCGACGCCTCCGACGTGGTCATCTGCGACGAGACCGGCATCCAGTCCCTGGCCGGTGTCATGGGCGGCACCCGCTCCGAGATCGCCGACGACACCACCGACGTCTACTTCGAGGCCGCCACCTGGGACCCGCTGACCGTCGCGCGCACCTCGCGCCGCCACAAGCTCACCTCGGAGGCCTCCCGACGCTTCGAGCGCGGCGTCGACCCGGCCGTCGTCGAGGTCGCCCTCGACATGGCCTGCGCGCTGCTCGTCGACATCGCCGGTGGTTCGATCGCCGCCGAGCGCACCATCGTCGGTGACGTCCCCGCGATGCCGACCATCACCATGCCCGCCTCGCACCCCTCGGAACTCGCCGGCGTCGACTACTCCCGCGAGACCGTCATCTCCCGCCTCGAGGAGGTCGGCTGCACGGTCGTCACCTCCGGCGAGAACCTCGAGGTCACCCCGCCGACCTGGCGCGGCGACCTGACCATCCCGGCCGACCTGGTCGAGGAGGTCCTGCGCCTCGAGGGCCTGGAGGCCATCCCGCTGGTCCTGCCGACCCCGGTCGGGGGCCGCGGCCTCACCCCGGCGCAGCGCCGCCGCCGCGCCGTCGAGCACGCCCTGGCCTACAACGGCTACGCGGAGATCCTGCCCAGCCCGTTCATCGCCAACGACACCTTCGACGTGTGGGGCCTGTCCGCTGATGACGAGCGCCGCAACGCCGTCAAGGTGCAGAACCCGCTCGAGGCTGACCGCGCCCTCCTGGGCACCACGCTGCTGCCGACCATGCTCGACGCCGTCGTGCGCAACGTCGCCCGCGGGCGTAACGACGTCGCCCTCTTCGGCCTCCAGCAGGTCGCGTTCGCCCGTGCGGACCGCTCGCCGATGCCGTCCGTGGCCCGGAAGCCCTCCGACGCCGAGATCACCGAGCTCGTCGATTCCCTCCCGTACCAGCCGCTGCACGTGGCCACCGTGGCCACCGGCCAGATCGAGTACGAGGGTCCCTGGGGTGAGGGCCGTGACTACACCTGGGCCGACGCGATCGAGTCCGCCCGCGTGGTCGCCCGCGCCGCCGACGTCGAACTCGACCTGCAGTCCGTGGAGCACCTGCCCTGGCACCCGGGCCGCTGTGCCGCGCTCATGGTCGACGGGGAGGTCGTCGGCCACGCCGGCGAGCTGCACCCGCAGATCCTCGAGGCACTCGGCCTGCCGGCCCGCACCTGCGCCATGGAACTCGACCTCACGGCCCTGCCGCTGACCGAGAACTTCCCGGCCCCGGTGCTGTCCTCCTACCCGGCCCTGCACCAGGACATCGCCCTGGTCGTCGACGAGTCCGTCCCGGCCGAGGACGTCCGCCGCGTCGTCGCCGAGGGTGCCGGTGACCTGCTGGAGGAGGTCGAGCTTTTCGACGTCTACCGTTCGGAGCACCTCGGCGAGGGCCGCAAGTCGCTCGCCTTCTCCCTGCTCTTCCGCGCCGGTGACCGCACGCTCACCGACGAGGAGGCCAACGAGCGTCGCCTCGCCGCCGCCGAGCTGGCGAAGGAGAGGTTCGGCGCCGAAATGCGCGCCTAGACAGCGGAAAGTTTGTAGGGTCAGGGCATGACCATCTCACGTCGTGCCCTGACCCTTCTTTCTGTCCCCGTCCTCTCGGCCGCCGTGCTCCTCGGTGGCAGCCCCTCCGCATCCGCTGCGGAGGGCGATGTCCAGTTCACCAACGCCGCAGGCGACGTCCGCTGCGATGTCGTCATGTCGGATGCCGGCCCGTCCGTCATCTGTGTCAGTGACGGCGCCCGCGGGACCATGCCGGAATGCAACCCGCCGGAGGAGAAGATCCCGGCCGTGACCGTCAGCCCCGGCGGCCGGGGTGTCGTCGGCTGCTGGAACCAGGGTCTCACCGGCCCGAAGCAGGCCCTCGGACCCGGACAGCTGGGCAACGCCCACGGCATCACCGTGTTCGCCGATCCCTTCGGTGGCCTGCACGTGCTCTCCGGATCCCTCAACTACGTCGCCTATGCGGGACCGGGCACCCTGGGCAACAACCCCACCGTGATGAGCTCGCAGCTCAGCTCCTGACTCCGCTGACCCTCTTCCCGGCCATGTCGTGGTGGCGGGAGAGGGTCTCATACTATTTTTCACTGCATACTTTTCATCTGACTGCATAAAGTGTTACACTCTCCCTCATGACATTCAAGGTTGCAGTCGCTGGTGCCACGGGCTACGCGGGCGGGGAGATCCTCCGCCTCCTGCTCGGGCACCCTTCCCATGTCTCCGGTGACCTGGAGATCGGTGCCCTGACCGCCGGTTCCTCCGCGGGCCAGCAGGTGGCGGACCTCATGCCGCACCTGCCGCAGCTGGCTGACCGCGTCATCGAGGACACCACCCCGGAGAATCTCGCGGGGCATGACGTCGTCTTCCTCGCGCTGCCGCACGGCCATTCCGGCCCCATCGGGCAGGCGCTGGCGGAGTCCCATCCGGACACGGTGGTGATCGACTGCGCCGCTGACTTCCGTCTCAGGGAGGCAGGGGAGTGGGAGCACTACTACGGCTCCGAGCACGCCGGCACCTGGCCCTACGGCATCCCGGAGCTGCCGGGTCACCGGGAGGAGCTGCAGGGTGCGAAGCGCGTCGCGGTGCCCGGCTGCTTCCCGACGGGCGCGACGCTCGCCGCCCTCCCCGCTGTCGCGGGCGGACTCATCGTCCCGGACCTGGCCATCGTCTCCATCACCGGTGTCTCCGGTGCAGGCAAGAAGGCCGCTGTCGGGCTGCTGGGGTCCGAGGTCATGGGCAACCTGCGTGCCTATAACACCGCGGGCAGGCACCGTCACACCCCGGAGGTCATCCAGAACCTCTCCGAGGTCACCGATGACGAGGTCTCGGTCTCCTTCACCCCGGTGCTCGCACCGCTGCCGCGCGGCATCCTCACCACCATCACCGCGCCGCTGAAGGAGGGCGTCACCGCGCAGGCGGCCTACGAGACCTACCGCGCCTTCTACGCCGACGAGCCCTTCGTGCACCTGCTGCCTGAGGGGCAGCAGCCGGAGACGCAGAACGTGGTCGGCACCAACATGTGCCACCTGCAGGTCGAGGTCGATGAGCGTGCCGGAGTGCTGCTCATGACCGCCGCCATCGACAACCTCACCAAGGGCACCGGCGGCGCTGCCGTCCAGTGCATGAACCTGGCCCTCGGCCTCGACGAGACCGCCGGCCTGCCCATGGCCGCTGTCGCCCCCTGATCACACACCCACCACCTCCCGGAAAGTCACTTCAATGAGCACCACCGGCATCACCGCCCCGGCAGGATTCACCGCTGCCGCCCTCACCGCAGGCATCAAGACCTCGGGCAACCCCGACATGGCCCTCGTGGTCAACAACGGCCCCGAGTACCACGCCGCTGCGGTGTTCACCCGCAACCGCGTCGTCGCCTCCCCGGTGAAGATCTCCCGTGAGGCGGTCAAGGACGGTCAGATCCGCGCCGTGCTCTTCAACGCCGGCAACGCCAACGCCTGCAACGGTGTGCAGGGCGACAAGGACGCCCGGGCTTCCGTGGAGCAGGTCGCGGAGCTGCTGGGCGCGCAGGCCACCGACGTCGGCGTCTGCTCGACCGGACTGATCGGTGAACTCCTGCCCATGGACAAGCTGCACGCGGGCATCGAGAAGCTCGTCCCGGCACTGGGTGACCACGGTGGTGCCGCAGCGGAAGCCATCATGACCACCGACCTGGTGCGCAAGGAGACCCTGATCAAGGGCGAGGGCTGGACTCTGGGAGGCATGGGTAAGGGCGTCGGAATGATGAGCCCGTCCCTCGCGACCATGCTCGTCTGCCTGACCACCGACGCCTCCGCCACCCCGGAGATGCTCGACGAGGCCCTGCGGGCCGCCTCGAAGGTCACCTTCGACACCCTCGACATCGACGGCTCCACCTCCACCAACGACACCGTCTTCCTGCTCGCCTCCGGTGCCTCGGGTGTCACCCCGAGCCAGGAGGAGCTCAACGCAGCGGTTCTCGAGGCGAGCGAGGACATCGCACGCCAGATGCAGGCCGACGCGGAGGGCGTGACCAAGCGTGTCACCGTCACCGTCGAGGGCACCGGCTCCGATGACCAGGCCGTCAACGCGGCCCGCACCCTGGCCCGCGACAACCTGTTCAAGTGCGCGATGTTCGGCTCCGACCCGAACTGGGGTCGCGTTCTCGCGGCCGTCGGCATGGCCGACGCAGACATGGACCCGGAGCGTATCTCCGTGTACTTCAACGGCCAGGCCGTGTGCGAGAACACCACGGGCACGCCGAACGCCCGCGAGGTCGACCTCTCCGGCGCGGACATCGACGTCCTGGTCCACCTCGGCACCGACGGCCCCGGCCGCGCGACGGTCCGCACCACGGACCTCAGCCACGATTACGTCCACATCAACTCCGCCTACTCCTCCTAGGAACCCGACATGGAAGCACTGAAAAAGCTCAGCAACGAGGCGCGTGCACACGTGCTCGCCGAGGCCCTGCCCTGGCTGCAGCACTTCCGCGACAAGATCGTCGTGGTCAAGTACGGCGGCAACGCCATGGTCGACGATGACCTGAAGGCGGCCTTCGCCGCCGACATGGTCTTCCTCCGCACCGTCGGCGCCAAGCCGGTCGTCGTCCACGGCGGCGGCCCCCAGATCTCCAACATGCTCAAGCGCGTCGGCCTGGAGGGTGAGTTCAAGGGCGGTTTCCGCGTGACCACCCCGGAGGTCATGGAGATCGTCCGCATGGTGCTCTTCGGCCAGGTCGGCCGTGACCTCGTCGGACTGATCAACTCACACGGCCCCTACGCCGTCGGCACCTCGGGCGAGGACGCCGGACTGTTCACCGCACAGAAGCGCCTGGTCGACGTCGGGGGAGTACCCACCGACATCGGACTGGTCGGCGACATCGTCGACGTCAACCCGGCGGCCCTCATGGACATCATCGAGGCCGGCCGCATCCCGGTCGTCTCCACCATCGCCCCGGGCGAGGACGGCGAGGTCTACAACATCAACGCCGACACCGCAGCTGGCGCACTGGCCGAGGCCATCGGCGCGGAGCGTCTGCTCATCCTCACCAACGTCGAGGGTCTGTACACCGACTGGCCGAACCGCGACTCCCTGCTGTCGAAGATCATGACCTCCGAACTGGAGACCATCCTGCCGAAGCTCGACTCCGGCATGATCCCCAAGATGGAGTCCTGCCTCCGGGCGGTGCAGGGCGGCGTCTCCGCGGCCCACGTCATCGACGGCCGCATCGCACACGCCGTCATCCTCGAGCTGCTCACCATGGGTGGTATCGGCACCATGGTGCTGCCCGACAACTACAACCGCGGCGACTACCCCGCCGGCGCGGTATTCAGGAAGGACTCCGACAAGTGACTGATTCCCTCAACCAGTGGAACCAGGTCCTCATGAACAACTACGGCACCCCGCCGGTCGAGCTCGTCTCCGGCAAGGGCGCCACCGTGGAGGACTCCCAGGGCCGCGTGCACATCGACCTGCTCGCCGGCATCGCCGTCAACGCCCTGGGCCATGCCCACCCGGCGATCATCGAAGCCGTCACCCACCAGCTCTCCCAGCTGGGTCATGTGTCCAACCTCTTCGCCACCTCCCCGGTGGTGAAGGCCGCCACCACGCTCAAGGAGCGTGTCGGCGACGAGTCTGCCCGCGTGTTCTTCTGCAACTCCGGCGGTGAGGCGAACGAGGCCGCCTTCAAGATCGCCCGACTCACCGGCCGCTCCCGCGTCCTGGCAGCAGTCAACGGCTTCCACGGCCGCACCATGGGCTCCCTGGCGCTGACCGGCCAGCCGGACAAGCGCAAGGCCTTCGAGCCGCTGCCCACCGGCGTCGAGTTCTACCCCTACGGCGACATCGAGTACCTGACCAAGCTCGTCGAGACCAACCCGTCCGACGTGGCGGCGATCTTCCTCGAGCCCGTCCAGGGGGAGACCGGCGTCATCCCGGCCCCGGCCGGATTCCTGCGGGCCATCCGCGACCTGTGCGACACCCACGGCATCCTCATGGTCACCGACGAGGTGCAGACCGGTGTCGGCCGTACCGGCGACTTCTTCGCCTTCCAGCATGAGGGCGTGCTGCCGGACGTCATCACCATGGCCAAGGGACTCGGCGGCGGCATCCCGATCGGTGCCACCATCGCCCGCGGCCGGGCCGCCGAGCTCTTCCAGCCCGGCGCGCACGGCACCACCTTCGGCGGTAACCCGATCGCGTGTGCCGCAGCCAACGCCGTCCTGGACATCGTCGACGAGGAGTTCTGCGCCGAGGTCACCCGCAAGGGCGCCTACTTCGCAGAGAAGCTCACCGCCATCCCGGGCGTCGAGCTCGTCCGCGGTCGCGGCCTCATGCTCGGTGTGGTCCTGGAGCAGCCGGTGGCCAAGGAGGCCGTCAAGCAGGGCTTCGACCACGGGCTGATCCTCAACGCCCCGGCAGACGACGTCATCCGCCTGACCCCGCCGCTGATCATCTCCGAGGAGGAGATGGACGCGGCCGTCGAGAAGCTCGCCACCCTCATCAACGACCTCAGCAAGGAGGACTGACCATGACGACCCCCACCGTGCGGCACTTCCTCGCCGACGACGACCTCACTCCGGCCGAGCAGGCCGAGGTCCTCGAGCTCGCCGCCGAGCTGAAGAAGGCCCCGCTGTCGAAGCGCCCGCTGGAGGGTCCGCTGTCCGTGGCGGTGCTCTTCGACAAGACCTCCACCCGCACCCGCTTCTCCTTCGACGCCGGCATCGCCCACCTGGGCGGCCACGCCATCGTCGTGGACTCGGGTTCCTCGCAGATGGGCAAGGGCGAGACCTACCAGGACACCGGCGCCGTGCTGTCGCGCTACGTGGAGATGATCGTGTGGCGCACGTTCGCGCACCAGAATCTCCTCGACATGACGGAGACCGCCACCGTGCCCGTCATCAACTCGCTCTCCGACGACCTGCACCCCTGCCAGATCCTCGCCGACCTGCAGACCTGTGTCGAGAATCTCTGCCCGGAGCAGGGGCCGGCGGGGCTGAAGGGGCGGAAGGCCGTCTACCTGGGCGACGGTGACAACAACATGGCCAACTCCTACATGATCGGCTTCGCCACCGCCGGCATGGACATCTCCATCATCGCGCCGGAGGGTTTCCAGCCGAAGCCGGAGTTCGTCGAGCGTGCGCAGCGTCGGGCGGCGGAGACCGGCGCGACCGTCACCGTCACGGCGGACGTCGCCGAGGTGGCCGGCGCGGACGTGGTCATCACCGACACCTGGGTGTCGATGGGCATGGAGTCCGACGGCAAGGACCGTCGCACCCCGTTCCTGCCGTACCAGGTGACCACCGGGATCATGGAGCAGGCGGGCGAGGACGCGATCTTCCTCCACTGCCTGCCTGCCTACCGCGGCAACGAGGTCACCGCCGAGGTCATCGACGGCCCCGCGTCGCGTGTCTTCGACGAGGCCGAGAACCGTCTGCACGCGCAGAAGGCCCTCATGGTCTGGCTGCTGGAGAACCAGCCGGAATGACCGCCCCCGTCTCCCGCACGGCCCGGCAGGGCAAGATCCTGGAGATCCTCGCCAAGACGCGGGTCTCCAGCCAGGTGCAGCTCTCCGAACTGCTTCTCGACGAAGGCGTGGACATCACCCAGGCCACCCTGTCGAGGGATCTCGATGAACTCGGCGCCAAGAAGATCCGTCCCGATGAAGGGCGGGCCTTCTATGTCGTCGGGCACGTCGAGAAGCATCTCGCCGAGCAGCTGACCGGGCCGAAGGAGAAGCTGCGACGCATGCTCGATGAGCTGGTCGTCGCGGTGGACCACTCGGCCAACATCGCGGTGCTGCGCACCCCGCCCGGGGCGGCGCAGTACCTGGCGAGCTTCATCGACCGCGTCGGACTCGACGAGGTCGTGGGCTCCATCGCCGGCGACGACACCATCTTCGTCCTGGCCCGCGAACCCCTGACGGGACGCGAGCTGGGGGAGCTGCTCACCGGCTCATGAGCCCCCGGTATCCTCGGATACCGGAACCCGCACAATACTTCCCAAATTTCATTGACCAAGGAGAAACCCACATGTCTGCACGCGTTGTCCTCGCCTACTCCGGCGGCCTCGACACCACCGTCGCCATCCCGTACCTGGCCAAGATGACCGGCGGCGAGGTCGTCGCCGTGTCCCTCGACCTCGGACAGGGCGGCGAGGACATGGAGTCCGTGCGCCAGCGCGCCCTCGACTCCGGTGCCGTCGAGTCCATCGTGATCGACGCCCGCGACGAGTTCGCCGAGGAGTACTGCCTGCCGACCATCAAGGCCAACGGCATGTACATGAAGCAGTACCCGCTGGTCTCCGCGATCTCCCGTCCGCTGATCGTCAAGCACCTCGTCGAGGCCGCCAAGGAGCACGGTGGCACCCACGTGTCCCACGGCTGCACCGGCAAGGGCAACGACCAGGTCCGCTTCGAGGTCGGCTTCCGCGACACCAACCCGGACCTGGAGATCATCGCCCCGGCCCGTGACTACGCCTGGACCCGCGACAAGGCCATCGCCTTCGCCGAGGAGATCGACCTGCCGATCGAGCAGTCCGCCTCCTCCCCGTTCTCCATCGACCAGAACGTGTGGGGCCGCGCCATCGAGACCGGTTACCTCGAGGACCTGTGGAACGCCCCGACCAAGGACATCTACGCCTACACCGAGGAGCCGACCCTGGGCAACGCCCCGGATGAGGTCATCATCTCCTTCGAGGCGGGCAAGCCGGTCGCCATCGACGGCAAGCCGGTCACCATGCTCGAGGCCATCGAGGAGCTCAACCGCCGCGGTGGCGCCCAGGGCGTCGGCCGTCTGGACATGGTCGAGGACCGTCTCGTCGGCATCAAGTCCCGCGAGATCTACGAGGCACCGGGTGCGATGATCCTCATCAAGGCCCACGAGGCCATGGAGGACGTCACCCTCGAGCGTGAGCTCGCCCGCTACAAGCGTCTCGTCGACGCCCGCTGGTCCGAGGAGGTCTACGACGGCCTGTGGTTCGGCCCGCTGAAGCGCTCCCTCGACGCCTTCATCGAGTCCACCCAGGAGCACGTCACCGGCGACATCCGCCTGGTGCTGCACGCCGGTTCCATCACCGTCAACGGCCGTCGTTCCAACCACTCCCTGTACGACTTCAACCTGGCGACCTACGACACCGGCGACACCTTCGACCAGACCATGGCGAAGGGCTTCGTCAAGCTGCACGGCCTCTCCTCCGAGATCGCCAACAAGCGTGACCGCGAGGCGCAGAACTAAATGGCACAGCTCGACAAGCACGGCACCAACGAGGGTGCCCTCTGGGGCGGCCGGTTCTCCGGCGGCCCGTCGGAGGCCATGTTCGCCCTGAGCGTGTCCACCCACTTCGACTGGGTGCTCGCCCCCTACGACGTCCTCGCCTCCAAGGCGCACGCCAAGGTCCTGCACTCCGCGGGGCTGCTGTCCGACGCCGACCTGGCCACCATGCTCGAGGGCCTGGACCAGCTGGGCCGCGACGTCGCGGACGGCACCTTCGGCCCGGAGCCGTCGGACGAGGACGTCCACGGCGCGATGGAGCGCGGTCTCATCGACCGTGTCGGCCCGGAGGTCGGCGGTCGCCTGCGCGCGGGGCGTTCCCGCAATGACCAGGTGGCCACCCTCTTCCGCATGTGGGTGCGTGATGCGGTGCGTGACATCGCCATCGGCGTCACCGAGCTTGTCGACGCCCTCGTCGACCAGGCCGCCGCCCACCCCGACGCCATCATGCCGGGCAAGACCCACTTCCAGGCCGCGCAGCCGGTGCTGCTCGCGCATCAGCTGCTGGCACACGCCCAGCCGCTGCTGCGTGACATCGAGCGCATCCGTGACCTGGACAAGCGTCTGGCCGTCTCTCCTTATGGCTCGGGCGCCCTGGCGGGCTCCTCGCTGCAGCTCAACCCGGAGGCTATCGCCGCGGAGCTGGGCTTCGACTCGGCCGCCGACAACTCCATCGACGCCACCTCCTCGCGTGACTTCGCCTCTGAGACGGCCTTCGTGCTGGCCCAGATCGCGGTCGACATGTCGCGCCTGGCGGAGGAGATCATCGCCTGGTGTACCCCGGAGTTCGGCTACGTCACACTCTCCGACTCCTGGTCGACGGGTTCGTCGATCATGCCGCAGAAGAAGAACCCGGACGTCGCGGAGCTGACCCGCGGCAAGACCGGTCGTCTCATCGGCAACCTGGCAGGTCTCCTGGCGACCCTCAAGGCGCAGCCGCTGGCGTACAACCGTGACCTGCAGGAGGACAAGGAGCCCATCGTCGACTCGGTGGCCCAGCTCAACCTGCTGCTGCCGGCGATGACCGGCCTGGTCGCGACGCTGACCTTCCACGAGGACCGCATGCGGGAGCTGGCCCCGGCCGGTTTCACGCTGGCCACCGACCTCGCCGAGTGGATGGTCCGCGAGGGCGTGCCGTTCCGCGAGGCACATGAGGCCTCCGGCGCGTGCGTCCGCATCGCGGAGGCGCGCGGCGTCGGCCTGGATGAGCTCACGGACGAGGAGCTGCAGGGCGTCGACAAGCGTCTGACCCCCGCGGTGCGTGAGGTCCTCACCATCGACGGTGCCGTCGCCTCCCGTGCCACGCGCGGCGGCACAGCCGGCGTGCGCGTCGGTGAGCAGCGCGAGCGGGTGGCCGCAGCCAGCCGTGAGCACCACACCTGGGCGGCCACCCCGGTGAGGGGTTAGATCCCGCTCGAGTGGCCGACCTGCAGGAAGCGTCTTAAGCTTCGTGCATGAGTAAGGCGAAAAACAGATCAGGCCGAGGACTGTCCGTTGTCATCGGCCTGATCCTGTTGATTCTGGCGGTGGCGGCGGCGCTCGTGGGGCGGGGCACGGTGAGCGTCCCGGCGTTCGGGGGCATCAGTGCTCTCGGGGGACTGGGGGCGGGCACCGAGACGCGTCAGATCACCGGTGTCATCGGCTCGGAGAAGCGGGCCTTCTTCGAGGACCCGGAGGTCCGGAAGGTACTGGCGCGGCACGGGCTCGAGGTGGCGGTGGACACCGCCGGTTCGCGTCGGATCGCGACGGACGTCGACCTGTCCGCCCATGACTTCGCCTTCCCGTCCTCGACGCCGGCGGGGGAGAAGATCGTCTCCCGCGTGGCCAACCGGGGCGTGTTCACCCCCTTCCACTCGCCGATGGCGGTGGCGACCTTCCTCCCGACCCTCGAGGTGCTGGAACGGGAGGGCGTGGCCCGGCAGGAGGCCGGCCACTGGCTGATCGACATGGCGCGTTACGCGGAGCTGGCGGGCAGCGGGCAGCGTTGGCGGGACCTGGGCCCGGAGTACCCGTCGCCGCGGACGGTGCAGATCTCCTCGACGGACATCCGCACCTCGAACTCGGCGGCCATGTACCTGTCGATCCTGTCCTGGGTGGTCCGGGACGGGGGAGTGGTGACCACCGACGCCCAGGTCACCGAGGTCATCGAGGCCGTCAGCCCGCTGTTCGTGGGGCAGGGCTACACGGAGTCGACGTCCGCCGGCCCCTTCGCGGACTACCTCGCGCAGGGCATCGGCGCCCGCCCCATGGTCCTGGCCTACGAGGCGCAGTTCCTCGGGGAGAAGATGGCGCGGGACTCCCGGATCCGTGACGACATGGAGCTGGCGTACCCGGAGCCGACGATCAACTCCACCCACATGCTCGTGGCCCTCACGGATGCCGGCGCCGAGCTGGGACGGGCCCTCACCGAAGACCCTGAGCTGCAGCGCCTGGCTGCTGAGCATGGTTTCCGCCCCGGCGATCCGGCGCTGTTCGTGTCGACGCTCGGTGACCACGGCATCGGTGAACCCCCGACGTTCCTGGCGACCGTCGACCCGCCCGTCTATGACCGCCTGGAGCAGCTCATCACCGGTGTCGGTGCCCGGTACTCCAGCCCCCAGCCTCCGGAGGACAGTGAAGAATGACCCGTCGTACCTTTTCCGCCCTGGTGGCGCTCATCCTCTCCCTCGGGCTGGTGTCCTGCGGGGACAGTGTCAGCCTGCCCGTCGTCGACAGTGCTCCGCGCACTGACTTTGACGGCACCCCGCTGCGGATCGTCGCGGCCACGGAGCTCGAGGATCTGCAGCCCGTCATCGACGACGCCGCGGATGACCTCGGTTTCCCCATCGAGCTGAGCTTCCCGGCCGGCACGCTGGACAACTCGCAGTCGCTTCTCGACGGCGTCTTCGACCAGCGCTACGACGCCACCTGGTTCGCCACGAACCGCTACGTCGACATCCTCGGCGCCTCCTCGAAGCTGGCCGACAGCACGCCGACCGGGCATTCCCCGGTGGCGTTCGGCATCACCGGGGCGAAGGCCGCGGAACTGGGCTGGGACGTGCGGCAGCCGACCTGGGCGGAGATCGCCGAGGCCGCCGCCGACGGGAAGGTCACCTTCGGCATGACCGACCCCTCGGCGTCGAACTCGGGTTTCTCGGCGCTGGTGTCTGTCGCCACGGCACTGTCCGACACGGGTTCCGCGCTCACCTCCGCGGACATCGACCGGATCACCCCGCAGCTGCAGGGCTTCTTCTCCGGGCAGACGCTGACCTCGGGGTCCTCCGGCTGGCTCACGGACACCTGGCTCGCGGACCGTTCGCGCGCTGACGCCCTCATCAACTACGAGTCCGTCCTGCACACCCTCGTGCAGCAGAGCCCGGACGTCAGCGTCATCGTCCCGGCGGACGGCGTGGTCTCCGCGGACTATCCGCTGTCCACGCTCGTCGCCCCGGCCCAGCCGCAGGCCCGGGAGAAGGTCGCGGCACTGGGTGAGTGGCTCCTCGCCCGCCCGGAGGTGCTCACCGACACTTACCGTCGCCCCATCGACCGGGACGCTGATCTGCCTGCGGATCTGGATGTCCCGCTGCTCATCGAGCTGCCCTTCCCTGCCAACCGGACCATCACGGACCAGCTGGTCGCGGCCTTCCACAATGAGCTGCGCACACCCGGTGACACCGTCTTCATCCTCGACACTTCAGGTTCCATGGAGGGTGAGCGGCTCGACCTGCTCAAGGCCACGATGCGTTCGCTCATCGACGGTTCCGCGCAGGGTGCCGCCGGGGGAGTGGGCTTCCGCGACCGCGAGCGTCTCACGCTGCTGCCCTTCGCGGACGCCCCCGCCGCCCCGCTCTCCCTCCGCTTCTCGACGTCCGACCCCGCCCCCGCCGACCAGCTCAACGGCGAGGTCGACGGGCTGGTGGCCGAGGGGGCGACCGCGATCTACTCCGCCCTCATGGAGGCCTACGGCAGCGTCCATGCCGAGACCGGCTCGATCCCGTCGATCGTGCTCATGAGCGACGGCGAGGTGACCGCCGGTGCCGGCCCCGATGAGTTCCGGGCCTTCCACGCCGGTCTCAGCGGCCCGGCGGCCGACATCCCCGTGTTCGTCATCCTCTACGGGGAGGCCAACGTCGACGAGATGACCGCCATCGCCGACCTGACCGGTGGCAAGGTCTTCGACGCCCTCGACGGAGACCTCGACGCAGCATTCAAGGAGATCCGTGGATACCAGTGACACCAGCTTCTTCCGTTCCCGGAAGAACTTCGTCGGCATGCTCGTCGCCGCCGCCGTCGTCGGGCTCCATCTCGTCCTCGGCCTCGGCGTGTTGTGGCCGGTGGTCGCGCTGGCCGGCTGGGGTGCCGGGGTGGCTCTCACCCCGAGCCCGCAGCAGCCGGAACTGCCGGCGGCGCCTGAGCGTCCCGGTGCCCGGGAGCTGCTCGACCGCCTCGAGTACGAGTCGCGGGGGCTCTACGCGAACGGCCCCGCCCACGCGGTGATCGATTCCATGGCAGCGCTGAAGGGGGCCCTCACGGATGTCCTCGACGCGTGGGACAGGCTTGCCGACGTCCCTGAGCAGCGCGTCGTCGTCGAGACGATCGTCAACGACTATCTGCCGGGAACCATCGACCGCTACCTGGCGATCAGCGACCGGGCGCACCCTACGGCGGTGACGGAGACCGCTGAATCGCTCACGATCCTGCGGGAGGAGGTGGAGCGGATCCGGGAGGCCGTGGTCAGCGACACCCTGCGCGACCTGGAGGACCAGACCCGCGCACTGCGTATCCAGTTCGGGCGGCTTCCGGGCCCCGGGTACGATACTGAGTCATGAGTCTCGATCCGAAGTTGCTGGAAGTCCTCGCCTGTCCGAAGGACAAGGGCCCACTGACCTATATGAAGGACCGTGAGGTCCTGGTCAACGAACGACTCGGTCTCGCCTACCGCATCGATGACGGCATCCCCGTGATGCTCATCGACGAGGCGACGCCCTGGCCGCCGGCCGCCGAGTAGCCCTGCCCCTTCCCACCACTTCTGATACTGCGAGATAGACAGAGATAGACACATGAACATCATTGACGAGCTGACCTGGCGCGACCTCATCAACCAGTCCACCGACCTGGACTCCCTGCGTGAGGTCACCGACGAAGGTCCCATCACCCTGTACTGCGGTTTCGACCCGACCGGCCCGTCCCTGCACGCCGGCCACCTGGTCCCGCTGCTCATGCTCCGCCGTTTCCAGCAGGCCGGCCACCGTCCGATCGTCCTGGCCGGCGGTGCCACCGGCATGATCGGTGACCCCCGCGACGTCGGCGAGCGGTCGATGAACTCCGCCGACACCGTCGCCGACTGGTCCGAGCGCATCTCCGGCCAGCTCTCCCGCTTCGTCTCCTTCGAGGGCGACAACGCCGCGCTGCTGGTCAACAACAACGACTGGACGAAGGATCTCAGCGTCATCTCCTTCCTCCGCGACATCGGCAAGCATTTCCCGCTGAACACGATGCTCTCCCGCGACACGGTCAAGCGCCGCCTCGAGTCCGACGGCATCTCCTACACGGAGTTCTCCTACGTCCTGCTCCAGGCGAACGACTTCGTCCAGCTGCGCCGCAACTACGACTGCATCCTGCAGGTCGGCGGCGGCGACCAGTGGGGCAACCTCGTCGCTGGCGTGGACCTCAACCGACGCATGGACGGCGAGGCGGTCCACGCTCTGACGGTTCCGCTGGTCACCGACTCCGAGGGCAAGAAGTTCGGCAAGTCCACCGGTGGCGGCTCCCTCTGGCTCGACCCGGAGATGACCAGCCCGTACACCTGGTACCAGTACTTCATCAACGCCTCCGACGCCGATGTCATCCGTTACCTCCGCTGGTTCACGTTCCTCACCGCCGAGGAGCTCGCGGAGCTGGAGACCGAGGTCGCGGAGCGTCCCTTCCGCCGTGAGGCGCAGCGTCGCCTCGCACGGGAGATGACCAACCTCGTCCACGGCGAGGAGGCCACCGCAGCTGTGGAGCTGGCGTCCCAGGCACTGTTCGGCCGTGCCGAGCTGGCTGACCTGGACGAGAAGACCCTCGCCTCCGCTGTCTCCGAGACCGAGGTCTTCGAAGTCAACGGCGGCGACGACCGCACCATCGTCGATCTGCTCGTCGGTGCCGGCCTCGTCGACTCCCGCGGAGCAGCCCGTCGTGCCATCAAGGAAGGTGGCGCGTACGTGAACAACGAGCGAATTGAGTCCGAGGACTGGGAGCCGGGTGCGGATGATCTCCTGCACGGATCCTGGCTCGTTCTGCGCCGCGGAAAGAAGAACTTCGCCGGCGTGAAGGTGAACAGCTAACGGATAGCACGCCCAGATACCCCATCTGACCAGGCGATTTGGTGAAGATGGGGTACATGGGTAACTTAATGGAGGTCGCCGAGAGCGCCGCGGAGAACACCGCGAGAAGCTCAGAGTGACAGAGAGATTAAAACGAAGTTGACACAGTGAAAACGATCAACTACAGTAAGATCTCCAGCCGCTGAAAAGAAGCCCGGTAGAACGGGTCGGAATCCGGCGTGCGGATGTTGTGTGAGAACTCAATAGTGTGCCAATGTACTATATGTTTGTGGTCTTTGGTCGTGTATGCCTGCCGGCCCGGACGATGTGTCCGGTGGTTGGTGGGTGTGTGCCGGGTGGTACC
>NZ_DUOE01000185.1 GCF_012838985.1 Corynebacterium sp. | reverse complement strand
AGGCGGTCGCCCTGGCCAACGACACCGCCTACGGACTGGGCAGCTACGTCTTCGGCTCGGACCTCGGGCAGGCGCAGGAGGTGGCCTCCCGCCTGGAGGCCGGCATGACCTACGTCAACGAGACCGGTGCCTCCCGTCCCGGACTGCCCTTCGGCGGCATCGGCCGCTCCGGCTACGGCCGTGAGCTGGGGGAGTGGGGCGTCGATGAGTTCGCCAACCTGCACCTCTTCCGCGTCAGCCCGGCGCTGTAGGGCAACCGTTCGAACCCCGGCGGGCACCGTGTCGGGGTGGCACGATACCGTCAGGGGATGACTGACACCGCCCCCGCCACCGCCACCCCGGCGGACAGCCTTGAGGACATCCAGTGGTTGCGTACCCGCCGCCGCACGGCGACCACCGCCGCTGAACACGCCGTGGTCCGTCATCAGCTCGGACGTCTGGCCCGCCACCTGGAGCAGCGTCCTGAGCCGACGTCCCCGGGGTATTACGTGGCGCTCGCCGTCGTGTCCGTGGTCGGCGGACTGACGCTCGGCTTCGGCCTGTACCACCTGGCTGACGGAATGTGGGTGTGGTTGAACTCATGAGCAGGCAGAACTCGGGCTGCGGCATGCTGGTCATCGGCGTGCTCCTCATCGGTGCCCTCCTGTGGGCGGTGAGCGCCGTGCTGTGGCTCCTGGCGGTGGCCGTGCCGGTCGCGGGACTGCTCGGCGCCGGCTACTTCCTCCTCCTGGCCAAGCAGGCCCGCGAGGAGGTGGCCGCCCGCGCGGCCGCCGACGCGGAACTCGAGGCCCTCGCGCAGGACGCCGCCTTCGACCTCGCGGACACCATCAACCGGTGGGACACGCTGGTGGTCACCAAGGGGATCGGCACGGAGCTGCGGGGCCGTGAGGAGGAGGCCGCCGCCATCCAGCAGCAGCTGTTCGCGGCACATGAGGCGCTGCTGTCCGCCCCGTCCGTGTCCCACCGGATCCGGGCGGCCGTCCACGCCGACTCGGTCCGCCAGTCCGCCGAGCGGCACCTCTAGGAGTCCCATGCCGGTCCTCATCCTCGGCGCCCGCACGCTCCACGGCTACCCCAGCCGTATCCTCGTGGACCGCCTGCGCCGCGCACTTCCGCTCGTCCACGACGCCCCCGTCGTCGTCTCCGGCGACGGTGAGGCCGCCGCCATGGAGCACTGGCTGACCGGGCACGGGGTCGACCCGGCCCTGATCGTGCGGGAACCCCACGCCCGGTCGACGAACGAGAATCTCGAGAACGCCCGCGCCCTCTTCCCGGAGGTGGCGCACTGGACGGTGGTCACCTCCGACTTCCACGTCCCCCGGACCCGCCTGTGGGCCTGGCACCTGGGTATCCCGACGGATGTGGTGGGCGCCCCGACGCAGCGCCCGGACCTGCTGGTGGCGACACTGCGGGAGTGCCTGGCGCTGCCGCACTCCGCGCTGCGGATCGCGTGGCGGCGGATGCGGGGGAACCGGGGGAGCCGGGACTAGGGGTGTCTCAACCTGTCGAATCTGTCTCCCGTGGAACCAGGGAACCCCAGGTGACGGAGTCGCTGGAAAAACAGATTCGACAGGTTGTGACAGGGCCTCAGCGGCCCTGCCGCCACACCCACCACGTGAGGCCCACGAACACGGCGGCCAGCAGACCCGGCCACAGCGCCGGTTCGGGGGAGAAGAGGTTGAGCACGGCCTGCACCAGGGCGAGGAAGGCGAAGAAGCCCAGGAAACCGAGCAGGGTCTCGTGCTGGAGTCTCCGGCGCCGACCCCGCCCGGGATCCGGGCCGGTCACGCCTTCACACCACCGGCGGTGAGACCGGAGACGATCCGGCGCTGGAAGATGAGCACCATGACGATGAGCGGGATCGTCACCAGGGCACCCGCGGCCATGATCGAGGCGTAGGGGTACTCGAATGCGCTCGGCCCGGAGAAGCGGGCGATGGCGACGGTGACGGGTTCGGTGGCGGTCGTCGAGAGCTGACGCGCCAGCATGAACTCGTTCCAGGTGGCGATGAACGCCAGGATCGCCGTGGTGAACAGCGCCGGGGCCGCCAGGGGCAGCAGCACGAGGCGGAAGGCCTGGCCGCGGGAGGCACCGTCGACGCGCGCGGCCTCCTCGAGCTCCCAGGGCAGCTGCCGGAAGAAGGACACCAGGGTGTAGATCGTCAGCGGCAGGGCGAAGGAGATGTTCGGGATGATCATCGCCCGGTAGGAACCGATCCATCCGAGGTCACCGAAGAGCTGGAACAGCGGGGTGACCAGCGCGATGCCCGGGAACATCGACGCGGCGAGGATGATGCCGGTGACGATGCCCTTGCCCGGGAAGTTCAGCCGGGCGAGGGCGTAGGCGGTGAACACGCCGACCATGACGGCCAGGGACGTCGTCGCCACGGAGATGAGCAGCGAGTTGCCGATCGCCCCGAGGAAGTCGTTGCCCTTGTCGGTGGCCAGCGCGTCCCGGAAATTCTCCAGGGTGACGTGCGTCGGCCAGGGGGTGGTGTCGAAGGTGTAGCGCTTGTCGCGCAGGGCGACGATCACCATCCAGTAGAAGGGCGCGAGACCCCAGAACATGATGAACAGCACCCCGAGGTAGTGCCACAGTGTTGCGCGCCTCATGACACGATCTCCTCTTCCTGCATCTTGACCTGCTTACGCTTCCGCGCCCCGGGGACCTTCCGGCCCTTCACGCCACGCTGTCCCGACACGTCGGCGCCGAGGAAGCGGATCATGATGAACGCGACGGCGAAGATGAGCAGGAAGATGAGGGTGGACAGTGCGGACGCGGAGTTGAAGTTGTTCTGACGCATGTCCTCGACCACCAGCTGCGAGATGGTCGCGGTGGGGGAGTTGGAGGACGCGGAGATCATGATGACCGGCAGGTCGTACATGCGCAGCGCGTCGAGCGTGCGGAACAGGACCGCCACCATGAGGGCGGGCTTGACCAGCGGCATCGTGATCTGCCAGAACTGCTGCCAGCGGGAGGCACCGTCGACACGCGCGGCCTCGTAGACGTCCTTGGGGATCATCTGCAGGCCGGCGAGGATGAGCAGCGCCATGAAGGGGGCGGTCTTCCACACGTCGGCGATGATGACCGCGGAGCGGGCCGCCCACGGGTCGGTCGTCCACGAGATCGACGTGTCGAACAGGGAGTTGACGATGCCGCGGTCGGCGAAGATGAACTGCCACAGCTTCGCGGTGACGGCGGTGGGGATGGCCCACGGGATGAGCACGGCGGCACGGACGAAGCCGCGGCCGCGGAACTCCCGGTTCATCACCAGCGCCATGAACATGCCGAGGATGGTCTCCAGGGCGACGGTGACGACGGTGAAGAACAGGGTGATCCGCACGGCCGGCCAGAAGTCGGTGGCGAGCACACCCGGCGGGCACGTGGTGACCGTGCCCGAGGGGGACATGCAGCGGTTCGACAACCAGTAGAGGTAGTGCTCGACGCCGGCGAAGCCACCCTCGACGAAGAGTCCGGTGGTGGGGTCGAGTGACTTGTCCGCCTGGAAGGACAGGAAGATCGCGCGCAGGATCGGGTAGCCGATGACGATGGCCAGGACGATGAGCGCGGGGGCGATCAGCCAGGCCGCGGAGCGGGCCTGACCGGCACGTGTGTTCATGTGCGGCTCCTTCGGTTCAGTGTTAGGTACCACACAACCACAAAAGACCTGCCCGGTGCGGGCAGGTCTTTCACGGTGAGGCGGTGTGGTGCTTAGCGGGAGGCCTGCTCGATGGCGGCCTTCATGTCGGCGGTCGCGTCATCGACGGACTTGCCGGCGGTCAGGGCAGCGTAGGCGTTGTCCTGGATGGCCTTGGAGATGGCCGGGTAGAACGGGGAGACCGGACGCGGTGCCGCGTTCTCCAGGGACTCCTTCAGGGCCGGCAGGTACGGGAACTGCTCGACCAGGGCGTCGTCCTCGTAGATGGAGGCGAGGACCGGCGGGAAGGAGGCCTCGGCGAAGGAGGTCTGGTTCTCCTCGTTGATGATGAACTTGATGAAGTCCAGCGCGGTGCGCTTGTTCTCCGAGTTGATGTTGATGCCGTTGTTGTAGCCACCCAGGGTGGAGACACCGACACCGTCCTTGCCGACCAGCGGCTGGACCTCGAACTTGCCCGCGACCTCGGAGGTGTCCGCCTCGGCGTTGGTGAACATGTACGGCCAGTTGATGGCGTACGCGGTGTCACCGGCGACGAACGCGAGGTTGGTCTCCTCCTCCGTGGCGGAGGTGGAGGCGGAGGCGATGGTGCCGTTCTCGTAGGCGTCGACGAGTGCCTGGAGGCCTTCCTTGGACTGGTCGGAGTCGACGGTCACGTCACCGGCGTCGGAGAGGACGGAGCCGCCCCAGCCCTCCATGAAGCCGACGGTGTTGACGGTCAGGCCCTCGTACTGCTTGAGCTGCAGGGTGAGGCAGTCGCCCTCGAGCTCGGCGCAGGACGCCTCGAGCTCGGCCCAGTTGGTCGGGGCCTCCGGGATCAGCTCGGTGTTGCGGAAGAGCAGCTGGCCGTTGGTGTTCTGCGGCAGTGCGTAGAGGGTGCCGTTGTAGGTGGCGGAGTTGACGGTGGACTGCAGCAGGTCGGAGGTGTCGACCTCGAGGTCGCCGGTCAGCGGTGCGAGCCACTGGTTGGCGGCGAAGTCGGCGGTCCAGATGACGTCGAGCGCCATGACGTCGTAGTCGGAGTTGCCCGCCTGCAGGGACTGCACGAGGGTCTCGCGCTGGGCGTCGGCCTCGCCGGCGAGCTCACGGAGGGTGACCTGCTCGTCCGGGTTCTGGGCGTTCCACTTCTCGATGATCGGGGTGATCTTGTCGGTGTCGTTCTTGCCCATGGCGAAGGTGATCGGGCCGCGGCCCTCATCCGAGTCGGAGGCCACCGTGGTGGCGGTGGTGGTGTCGGTTGCCGTGGCGGTGGTGGTCTCCCCGGTGTCGCCGCTGTCGGCGCAACCTGCGAGAACCACGGTCGAGACGATGGCGATGGCCGCCAGGGAACGACCCGGGCGCTTCAGTGCGATGTTCATCTGTGATTCACCTTTCATAAAACAACGGTTGGTCCTCAATGTAGTGAGCCAGGTAATAGCCCGGACCTGACTTGTTCCCGATCACCCCCTCGCGGGGGTGTGTCAGAGACGGTTTCCCGAGGCAGGGTCGAAACGGTGCGCCGCCGCCGGGTCGTACGCGAACGTCACCGCCGCGCCCCGCTCCGGCACCTCCCGGTCGCCCAGCCGCGCGACGAGCCGCACGCCCTCGCTGGTGGCGTACACGTAGGACTCGGAACCGAGCTCCTCCACGAGGTCCACGGTGCCCTCCCGGGCCACCCACCCCTCCGGGACCTGCCTGTCGACGACCACCCGCATCGCCTCCGGCCGCACCCCCAGGGTCACACCCTCCCCCGGGAAGAGGTTCATCGAGGGGGACCCGATGAAGCCGGCGACGAACTCGTTCACGGGGGCGTCGTAAAGCTCACGCGGGGGAGCGACCTGCTGGAGGATGCCGTCCTTGAGCACCGCGACGCGGTCACCCATCGTCATCGCCTCGACCTGGTCGTGCGTGACATAGACGGTGGTGGTGCCGAGGCGGCGCTGGAGGGCGGCGAGCTCGGCGCGGGTCTGCACACGCAGCTTCGCGTCGAGGTTCGACAGCGGCTCATCCATGAGGAAGACCTTCGGGTCACGGACGATCGCACGGCCCATTGCCACGCGCTGACGCTGACCACCGGACAGGTCCTTCGGCTTACGGTCGAGGAACTCCTCGAGGCCGAGCATCTCCGCGGCGTCCTGCACCCGCTTCCTGATCTCCGCAGCCGGCATCTTCGCCAGCTTGAGGGCGAAACCCATGTTCTTCGCGACACTCAGGTGCGGGTACAGGGCGTAGTTCTGGAACACCATCGCGATGTCCCGGTCGCCCGGCTCCACGCCGGTGACGTCCTTGCCGTCGATGAGCAGATGCCCCGAGTCGACGGGCTCGAGCCCCGCCAGCGCACGCAGCGTCGTGGACTTCCCGCAGCCCGAGGGGCCGACCAGCACGAGGAACTCGCCGTCCGCGATCTCCAGGTCGAGATCCTTCACCGTCGGACGCTCCGCGCCCGGGTAGCGGATGGACACCTTGTCGAATGTGACCGTTGCCATGTGTGAACGATAACACCGGAGCGCGTCGCGCTGGGACGGGCAGGCCCCGTGTTCGCAGGTACCCGTCTGTGCGCCGGACGGCGGGAAACGCCAGGTCGAAAAATGAGGGTCACGGGGAAAAGGGTATCTCCGCACGGGGGTGGGTCCGCAGGACCCTACAACCGGGCGGTCACCTTCTCCGCTGCGGCGATCTCGTCGAGCCGCGCCGCGTCGACCATTCCGGCGACCACCACGGCGGAACCACCCGCGGACATCAGGAAGCGGGTGCAGGACGCCGCGGAGATGCTCGGCCTCGAGGAGTTCCTCGACCGCAAGCCGAAGGACCTGTCCGGTGGT
>NZ_DUOE01000184.1 GCF_012838985.1 Corynebacterium sp. | reverse complement strand
CCCGCACGACCCACCCGGCGGTCCCGAGGACGAGCAGCGCCGCCAGGGCGACGCCGGGGTTCCCGAAGAACAGGACCACGGCGGCCCCGAGTCCGGTGCCCACCGGGGCGAGCAGCCGGGCGTCGTGGGTGGCCGGCCGCAACCGGTGGACCGGGTGCGGGACGGGCAGGGCGAGGTGGGCCGCCACGAGCAGGAGCGGGGTCATGTCAGCGCCTCCCGGAACCCGGCGTAGCCCTCGAGTGGCCCGTGGCGGGAGTCCCAGACGACCTGCGTGGTCACGGGGTTGCCCCGGAGCAGTCCAAGCTGGTGGAGCACGCGGCGGCCGTCGGGGCCTCGGCGCATGACGATGACCACGTCGAGCGCCGCCGCCAGCTGGGAGTGCAGGGCGGTGCGGTCGAGTCCGCCGAGGGCGGCGAGGGCCTCCAGGCGGGCGGGTACCTCGTCGAGGGCGTTGGCGTGGATCGTGCCGGCCCCGCCCTCGTGTCCGGTGTTGAGGGCGGCGAGCAGGTCGACGACCTCCGCGCCCCGGATCTCCCCGACGATGATCCGGTCCGGCCGCATGCGCAGGGCCTGGGTGAGCAGGTCGGACATCGTGATCCGGCCGCTGCCCTCGGTGTTCCGGCCGCGTGAGACGAGGTTGAGCACGTGCGGGTGGCGGGGCTGCAGCTCGGCGGTGTCCTCGATGCACAGGATCCGCTCCCCGTGGTCGACCTCCGCGAGCAGGGCCGCCAGCAGGGTCGTCTTGCCGGTGCCGGTGCCGCCGACCACCAGGAACGCCCGGCGGTGGCGCACGACGGCGCGCAGCAGCTCCGCGATCTCCGCGGTCACGGTGCCGGAGGAGACCAGCTCGTCGAGGGTGGTCGTGGCCTGCCGGAGGACCCGCAGGCTGAGGCATGTGTGGTCGGCGGACGGGGGTGCGAGCAGGGCGTGGAAGCGGATGACGGTGCCGTCCTCCCGCAGGAGCCGCCCGTCGGCGAAGGGCTGGGCGTCGTCCAGGCGGCGACCGCAGGCGCTGGCCAGGCGGGAGGCCAGTTGGCGGACCTCGGCGTCGTCGGTGAAGCGCACCTCGGCGCGTTCCAGGCCGCGCCCCCGGTCGAACCACACCTGGTCGGGCCCGTTGACCAGGATGTCCGTGACCCCCTCGGTGAGCAGCACCGACTCGAGCAGCCCGATGCCGGTGGAGTCGTGCCGCAGGCGCCGCAGCAGGTCGAGGACGTCGACGTCGGAGATGACGCCGGCCTCCTCCCGGATGAGGCGGGCGAGTTCCGCGGCGTCGGTGGCCGCCGGCGGGGTGTCGACGAGCCGACGCTGCACCCGGTCGATGAGGTCGGTCACCGCTGCACCCCCGCGTTCTCCAGGAGGAGACGGGCGGTGGTGGCCAGCTGGCCGGGCAGCCGCTCGGGCAGGCCGCCGAGCTCCACCGTGCGGGACAGCCGGGGCAGGTTCCCCAGTTCGGTGAGGATGGGGCAGCGGGTGATGTCCCCGACATCCGCGGTGCTCAGCCCCGACCAGTGGCGGTGACGGACCACCCCGGTGACGGTCGTGCGGGCCGCGTGGAGGCGGGCGACCAGGCGTGCCGCGGCCGCCGCCGGGCGCAGCTCCGCGGGGATGAGCAGGACGGCATGGTCGCAGGCATCCATGACGGCGTCGGTGCAGGTCCCCTCGAGGGGGACGTCGATGACCGCCACCCCCGGCGCGCCGCGCAGGGACTCGAGCACCGGGGACAGCACCTCCGGGGTGAGCCGGAAAGGGTCGTCGACCGTCGTGCGGGCGGCCGAGAGGCAGGCGATGCCGTCGCCGGTGACCGGCAGTGCCGCCCGCAGGTCGGCCGCGGACACAGCCCCCTCCCCGAGCTGCAGCTCCGGCCAGCGCACCCCCGGGGTCTCCTCGAGGCCGAGGAGCAGGTCGAGGCCGCCGGAGAACTCGGCGGCGTCGACCAGCGTCGTCGGGTGGGAGCGGGCCGCCACCCGCGCCATCGCCGCGGCCAGCACGGAGGTGCCGGCCCCGCCGGCGGCCCCGCACACCGCGAGGAGCGTGCCCCGGCCGTCCGGGGTGCTCCTGTCGGGGACCGCCGCGTGCCCGAGCGCCGTGAGGAGCTCCGGGGCCTGCGCCGGGAGGACATAGCCGTTCTCCGCGTGCGCGAGCACGGCGGCCTGCCAGTCCACCGGCCCCGGGTCCGCGGCGAGGAGGTGGATGCCGGGCCTCCGGTCGAGGGTGGCGATGTGGCGGGCTGTGTCGGCGTCGACGAGCACGGCGTGCGCGCGGGGCAGGAGGCGGGTGATCTCGCGGGGGTCGAGGGTGTCGATGACTCCGTGGCCGGTGGCCGCCGCGACGTGTGTCGCCTCCGGGTGGATGACCGGGTCACTGACCGCGACGAGGATGAATGTGCTGCTCATGGCCACAGCGTCACTCATCGACGCCGCCGGGACAACGGTCCGGTGCCCGGCCTGTGGACAACCCCCGACAACGATGACGTGTCATCCTCGTCCTGTGGAGAACTCCGCAGCAGCGGTGGCGGACGACACCCTCGTCGGAGAGACTCAGGGCGTGCCGGAAAATAAGGGACGGCCCGCGCCTCGGGGGGGGTGTGCGCGGGCCGTCTGTAACCCGGTATCGGGGGGGATTACCGGGGCAGGCCGCACTGTATATCGGGGCCTTGCAAGTGGAATTATGGCACATCTGTGACACCAAGACAATACCGGGAGAATAGTTTTCTCGAAAATATCTTCTACATGTTCCGCAGGTCACAGAGTCGTCCGGAAAGGCCCTGCCCACGACCACAGAAGTCCCTCGCCTCCCATCAGCCTCTTACGTTTCACAGGTTCGAGGTCTACACTGTGTGCTCATGAGTCCCGGTTCATCTGCGAACAAGCAGGCCACCCCGCAGAAGACACGCGTGGCGGCCTTCTTCGACCTGGACAAGACCATCATCGCCACCTCCTCCGCCTTCGCCTTCGGCCGCGAGTTCATGCACAACGGACTCATCACCACCTCCGAGGCACTGCAGATGTCCCTGGCGAAGGCGACGTACATGATCGCCGGGCAGTCCAGCGAGCAGATGGACACCACCCGCGACCAGCTCGCCGCGCTCGTCGCCGGCTGGTCCGTGGACAAGGTCCGCGAGATCGCCTCCGAGACCATGCACAACGTGGTCACCCCCGCCATCTACGCCGAGGCACGCGAACTCATCGCCTTCCACCGCAACGCCGGGCACGACGTGATCATCATCTCCGCCTCCGCCTCCCACCTCGTGGACCTCATCGCGGAGGAGCTGGACATCCACCAGGTCGTCGCCACGGAGCTCGAGGTCGCGGACGGCCGTTTCACCGGTGAGATCCTCTTCTACTGCAAGGGTGACGCGAAGGCGCAGGCCATCGCCGACCTCGCGGAGAAGAACAACTACGACCTCTCCGCCAGCTTCGCCTACTCGGACTCCGCCACGGACATCCCGATGCTGGAGGCCGTGGGCAACCCCGTCGCCGTCAACCCGGACCGCACCATGAAGAAGACCGCCCTGGAGAACGGCTGGGAGATCCGCACGTTCCGCGATCCGGTGCCGCTGTTCCAGATGCCCTCCCCGCGTGAGATCAGCATCGGCGCCTCCATCGTGGCGGTCATCTCCGCGGCCGCGGCCGGCGGCATCTGGTGGGCCCAGCGCGGCCGCCGCGGCACAGCCTGACGCCGCCGGCGCCTACAGCGCCTACAGCGCCCGCGCGATCGCCTCCGCCTCCTCGGCACCCGCGATCCACGCCCGCAACGACAGCTCCAGGAACTCCCCCGCGCTCCCGTCCGCCCACGCCTCCGCCGCCGCCAGGTACTCCGCACGGTGGCGCAGCAGGTACGTCTCCGGGACGGCCAGCCCCCGCGGGTCGAAACCGGTCATCACCGCCGCCAGCCGACCTGCGGCCCGGGCGACCAGCCCCGAACGCTCCCCGAAGAACCCGTGCGCCAGGATCTCGGCGTGCACCACCTGGGGCAGCAGCACGTCGTGGGCGGTACCGGAGGAGATGAGGGCGGCCAGCCGCTGCAGCCTCTCCGGGGAGTTCTCCGGCCGGCCGCTGCCACCGGCGACGACCGCCATGCGCGCCAGGATCTGCAGGGGTGCCCGGCCGAAGACCCGCGCGGACGCCTGCAGCGAATCCGGGGCCAGCATGCTCGACACCGACACGGACGCCCCGAGCACCCCCACGGGCTCGTCGCCGAGGCGGACCGAGGGGTCGTCGAGAAGCGCTGAGGTGCGCGCCCCCCGCAGCACGGACTCGGAGCCGGTGACCTCCGCGCGGCGCAGGGAGACGGGCCGTCGGTGGACGGCGGCGATGGCGGCACGGGCCTGATCGGCGAGTGCCGCGACCTCTCCGAGGCGGAGGAGGGGTTGCAGGGGGTCAACCGCGGACATATCCACTACGATAGCCCTGCAAGGGTTGCGCATTCATCGCGAATCCGTGGCACCATGGTCAAGAATGGTCAAAAACGCATGACACCGCAGCAGGAAGGCACATCGTGAGCACAAACGGACTTTTCACCGACGGACCGAAGGATTTCACTCCGCGGGTCAGTTCGATCCCGCTGAGCGACGTTGACACGACCCGCTCCGGCGAGGGTTCCATCGGCGAGCTGGTGTCCAACGCCACCGCCCAGATGTCCAGCCTGTTCCGCGCGGAACTGGAGCTCGCGAAGACCGAGCTGGCGGGCGAGGCCAAGAAGGGTGCGATCGGCGGTGGACTGTTCGGCGTCGCCGGCGTCATCGCGCTGTACTCCTCCTTCTTCTTCTTCTTCTTCGTCGCTGAGCTGCTGAGCAACTGGCTGGACCGTTGGGCCGCCTTCCTCATCGTCTTCCTGGTCATGCTGCTCATGGCTGCGCTGCTGGCGCTGTTCGGCTGGAAGAAGGTCAAGACGGTGGGTGCCCCGCAGAAGACGATCGATTCAGTCAATGAACTGAAGAATCTCGTCCCGGGTCAGGCCACGCGGAAGCTCGAGGGCCGCACCCGCGGCATGTACAGCTGACCTGGTCCCCCGTCCGCCCGCGCGCTCACCGCGAGGGCGGCTTTTTCGTTCCTGGAAGGTTGAGGCTGGAAGGTTGAGGGAGGTCCCCGCCGTGTCCGTTGTTTTCCCCCGCTTCAGGCGGCGCCCCGTCCTGTCCCCGTCCGTCCTGGAACTCGCGGGGCCTTTCCGTCACCAGATGGTGCACACGCGGGGGGTGCGGCTGCACGCGGCGGTGGCCGGCGATCCGGGAGATCCACTGGTGGTGCTGCTGCACGGCACGTTCGGGGGCTGGTTCGAGTTCCGGCGGGTGATCGCCCCGCTGGCGGCCCGGGGGTTCCGGGTGGCGGCGGTCGACGCCCGCGGTTACGGTCTCAGCGACAAGCCGCCGGCGACCTCGGGGGATGGTCTGCGTACCGCCGCCGGGGACGTCGCGGGGCTCATCCGGGCGCTGGGGCATGACCGGGCGGTCGTGGTCGGTGCGGAGACGGGCGGCACGGTCGCCTGGGCCCTCGCCGCCTACTACCCCGCCCTGGTGGCGGGGCTGGTGTCGGTGAGTGCGGCGCATCCCGTCGACCTGCGGCGGGCGGTCGCGGCCCACCCCTGGCTCCATGCGTCGACGGTGGCGCACCCCCTGCTGCCTCTCCTCGGCGCCCCCGCTTACCGACGCCACCTCGTCGCCTCCACCACCCCCGATTTCCGCCGCACCCCCGTATTCCAGGAGGAACTGGAGCTGCGGCTGCGGGCGGCGCAGATCGGCCGCACCCGCCCGGCGGTCCTGCGTCACAGTCGTCTGCGCACGGCGTCGAGCCGGTGGGTGGACGAACGGGTGACGGCCCCGACGCTGCTCATCCAGCCGCTGCAGTCGGTGTGGCGTCATCTGGCCCGCCGGTGCCTCACGCGTGTCGACGCCCCCCTGTCCGTCCGTCACGTCCCCGGTTCCCGCAACCTGCCCCATCTGGAGAACCCGCAGGGCTTCATCGAGGTGGTCGAGCACTTCGCGGGGACGCTCAGCCTCTGACGGGCCCTAACGGGCCACACACTCCCGGGTGCTCACCGGCGTGGTGAGCGTGGTGACGTCGCCGATCTGCTGCTGGACCTCGGCGGCGGTGAGCACGTAGCCGGTGTCGGTCTGGTCGACGCTGGCGCCGAAGACCACACCGAGGACCCCGCCGGAGGTGTCGACCATCGGGCCACCGGAGTTGCCCTGCCGGATGGTGCCGCGGACGGTGTAGGCCTCCCGCTCGACCCGGCCGGTGGCGTAGATGTCCGGGCCGGCGATGGTGAGGTCCTCGCGGACGCGGGCGGGGGCGGCCTCGAAGGGACCCGACTGGGGGAAGCCCATGACGATGGCGTCGGCCCCGGACTCCGCCGGGACGTCGGCCCAGGACAGGGCGGGCAGCTGCAGGTCCGGGGCGTGGAGGACGGCGATGTCGACGCCCGGGTTGTAGTACACGACGTCCGCCTCCCTCACACCCAAAACGGTGTCCAGGCGCACGGTCTGAGTGCCCGCGACGACGTGGGCGTTGGTGACCACGTAGTCGGGGGCGGTGACGAAGCCGGAGCCCATGAGACGGCGGCGGCACTCGTCCGAGTCACCCTGGACGTGGACGACGGCCGGACGCAGGCGCTCCACCAGCTCGTGGTCCTCGACCCGGATGTCGGGTGCCGCGACCTCGCGGGCCGGGGGCTCGTCGAAGGGGGCGAACAGGGGTGGGAGCCCGGAGTCGTCGAGAAGCACCGTGATGCGGTTGGGAAGATCCGCCAGGACCGGTGGGGTGCTGCGGTCCACCGCGCCGAGGATCACCGAGTTGCGGATGCCCTGGCTGACGGAACCGGTCAGCCCCGTCGCCAGGGGGATGGAGATCAGCCAGATGACGATGAGCGTGGCCAGCGCGGAGAACAGCGCCCCGACCGCCGAGTCGATGGTCTGCGAGGAACGCATGCGCATCCGTTCCCGCACCGAGGCGCCCAGCATCCCGCCGACGAGGTTGCCCAGGCCGACGAGCATGATGATCGTGCCCAGCCCGAGCAGGAAACGCAGCGCCACCGAATCGGTGAGCTGCATGACCGGCGGGGCCAGGGCGACACCGATGATGAGACCGGCGATGACGCCGACGGTGGACAGCACCGAGGCGAACGCCCCCTGCCGCCAGCCGATGGTGACCGCCGACAGCAGGACCAGCAGAACGAGACCGTCGATGAGGAGGGCGGGGGTCACGGGTCGTTCAGGTCCTAACAGTGGTGGCGGGTTATCGGAGGAATCTTACCCGGTTGGCCGGTTCGGAATAACGAGGCTCGTCGTTACGGGACTTCGCCAGCGTGTCCTGCAGGTCGAGGGTGGTCTCCCGGTCCCAGGGCTGTTCCCAGCCCGCCTGGTGCAGCAGCGCCGAGAGCAGCCCCGCGGTGAAGCCCCACACGAGGTAGTCGTTGATGGTGAACGCCGGCCCCGTCCAGCCCGCCCACCCGACCATGAGCCGGTTGCGCGGGTCGATGAGGTCCGAGAGGTGGGCGGGGAACACGTCGTCCGCCTCCGCGGGGCTGGCCACCCCGACCTCCCCCGGCGTGTGCCAGTGCCCCAGCACCGGGTGCACCGGGTAGCCGGAGGCCCGGATGTGCACCGGCTCCATCGCGGCGACCGGGGTGACGGTGGTGCGGTCCAGGCCGGTCTCCTCCCACGCCTCCCGCAGGGCGGCGTCGACCGGGTTGAGGTCCGTCGGGTCGACGCGGCCGCCGGGGAAGGCGATCTGCCCGGAGTGGGAGCGCATCGACGGCGAACGGTGGGTGAGCAGCACCGCGGCGTCCTCCGGAGGGTCGGCCTGCAGGTGGTCGGCCCCGGAGAAGAGCATGAGCACCGCCGCCGAGCGGCCCGTCTGATTCATCGTCTCCCGGCCGCGGGCGTCGACGCTGCGGACGTCCGGGTGGCGGTAGGCGCCGTCCACCCCGCTGATGAGCCGACGCATCCACCGCGGCGCACGGTGGGGGTGCAGGTCAACGTTCTGGCCCGGGTGGTCCGGGCCGAAATCCATCCTCATCGTCCGGTCCCCGCCTCCACGGCCTCCGTCACGGCCGCCTCCAGCTCCGCCGCCGAATCGAAGGTGCGGGGGAAGAGCTTCACCTGCTCATCGCCGTCGAAGACGACGGTGATCGGGATGACGCCCGGCAGTCCGAGCGTGCCCGCGAAGGTGTTGTCCAGGTCCTGGTAGCTGGCCAGGGAGATGCCCAGCTCATCGAGCATGGCGGCGCCGTTGCCCGGGTTCCGGTCCGCGTGCACGCCGACGACCGTGTACTCCGGGTGCGCGGCGGCGAACTCGTCGAAGTACGGCAGCTCGTCGCGGCACGGTCCGCACCACCAGGCCCACACGTTGACCACGGTGATGCCTGACGACGCCACCGGCGCGTTCTCCCCTCCGAGGCAGTCCAGCTCCACTCCCCCGGCCCCGGTGGCGGGACAGTCGGGGCGCTCGCCGACGTCGCTGATGAGCGCGTCGGTGTCGAGGGTGCCCGCGTTCTCGGGGGCGGCGGTGCCGGGCTCAGGGTCGTTGACGGTCCGCAGCATCGTGAAGGCACCGGCCACCACCGCCACGGTGAGCAGCACGCCGATGACGAGGGTCCACACCGCCTGCCGGGTCATGCCGCCACCTCCCGGGAGGGGCAGTCCTTCGCTATGACGCACACCCCGCACTCCGGCCGCCGGGCGTGACACACCCGCCGACCGTGGAAGATCATCCGGTGGGAGAACATGGTCCACTCCTTCTTCTCGATGCGCCGGCACAGCGCCTGCTCGATCCTGAGCACGTCCGTCTCCTCCGTCAGCATGAGGCGCTGCGCGAGGCGGCTGACATGCGTGTCGACGGCCAGCCCCGGCAGCCCGAAGGCGTTGCCCCGCACCACCAGCGCCGTCTTCCGGCCCACACCGGGCAGGGTGACCAGGTCCTCGAGGTCCCGGGGGATCTCCCCGTCGAAGTGCGCGAGCAGTGACTCCCCCAGGCCGATGAGGCTGCGCGCCTTCGCCCGGAAGAATCCCAGGGGACGGAGGATCTCCTCCATCTCCCCCGGGTCGGCGGCGGCGAGTGACGCGGGCGTCGGAAAGCGACGGAAGAGCTCCGGCGTGACCTGGTTGACGCGGACGTCCGTCGTCTGGGCGGAGAGCACCGTGGCCACCGTCAGCTCGAAGGGGGACGTGAAGTCGAGTTCGCAGTGCGCGTCCGGATATTCCGTGGCCAGGGCCCGGTTGATGCGGCGTGCCCGGCGGGTGAGTCCGAGGTCAGTCTCGACGCCGCGGGCGGCGGGATGGGTGGAGGAGGATCTGACCGGCATACCGGACAGCTTAGCCACTACGATGTTTGGACATGACTGTCGTGCTCGTCGTCGCCGCTCCCCTCGTCCTCGCCCTGTTCGCCATGCAGATGGAGAAGCTGGAGTCCTGGATCCTCCCCCCGCGGGACGATTCCTGACGATTCGCACTGCCACGTGAAACGGGATAATGTGACAAATTTCCCACACCAGTCCCGCAAGTGACCAATTGCACGGTAGGGTGGTGAGGAACACACTGCGCCGAGAGTCACACCTGTGCCTTCAACAGGGACACGACCACATATCCAGGGGTCCTCCCGGCGTGCCGTCACAGAACCGAGGAGCGACAAGTGGAAGGTGTACAGGAGATCCTGTCCCGCGCCGGAATCTTCCAGGGAGTGGATCCGGTTGCCGTGAGCAACCTGATCAAGGACATGGAGACCGTCCGTTTCCCCCGTGGAACGACCATCTTCGAAGAGGGCGAACCCGGAGACCGCCTCTACATCATCACGGCAGGCAAGGTGAAGCTCGCCCGCCACGCGACCGATGGCCGCGAGAACCTGCTCACCGTCATGGGACCGTCCGACATGTTCGGCGAGCTGTCCATCTTCGACCCGGGTCCGCGCACCTCCTCCGCGGTCTGCGTCACCGAGGTGCAGGCCGCCACCATGAACTCGGACATGCTCAAGCAGTGGGTGTCCGACCACCCGGAGATCGCCCAGCAGCTGCTGCGCGTCCTGGCCCGCCGCCTGCGCCGCACCAACGCCTCCCTCGCCGACCTGATCTTCACGGATGTGCCGGGCCGCGTCGCCAAGACGCTGCTGCAGCTGGCCAACCGCTTCGGCTCCCAGGAGGGTGGCGCCCTGCGCGTCAACCACGACCTCACCCAGGAGGAGATCGCCCAGCTCGTCGGCGCCTCCCGTGAGACCGTGAACAAGGCCCTGGCCACCTTCGCCCACCGCGGCTGGATCCGCCTCGAGGGCAAGTCCGTCCTCATCGTGGACACCGAGTCCCTGGCCAAGCGCGCCCGTTGACGCCACCCCGAAAAGCAGCACAGAAGGAAGAACCCGCCGCCCCTCAGGAGAGGGGACGGCGGGTTCTCCCGTGTCAGCGGGGTTCTACTCGGCAGTCTCTGCGGACTGCTTCTCCAGGTAGCGCAGGGCCACGCGGGTGGACTGCTCGGCGGCGTGACGCAGGACCGGGTCGACGTCGTCGTACATCTCGTCGATGAGGGTCTTGAGGTCGACGTCCTCGCCCAGACGGGCCTGGACCTCGCGGATCTGGCGGAGACGGTGCTCACGGCGGTCGATGTACTTGCGGGCGTAGGCGGACAGGTCATCGCCCTCCGGGCCGTGGCCCGGCAGCAGACGCACGTCCTTGCCGCGCTCCTCCAGGAGACGCAGGGTGTCCATGTACTGGCCCAGGTCGCCGTCGGTCTCGGAGATCATGGTGGTGTGGCGGCCGGCGATGGTGTCACCGGTGATGATGCCCTCCAGGGTGGAGGCACCGGGCTTGCCGGACCAGATGAAGAAGCACGCCGAGTCGGCGGTGTGGCCGGGGGTGTGCACGACCTCGATCTGCGGGGTGACGCCGTCGACGGAGACGATCTCACCGTCGACGAGCGGCTCGACGTCGCCTGCGCAGGCGGTGGCGTCGAAGGCGCGGACCGGGGCGCCGGTGAGCTGGCGGAAGCGGTGGGCGCCGTCGGCGTGGTCCGGGTGGTGGTGCGTCAGCAGGATGAGACCCACCGTCTCAGCCTTGGCACCGAGGACATTGAGGTGCCCCTCATCCTCCGGGCCCGGGTCGATCACGATGCTGTGGGAGTCCCCCTCAGCACGGATCACCCATGAGTTCGTCCCCTCGAGGGACGCGTACCCCGGATTCGGGCACAGGACGACAGACACGGAATCTGATATCGGTCGAAGCTGGCTGTAGGCAGGATGCTCCATGCGCACCAGCTTAGCCCGGTTATCCCGGCCTGCCGAACCGAATGACAGAACAATCAGCGCCGGGGAGAACTAGTCGGCGACCTCGACGACGAGCTCGATCTCCACCGGGGAGCCCAGCGGCAGCTCGGAGACACCGACCGCGGAACGGACATGAGCGCCGGCCTCACCGAAGATCTCCCCCATGAGGTTGGAGGCACCGTTGACCACGGCGGGCTGGCCGGTGAAGCCGTCCGAGGAGGCGACGAAACCGACGATCTTGAGCACGCGGGTCACGTTGTCGATGCCGACGAGGTCATCGACGGCGGCCAGGGCGTTGAGCGCGGCGGTGCGGGCGAGGCGGGTGGCCGCCTCCGGGGTGACGTCCTCGTCCACCTTGCCGGTGGCGATGAGCTGGCCGTCGACGAAGGGCAGCTGGCCGGAGGTCCACACCTGGTTACCGGTGCGCACCGCGGGGACGTAGGCCGCGACGGGGGCGGCGACGGTCGGCAGTGTGATCTGCAGGCGCTCGAGGCGCGCGGAAATGGTCGTCATCACGCTTTCTCCCGCTTCATGTAGGCGACGACGTTCTCCGGGTTCGGTCCCGGCATGACGGTGACGAGCTCCCAGCCGTCCTCGCCCCAGGTGTCGAGGATCTGCTTCGTGGCGTGGCTGAGCAGCGGAACAGTGGCGTATTCCCAAATGGTCATGCCACCACAGTACCCGCGGGGGTCCGGATCAGATCCCGTGGAGCTCCCCACCGGAGGAGAGGTACTCCGCCCAGTTGGTGATGTGCGGGTTCTTGCGCAGGAGGGCGCGACGCTGACGCTCCGTCAGACCACCCCACACACCGAACTCGACCTTGTTGTCGAGGGCGTCGGCGCGACACTCGGTGACGACCGGGCAGTGGCGGCAGATGACGGCGGCCTTGCGCTGCTCTGCGCCGCGGACGAAGAGGGCGTCCGGATCACCGGCGCGGCACTTGGCCTGGGTGATCCACTCGCCACGCTCGTAACAGACGGGCTGCTGCGGGGGTTCGAACGGGGAACGGAAGGACTCTCCGGCGAGGGGGGTTGCCATCGTGCTCTCCAATCAGACAAGACCGTTAACTGCCAGTACGTCGTGTGACCCACAAATGCAGGTCACAATGCCGATTTACTGCATGTAAGTCTATTCACAGGCATAACAAGAAGTCGAATACGTCACACTTCTAGGGGCAATCATTAGTTCCCTCCTCCCCCCATCTCTGCGTAGGGTAGTGGCGTGTCTGTGTGGAAATCCCTGGCTAACATGACCGCCGCCGCCGTGATCGCCGGCCTGGCCGGTGCCCTCGCCCTGTCCCCCGTGGCGGGCATCTCCGGCGCGGCCATCGTCCGGACGAACGAGACGATGCAGTCCAACCTCGCCGACCTGACGGACGGCACCACCCCGGGGGTGACCACCATCAACGACGCCGCGGGGCAGCCCATCGCGTGGTTGTACAACCAGCGTCGGTACGCGGTGGAGAACGACCAGATCTCGCAGCACATGAAGGCCGCGATCGTCTCCATCGAGGACCACCGCTTCTACGAGCACGACGGCGTGGACATCCAGGGCACCGCACGTGCCATGGTGACCAACGTCCTGGCCGGCGGCGTGGAGCAGGGTGCGTCGACGATCAACCAGCAGTACGTGAAGAACTACCTCCTCTTCATCGACGCGAAGGACGAGGAGGAGCAGGCCGCCGCCGTCGAGCAGTCCATCCCGCGCAAGCTGCGTGAGATGCGCATGGCCTCCGACCTGGACCGGAACCTCTCCAAGGACGACATCCTGACGAGGTACCTCAACCTGGTGCCCTTCGGTAACCGTTCCTTCGGCGTGGAGGCCGCCGCCCGCACCTACTTCGGCACCAGCGCCGCCGAGCTGACCGTCCCCCAGGCCGCGATGCTGGCCGGCATGGTCCAGTCCTCCGAGTTCCTCAACCCGTACACCAACCCCGAGGGCGCGACGAACCGCCGCGACACGGTGCTGCGGGCGATGGCCGCCAACGGCCACCTCACCGCCGAGCAGGCCGAGGCCCACATCGCGGAGCCGCTGGGCATTCTCGACGCCCCCGCCACCCTCCCCAACGGCTGCATCGCCGCCGGTGACCGCGGCTTCTTCTGCGACTACGTCCTCTCCTACCTCGCGGAGAAGGGACTCAGCCGCGACCAGCTTCTCGACGGCGGCTACACCATCAACACCACCCTGGATCCGCAGACCCAGGATGCCGCGCGGGCGGCGGCCACCCGGGCGGTCGACCCGATGGCCACCGGCGTCGCCGAGGTCATCAACGTCATCCAGCCGGGCCGGGACTCCCGCGACATCCTCGCCATGGCCTCCTCCCGCAACTACGGCCTCAACCTGGAGGCCGGTGAGACGGTCCTGCCGCAGACCAGCTCCCTGGTGGGCAACGGCGCCGGTTCGGTGTTCAAGGTCTTCACCGCCGCCGCGGCGATCGAGAAGGGCATGGGCCTGGAGACGGTTCTCGACGTCCCCGCCCGGTACGAGGCCCGCGGCCTGGGCACGGGCGGTGCGGCGAACTGCCCGCCCAACACCTACTGCGTGGAGAACGCCGGCACCTACCAGCCGCAGATGACCCTGCGGGAGGCGCTGGCCCACTCCCCCAACACCACGTTCATCAAGCTCATCGAGGATGTCGGGGTCCCCGCGGTCGTCGACATGTCCGTGAAGCTGGGCCTGCGCAGCTACGAGAAGCCGGGCACCTTCGACGCCGAGAACTCCATCGCCGACTACATGCGGAACGCCAACCTCGGTTCCTACACCCTCGGTCCGACGGCCGTGAACCCGCTGGAGCTGTCCAACGTCGGTGCCACCCTGGCCTCCGGGGGCCGCTGGTGTGAGCCGACCCCGATCTCCTCGGTCACCGACCGGGAGGGCCGGCAGGTCTTCCTCGAGCGGCCCGACTGCGAGCAGGCTGTCGACGAGGGTGTCGCGAACGCCCTGGCGGACGGCATGGCCGAGGATCTGATCTCCGGCACGGGTGCCCGCGCGGCCTCCGTCACCGGCTGGGGCGGTCAGGCCGCCGCCAAGACCGGCACGACGGAATCCCACCTGTCCT